>NZ_NPDI01000020.1:0-203483 GCF_002251265.1 Rhodopirellula sp. MGV | reverse complement strand
CAATCACCTTCGATCCGATGCTGCTGCCACGCGGACCACCGCAAATCGACTTCAAAAAGGGCAACGGTTGATCGATAAAATGCCCACGACCGTGAAAAAGCAAACGTCATCGGGGAGGCGAACAGAACCGGTGCGCGCACACACCAGTCAAACGCATCTAAACCGCCAAACAACAAGCACGCTGGGCAAGTCGATCGCCTACGTGACGCGATCGGCGATGAAGTCGTCCCCAATCTCGCCCCACAGCAAGCTAATCGAGACGGCAAAAAGGGATCGGAAAGCAACAGCCAAGAGAAGCGAATCCCAAGCCTGAAGCGACGGCCCAAAGAAGATCAAAGGGCTTCTTGAACAGAAGACTTGAGCTTCGACTCGCAAGCTCGCGAAGTCAAATCCTTACTGGTTTCCCGTGACTTCCGCGGGGAAATACACGGTCTCTTTGCTGAGATCATTAATGTCGTGGCCAATGAGTTTTACCGCTTTTCGTGGATCAAGAAGCAATCTGACGCGTCCCGCAACCAGTTCGTGGTCGGGAACAACAACGTGAACCTCTTCAAGATTGTCGTTTGAGAATCCCGCAGCGAGTGTCTGCAGCAGTTCGGCGTCGAGTGGCGAAAGCGACAGGCCATAGATCACGACGCGACTTGCACCTTCAAGTCCACGCATGATTGAACCGTGAATCCCACCTATTCTCTGATCCTCGTCGGGGGTCCGATAGGGTTCCTTTGTCAATTCGGATGGCAGGTAAAGCAAGCGGTGGTCATCAACAGAACCATGTATGTGAAGTGAATACACCTCACCATCATGAGTCTTATTCAAGTGAGAACGTGTGGCCTCGTCTGCCACCGTGTCCCAATTTGTATTGACCAACATAAAGCTGGCATTCTTGTTTCGGTCTGGTACCACAAAACGGTCAATTACGTCGTAGTATTGTGGACGAACTGCGAGTTCGCCGGCGTTTTGTGCGTCGGATAGTTCTTGAGCAATTCGCGATTTCAGGTGATGCAGGTATTCGAGATGTTGTTTCCGATTTGTACGCGTGAGTTCGTTGTCCGGGGACGAGTGCCACCAGCGAAGTAGGTACACCAAGCGTGCAAAGAAAGAGTTTGCACCGTCGCCGTCGATCGGAAAATCGAAATCGGGCTGGAGCGCTCGAATCACAGGAGACCATGCTTGCTGAACAGCGCCAACGATTAGTGAAGATTTAGAATGTTCAGTCACGGTTTATGCGGGATAACGGTAGAATTCACGGGGAACGGACGAAAGACTCGCAAGCAGACCATTAAGCACGGCACCCGTTCTCCCGGCGAGTAGACCGAGGTCTCTTTGGTTTAGGTTACGGTTTGTGTTCACTGTTTGCCACCGGTTTCCCGATTGTGGTGTCACAAGATTGTTACCATGCCGCATTGACCCTCGGCCCCTCTCAGAACCGGACGTGCGCTGTTAACGCATCCGGCTCCCAGCCAACACTCGGCTCAGCCTCCCATCGAATTGGCCCTCGACATCGCGATCAAGTCCGTCAAACGCGTCGGCTGAACAAGCGGAAAGCGGTCCAGGTAGCGGTAGAACTCCGACCAACGCTTCGATCGACACTTCTTGGCCGTGCGATGTTTGAGTTTGAATCGGCTCGCTTGCCGCCTATCCTCTTGACTTCTGACCTAAAGCGATCGATTGGTTCGCCGAGCCCGCCACCGGATACGTAATCGTTGGGAGACACCCATGACCGCTTCGACGGATCAGTCACATCTCTCCGATTCTTTATCTCCGCGACGGTACCTGCAGCAAGCATCCATACCACGGGTATCCACAACGTATCGATTGCCACCGACAGGAACGAATCGTAATAGTGGCGGAGCATTGGGATCAAGAACGCAAGCAGGAAGCTTGAGAATATCAGTGCGTCGCGCGCACCTCGTGCAAATCTATTTAGTTTGAGCCAGTGACGATTTGAAGTCACTTCGGATTCGGACGGCTCGTACGGATTAGGGTTCAAGCAAGATTCCGATGTGTAAAATTCGGCGAACTATTAAGTATGGGTACTTCGTAGGCGGATATCGTAGGGAATATCCGTCGTTGATGCGAGAATAATCCCAACCACGCATTTTGATGACGGTCAAAAGATTCGTGTTTTAGTGTTCGGAGTCCAGGCTTGACGGCTGGCTCGGCAGGCAGTTGGTTTTGAGATTTGATGTCTTCCAAAGCTGGCCTCGGCCGCACAAAACCAGCAGTGGAGGGCGCTACTTTCGGCGGAGCGAAAGGCGACATTGGTTTATTGAGTGAGGTGGCTGGAAGGGCGGTTGTGGATGGGCAGGCGGGAGCCTGCGGTGCAGTGCGTGACAAGGCGGGAGCCTTGTCACGAGGTGGGAGGTGGAGCGAAAGGCGACATTGGCTTGCGGCGCAAAAAAAACGGCCTTCGCCTTGTGGGACGAAAGCCGTTTTAGGTTCAAACGCGGTGCTGTGCGCCAGAGTTCGAGTTACTGCTCGACAGTGATCGCCATCACCACGGGGGCGATTTCGGGACTGCCGTCTCGCAGTTCAATCGAAGACAATGGCTCCGAACGCTTTGGCATGACCGACAGGTACCGGATTTGACCTCCGCCTGTGCTGTACGCGAACTTCGATTTGGGCACATCAACCCGGCGGATATAGTCCGCGAAGTGCTGGCCGTTTACCAAAGTGTGGTCTTCGGTTTGACCGTCTGCGTAGTGCAAACGCACGACAAGTGCCGGCCGCTCAGCTTGACCATATGGGTAAGCCCAGCCGGCAACACCACTTAACATGTGAATGCTTTTCACCGGTCCGCTGACTGGCAACGAAACACTCTTGGGATACTTGCGAGCGATCTGGCCACTCGAACCATACAGCACAACCACGTTGGGAACGGATTGGTTTTCCGGATCGATCAACACGAACGGAACACCTTCAAATGTCTTCGGCGACCAATCACGGAAGACCATGCGTTCTTCCCAGGCGTTCGGATTGACGAACATCGACTTGTCACTCGCGACGGTTGCGACTTTGTGCAAATCCAACGGCGTGAACTGGCCACGCTTGGTCAGGAATTCCAACAAGTCCGTCATCTGCTCGACCGACAACGTTTTCTCGAAGCCTTCAGGCATGATCGAGTTTCGCGACGCGACAAGCTTTTCGATGTCGCTACGCAAGACCGTCTGTGGCTTGCCTTGCGTATCGAACAGTTCGATCGCGGTTTTGGATTCCGATGCCAGCATCCCGCTGATGATCACCCCATCCACCGTCAAGACACTGTAAGCGCGGAAGTTGCCTTCAACGCTGCGGCTTGGGTCCAAGATGTGAACCAACAGTTCTTCTTTGGGGTGAACGGCCATGCCGGTCAAGTCGGGACCGACCGCGTTGCCTTCGCCGCTGTGCTTGTGGCACTGGGCGCAGTTTTTGGTAAACAGCTGCTTTCCGGCCACGGCGTCGCCTTTGTGCTCGGCCGCTACGGCGTACTCGTCAAGCACCTTTTGTCGGTCAGCACTTGGCAGTGCGCCGCCCTGGGCGAGAACTTTTGCCGCACGTTCACGAATCTGGCGATCGGGGTGCGAAGCCAAAGCTTGCTGTTGGTCGAGAGCCAAATCGGTCAACGGCAGCTTGCCGTCTTCGACCGCATCGAGGAGTGCCACGGTCGAGGTCGGACGCGACAGCAAGCCACGAATGGCGACAGCCTTAAGCGAAGGCGTCATCGCGGCGAGTTCTTCGACGATGATCTCCGAAGCCGCTTCGGCGCGACTTTGCGAAACGGCTGCCAAGACGCCAGCAGCGACATCGGGAGCCGTTTGTGGCGTGATCAGTTCGAACAGGTCTTCGACAACGTCATCGCTGTTGGGACGAAAATCGACGAGCTCTTTAGCGGCGCCCAGTCGCTGTTGCGTCGACAACGATTCGTCGACGACTTTTTCCAACAGTTTGTCCGCAACTTCGTCACCAAATTTGGCCAACCGTTCGCTGCCCCAACGTTCAACCAAGCGGACCATTTGTCCGCGAGTCGACGTGTCGGCTTTGGTGAAAACGGTTTCCAATTTCGCTTCGACGTCGGCGGTCAACGTCACTTCGCTGTCATTTCGCCAGCCACGATTCATCCCGGTCACGACGGCTTGCAAAACGTCCGAATCGGCATTCGACAAGCTGGCCAGAATCGCGGGAGCCTGGCCGGCATCATCGCCACGGACAAAGTGATCCGCGACGATTGCGATCAGTTCCAGCTGGTTGTCACGGTAGCGGCGATCGCTGCTGAGCTGCAACGATCCGAGCCCCGACAAAAAGCCGTCCGCTTGGGCAGCGGCGGCACTGGTCATCGCGTCGGGAATCCAACGGTCGATCAGGTTTCGCGGGTCAGCCAAAGCATGCAGGACAGCGGCCCCGGCAGCTTGATCGGATTCGCCATCGGCGATCGCCAACAGCGCTGCCAAGCGTACGATCGGGTCGATGTCGTCATAGATCATCGAGTCCGCGATCGCTTGGAAGTTCTGCTCGTTCTTGGGCAGCACTTCGATCGCGTTGCGGCGTACACCGGCGGACGGGTGACGCAGCGCCGCGACAACCGCTGCGGTCGCGTTTGCGTTGGATCCGTCGAGGGCACCCAAACCGTGCAAGGTCCACATCGCGTGGATCGCGGCGGCGTTGAGGCCGATCTCGTCCGTGCTTTGGTCCTTTACCAAGTCGACCAAGGCAGCGATGACCGCCGCGTCGCGGCTGCCATGCTGGACCAACAAACGCTGGGCGTGCTTGCGAACCAACATCGTTGGGTCCTTCAGAACCGCGACCAGTTCCACGTCGCTCAGTTTTCGCAAATCGGATGCAGGTGCATACGATTTGTCGTCAGGAACGATTCGGTAAACGCGTCCGTGTTTCTTGTCACGCAGGTCGGTTTCGTAAGCGTTACCGCGACCGGTGTCAAAACCTTGTGGTGTCGGGTTGTGCTGGACGATGTAGTTGTACCAATCGACAACCCAAACGTTCCCGTCGGGACCGACTTCGGCCATGATCGGAGCGGACCACTCATCGTCACTGGCGATCAGGTTCCATGGGCTGGTCGAATGGAAATCCGAACCGTCGGGTTGCAGGACGAAGGTACCGACCAAGTGACCGGTTGGCCCGGCAACGAATGCGGTACGGTTCCAGTACTGCTGTGGGTATTCGCGGGCGGTGTAGAGCGCGTGCCCGGCACCGGCGGTGTAGCCCCCGTGGTGGTCGACTTGGCGGACTTTGTCGGTGATCGGTTCAAAGTCGTTTGTGTCGGCGATCGAAGACAAGGTCAACGAAGGCGCCCAGCCGCGAACGGATTCGTAGTAACGGTTTGCAACCGGCATGTAGATGCTGGGGTTACCGTTGGCGGTCGATCCGAAGATCAACCCTTCTTCGCTGATGCCCAAGCCCCAGGTGTTGTTGTTGGTCGAGCGAATGAATTCGACTTCGGTGGCATCGGGACGCATACGGAAGAATCCCATGCGGAAGCGGCCTTGTTCTTTGCCGCGGGCGACGGGACGCGAGTTGTTGTAACCCTGCATCGCCCAGACCCAGTTGTCCAAGCCGTATTGGAAGTTACTGACACCGCCGTGGGTGTCGCCCAGTTCCCAGCCGGTGATCACGACTTCGCTTTTGTCGGAGACGTCGTCGCCATCGGTGTCGGTCAACAGCAAGGTTTCGTTGCCGTTTTGGACCAAGACGCCTTGTGCGGTGAACGTCAGCGCAGTCGGGATACTGAGGCCTTCGGCAAAGACGGTGAACTTATCCGCTTTGTAGTCACCATCGGTGTCTTCGCAGATGCGGATTTTGTCCCGGCCTTTGTTTCCGGGGGCCAGTTCGTTGGGGTAGTCATAGGTTTCGCAGACCCACAACCGTCCGGCTTCGTCCCAGGTCATGAAGATCGGCTTGCCTTGCAATTCCGGTTCGCTGACGAACAGTTCGACATGAAAGCCTTCGGGGACGACGAAGTGCTTCATCGATTTTTCGGGCGACAAAGGCATTTGCATTTGGCTGAGCGGTTTGCCCTGCGTTCCCCATTGCTTCGAAGGCGTGTAGTTGGGGATTTTGTTGCCGACGTCGACGAATTCGAAGTCCTTGTCACTGCCCGTGATCTTGGTCATCTCGGGAACGGTGTAGTCACGGTCGGACATGAACGTGCCCGCTTCGGCGGGATCATCACCGGCTGCCCAGCGCAAGCCACGTTCGACCAAGTTTTGGAAACCGGGGTCGGACCAAGTGCGTCCGTCGTGGCCCCAAGCGGTGTAGAACACTCGCCCGTCGCCTTCGGTTCGCACCCAGGTCCAAGGTTCTTGGCCGGAATCGGTTTTGCGATATTCCAGGACGGTGCGGTTCTTTTCGTTGTGCAGGTGATGCACGTAGGTTTCGTCCCAGCTTTCGAAACCGCCGTAGCCCTTCATGATCGGGTGTTCCACATCGGCCGGTTCGGTGCGAAAGACACCGGTTTGGTGCGACTGGAACTGGGCACCCATCAGGGCGACCAAGTCGGCTTGGTTGCGGAAGCAGAACGACGCACAGTGAAGTGGCACGAAGCCACCGCCGTGCTTGACATAGGCCATCAGCCCGTCGGCGTATTTCCGATCGATGTTGTCGATATTGGCATACAGAACGAGCGCGTCGTACTGTTTGAGATTGTCTTCGGTCAGCTTGGAGACATCTTCGGTGTATTCGAGATGAATGCCGCGCGACTCGAAGGCGGGCGCCAATTCGTAAAAACGGCGGGCCGGCTGGTGATGACCTTGGTCACCCAAAAAGAGCGCGTTGAGTTCGTCCGCGTTGCCCGTCAGGGGCAAGCCGCACATGGCGGCCAGCAGGAGAACTCTTGTGAACAGGAAATGTTTCATGTCGCAAACGTGGCGGTGAGTTTCGAAAGAAGGTAGGCAGGTGGGAACTCGCAATTCATTCTATGCCGGTTTCAAATGGCGAGCTAATTTGGCGTGTCCGATCAGACGGTCTGTGCCGGTCGACGGGTAAATTCAGGTAATTCGACGATCTGGCCGCCCTTCATCGCGGACTCGTGAGCACAAATTCCGACACAGGTCCAGTTGGCACTGGTGATTGCGTCCGGTTTCGGCTGACGGTCTTCCAGGATCGCGCTGACAAATTCATGCACGAGGTGTGGGTGCGACCCGCCATGTCCGCCGCCTTGGATAAAGGACAGGTGTTCGGAGTCATGGATTTCCTGTGGCTGGGTGAAGCGTTGGATCGGTTCAGGCAACAGGTTGGCGAAGTCAGGCACTTCGATCTTTTCGGCGATCTCGTGTTCGGGGCGTTTGGCAACGTGCATCACGTGGGGCTCGTTTTCGATCAGCGTCCACTCGAAGCTTTTCTTGGTGCCATAGACATCGAAGCTTTCACGATACTGACGTGCGACGTCATAGAGGGCACGCCAAACGTGTGCGGTCAGATCCGTGTCGGCGATCTTGATGTGACACGATTCGACAGCGAATTTGTTGCCGCTACGCTGAGCGATCTCATCACGAACTTGGCCGGATCCAAAGCAGCTGACATATTCGGCCAACCCGTCGACCAATCCCAAGCAGGGGCTGACGACGTGGGTCGCGTAGTGCATCGGGATCATGTCTTTCCAGTACTCAGGCCAGCCGTCCATGTCCTGTGGGTGCGAGGCGGCGAGGTGTTGGATGTCACCGAGCTCGCCGGACTGGAAGAGCTGCTTGATGTACAAGAACTCGCGGCTGTAGACGACCGTCTCGGCCATCATGTATTTCAAGCCCGTCTCTTCGACCTTCTCGACGATTTGTCGGCACTCGTCGATCGTGGTAGCCATGGGCACGGTGCACATGACGTGCTTGCCGGCGTCGAGAGCCTTGAGCGACATCCAGGCGTGGTCGCCGATGGGGCTGTTGATATGGACGCACTCGACTTCGGGGTCGCTGAGGACATCTTCGAAATGTGTGTAGCGTTTGGGGATCTCGAACTGATCCGCAATCTTGTTCATTTCGACTTCGTTACGACGGCACGCCGCGACGACTTCGGCATTGGGGTGTGCTTTGTAAATCGGGATGAACTCGGAACCAAATCCGAGTCCGACCATTGCCATTTTGACTTTACGTTCGTCTGTCATGTGATTCCTGAGCGATCCGAGTGGAGGGGAAATTTAGGAGAGATTGGGTAGGATGGCGCGATCGAGCGTGCAGACGCAGAGATGCCCCGCCGTGCCGCAAAAAAAGTATAGCTGCTAACCAAATCCCCTAAATGTGAATACGCGCATAGTTGATGCGCTTTTTAACTTCACCGATAATCCGCAGGTCGATTTTGCACACCCCTTCGGTAGATGTACTACAGTAGGCGGTTGACGCGAGGAGCCGCGACTCGCTGAGAACAGCTGTTGGTTCCTTCAACCCCAAGATGGCGAGGATCACGATGGCAAAGAAAAGAAAATCTGTTGCACTGCTGATCGAAACTTCGAATGCTTACGCACGTGGGGTTTTGCGTGGGATCGCGTCCTATGTTCACGAGCATGAACAGTGGTCGATCTTTTTGACCGAACAAGAACGCGGCAGCTTGCCCCCATCGTGGCTGCAAGACTGGAACGGGCATGGCGTCATCGCCCGAATCGAAAACCAAGCGACGGCGCAAGTGGTTCAGGACCTAAAAATTCCTGTGGTCGATGTCAGCGCAGCCCGGCACATTCCCGAGATTCCTTGTGTCGAAACCGATGACGAAGCCATCGCCGGCCTGGCGTACACACACTTGCGAGAACGCGGTTTCGAAACGTTTGGCTTTTGCGGGGACGCGAGATTCGTGTGGTCAACCAATCGCGAAAAGGCTTTCTTAAAACGGGTCGAGGAAGACGGATTCCCGTGCAGCACGTTTGTTGACCAACGTCAAAGTCGCCGCGCCCCGGGGGCTGAGCGTCGACGCTTGGTCAAATGGTTACATCAACTGCCCAAGCCGATTGGCATCTTTGCGACGTACGACATCAAGGCACAAGAGGTGCTCGATGCTTGCCGTGAATGTGATTTGAAGGTGCCTTTGGAAGTCGCCGTGCTGGGCGTGGACAATGACGAACTGCTTTGCGATTTGTGCACGCCGCCACTGACCAGCATCGCCCCGGATGCCGAACAGGCGGGACGTGTTGCCGCGGCAACGCTTGACGCGATGATGAACAAGCCACGCCGACAATGTGGCAATCATCCCAGCATGCGTTTGCTGCCGCCGAAAGGCATCGTGTCACGACAGTCCACCGACATCGTCGCGATCAGCGACAAAGATGTTGCGGAGGCAGTCCGCTTCATCCGCGACCATTACTGCGAACCGATCAACGTCCAAGACCTGCTCGAACGCATTCCGATTTCGCGGCGGATGCTGGAAAGTCGATTTCGTGAAATCCTCGGTCGCACACCGCACCAAGAAATTTTGCGGCGTCGCATCGATCAGATTCAGTACTTGCTGGCGAATACTGATTTGTCGCTCTCACAGATTGCTCGACAAACAGGTTTCCAAAACCAGGAGTACATGTCGGTCGCGTTTCGCCGGGCCGTGGGCCAGCCACCGGGTGCGTTTCGCAAGGAACGCCGACGTGTGTCCCAGGAAAACTGAACCCACTAATCTCTCGCCAAGTCACTCGCCAAAATTCATGCGCAGGACTCGCCGCAATCGCCTCAGCCACGCAATCGTGCTGGCTGCCATTTGTATTGTCTTGCCGACTTTCGGATGCGGCCCCTCAAAGGTCGCCCCCGACGTGGGCACGGCCCAAACGCAAAACAACGAAACTCCAACGATTGGCAATACGCCTGGCAGGGCTCCCGCGACCGCAACGCAGCGCCGTCAACAAATCGTCGCCTACGCGCGCGGCGGACGATTCGGACAAGCCGAGGAGCAACTTCGCACGGCGTTGATCGAGTTCCCCGATGACGCCGAGCTCGCCGAACTTGCCGGCGACGTGGCCGTCGCGTTGCAACAGCCGTCGACCGCGATCGAACGATACCGGTCGGCAACGGAACTGCGGACACAACCTTCGATCGAACTGCTCGATAAGATCGGACGACAGTGGATGCAACTCGGCCAGCCTTATCGGTCGGTCGAAATCTTGGAGCAAATGGTTGTGCTCGATCCGACCAGTGCTGCGACACGACGTGACTTGGCCGGGCTGCAAGCGGCCCTGGGGCTTGAACGTCGTGCGGCGGAACACTTGCGCTATTTGGTGCAGCGGAATCAGGCGGGCGTGGAAGAACTGATCATCTTGTCCGAGTTGTCGCGCCCGCAAACCGATGAAGCTATCTGCAACTATGCTCTCGAGCACCATCCGGACGACCGACGGCCCGCGTATGCAGTCGCCCGGCAAGCATGCTACGACAACCGCTGGGCCGAAGCGATTGGGACGCTGCGTGAGGTCTGGGAACGTCACCCGGAGTTCCCAGAAGGTTCGGCATACTACGGCCGCGCCATTGTCGAAACCGCCACCTCTGATGCGAAGGCACGGATTACCGAATGGCTTGAGACGGTGACCGATGAGGTCAAACAGCAACCACAATACTGGGTCGCACTTGGCCTATGGTCCCAACGTGAATCCAGAATCGACCAGGCTGCCCATGCGTACTGGAATGCAGTTCGTTTGGACGAAAACGATGGCGAAGCATTGAACCGTTTGGCAAGTACGCTGGGACAGGTCGGACACCCCAACGAAGCTGCGCTGGCATCGGCCCGGGCACAAGCGGTTACTGCGATGCGTGACCACATCGACTCGTTATTGTACTGGCGAAAACATTCGCAACGTGCGGCAACACAAATCGCCCTCTCGATGCAAAAACTGGGACGCGTCTGGGAGGCAGCCAACTGGGCCAAGTCGGCCGTCTTGATGACGCAGGATCCCGATGCAGATGCCAAACAGGTTTTCACACAGATTCGTGCACAACTGACTTCGAAAACCCCATGGCAACAACCGGAAACGCTTGTCGCAAACAAGATCGATGTGTCTGAACTTCCCCAGCCTGCTTGGGACACTCCTCAAGGCAACAACACCCCGTCGCCAACAAACGTTGTCGTGACTGAATCAAAACTGCCGATTCGATTTCAAGATGAAGCAGCACAGCGGGGACTAAATCACGCTTGCAAGATCGCAGCTCCCGCGAACGGTGATGCCGGAATGTGGATCTACCAATCCGGCGCGGGCGGCGCGGCGACGATCGATTACGACTTGGACGGTTGGCCGGACGTTTACTTAACCAATTGTGACGGCCATCCGCTGCAAACGGACTCGTCGTCCAATCAGCTCTACCGAAACGTTGACGGAAACTTTCAAAATAAAACCGAGATCGCATGGTGCGTCGATCACTGTTACTCGCAGGGCGTTGCGGTAGGCGACGTCAATAGCGACGGATTCGCAGACATCTATGTCGGCGTGTTTGGCCTCAATCGACTTCTGATCAACTGTGGCGACGGTACGTTCGAAGACGCAACGGAATCCTGGAACGCAGGTGGCGATCGCGAATGGACAACATCCGTCGCGATCGCCGATTTGAATCTGGATGCGATCGCCGATCTGTTCGCGGTGCAATACGTCAGTGGCGATGATGTGATCACACGAAAGTGCTTTCCAGATGAACTCCCACAACATCGGTCTTGTGGCCCGCTGGTCTTTCCCGCACAAAACGATCGCGTCTTCGCCGGACGAGCCAGCGGTGGATACGACGACAAATCTATCGAATGGCTTGACGCTACCGATCCAGGACGCGGCTTGGGATTGGTGGTGGGACAACTCGACGGTGAAACGGGCCTGGATATTTACGTGTCCAACGACATGACAGCCAACCATTTCTGGTCTGGACAAAGCAACGATGCGGCAAACAACGACCCGGCAAACAACGATTCGTCGACACGATTTCATGAACAAGGTGCCGCCCGCGGGCTTGCATTCAACGCGCGAAGCCTGTCACAAGCATCGATGGGCATTGCCGCCGATGATGCCGATCGCGATGGCGACCTCGACTTCTATGTGACGCATTTTAGCGACGACTACAACACCGCATACATGCAAGTCCACCCGGGACTATGGTCGGATCAAACGGGTGCACTTGGTTTATCCGAACCGACGATTCGTACGTTGGGTTATGGTACGCAGTGGGTTGACGCGGATAGCGATGGCATGATGGAATTGTTGGTTGCCAATGGTCATGTCGATGACTTCACGCACACGGGGCAACTCTATCGGATGCCACTGCAGCTGTTTCGGCAAACCGATACGAAACGCTTCGAGCTCGTTGCCGCAGACTCCGTCGGCAGCGCGTTTACCGAGCAGCGATTGGGGCGAGCGATGGTGTTGGCTGACTTCAATCGCGACGGTCGAACCGACGCATTGGTTGCCAATTTGCTTGACCCGGTTTCATTGTTGATCAACCAATCCGAACAAGCCAACGAAGTCATCGAAATCCGATTGGTCGGAACACATTGCCACCGCGATGCAGTTGGTGCAATCGTTACGCTGCAACAAGACGCGTGGACTGTGGTCAAACACCGACTCGCGGGAAACGGTTATCAGTGCAGCAATGAGACGATTCTTCGATTTGCATGTTCAGGTCGCGCCACCGAGCTTGGTAAAGATGGTATTGTGGCGACCGTTCGTTGGCCCGACGGTCAGACCGAACGCAAAGACGGCTTGCGACCGGGACAGCAATACCTGTGGATCCAGAACGTCGAATTGGATTGCAGCACGGAATGATTTTTCGCTGATTCGATTTTTGAATCAAGATCGAAGTCTCCATTGCGAATAACCGGCAAAGTGTGTCAGCGCGTTCACTTCCCACGATGAAAAGCCTTCTTGCGAGGCATTGACTGGGGCTTGATTTTCACCAACACAGTTTTAGATTTGTTCGCTCCATCTCTTACTTCCTTTACGGGGAATCACATGAAACGTTTCATCGGCTTGGGTCTTGTTATGCTGTCGGTCGCTTCCTTCGCCGGATGCGGTAACGAACCCAAAGCAACTTCCACCGGCGTCGACAACAGCGTTGTCCACACCGATGAGCAAATGGAATCGATGGCAGAGCAAAACGCTTCGGACATGCAGAGCCAGTAAGGCAGACTTGCCGTCTTCAAGGAAGTCGAAGCTTCAGAGATGGAACGCATAAGCGATCAATAGATCAACGATTAACTGCACAGGCGTTAACGACATTAGTGCGTTAACGCCCATTTTTTTGCCGCGAAGCCCGTTCGCGATCGCCGCTAGGTTCGGCACTCAACACAAGCTTGTCGCACAAGTTTTCTTCCATTCGGGACGCGCCGACCGGGGACTTTCACAATCCCCGTCCGATTCGGCACAAAGACCTCCCCGTCAGAGGGCAAGGCAGGCCCCTTTTTAGAAATTTTGCATCAATTCTGCGCAATATTCCATTGTCCGATCAGCCCCATACGCCCACACTTGGTGGTGTCGGGCTAAAGACGCATTTTGGCGAAATAAACATCATCACATTGCTTACGTGACGCTATTCCGCCTTGCTACCCGTCAGCGTCACGCATTCATCCATTCTTTTCGCGGGATCTCTCTCTATGAAAACGACGCGCGTTCGACAGGGTTTTACCCTGGTGGAATTGCTGGTTGTGATTGCGATCATTGGAATCCTGGTCGGACTTCTACTCCCAGCGGTACAAGCCGCTCGAGAAGCCGCTCGCCGCATGAGCTGCAGCAACAACTTCAAACAGATCGGGTTAGGACTGCACAACTACCACTCGGCATACAAACAGTTGCCGGTTCAAAGTGGTGGTACGTTCGTTTCCGGCAGCAGCAATGCGAATAACGGAAACCGACACCTGCTTTGCTTCTTGGTGCCGCTGACATCGTTTATCGAGCAGCAGGGCTTGTGGGACATGATTTCCAGCCCACGTGCCGTAAACCATGACGGCAGCGATCGGGTACCACCGTTTGCGGCGATGGGACCGGTACCATGGGACCGAAGCTACACGCCTTGGGTGACGCAGATCAGCACGTATCGCTGCCCAAGTGATCCGACCCAACCACCGGCCAACTTTGAAGGCTTCACCAACTATGCGGCAAGCCTTGGTGACGGCGTCGCTAGTAACAACCACTCCTGTCGCGGTGAGCGTGGCGAAGAGCTGGGTTGGTGTGCACCGGCACGACGAAACTGCCACAACCGTGGCTTCTTCGAAACACGCCGGGTGACCAAATTCCGCGACATGCTGGACGGTTTGAGCAACACGATCGCTTGCGGCGAAATCGTCGTTGACAACAACCAACTTGAAGTTCGCGCGACCGTCGTTAACCGTGGTTCGAATGCCGACTTCTTTATCACCCCAATTGCTTGCGAAGACACAATCGACCCGCAAGAACCGAACTTCCACCTGGAAGGCACGAACGTAAACAACTGGTCGGTTTCACAAAACAAAGGGATGCGTTGGACCGATGGTCGTCCAGTGATGACCAGTATCACAACGATCATGGGACCAAACAAAGTCAGCTGTGCGTGGTCGGGTGACGGTTCAGACGGGATGTTTACCGTCGGCAGTCGGCACCCTGGTGGCGCACACGTGCTGATGGGTGACGGTGCGGTGACGTTCATCACTGAGTCAATCGACACCGGAAACCTAAGTGCCAACACTCCGAACTGGCCGACCGGTGGCGCGAAGACCCGCAAGAGTCCCTATGGATTGTGGGGAGCATTGGGAACGCGTGCTTCGAAAGAAACAGCATCCTTGGAAGAGTAATCCGCCAAGGGCGATTTGATCGCCAACGGCACGACCAAAAATCGAAACCCTCTTGCTTCGGCAAGAGGGTTTTTTAATGCGATTTGGGATCGCCGATTCATGCGGCGTTACTTGCGCAGCAACAAGAGGTCCGCGTGTAGCGTTACCATCATCGCATCAACCTCTGCGAGCCGAGCGTTCTGCGAGTTCCGAACAGCTCGATACGTCATCGCCAGTGCGTCTTCGATCGCATCCTTGTCCAGACGCTCTGCGTGCGTCCAGCAGCGATGCTCGACCAATTGAAGCCCAGCATCGGTTAGCTCGCCAATGATCGCTTCGGTGCGACTGCGACGGTGCCCAGATAATTGAACCTGCTCACGCAATTCGATTAAGTCGTCTTGACCAGGGACAGCGATTAAACAGAGACCGCCATCTTCGAGGACGCGAACAATTTCGCCGGCTGGTCGTCGCCCAAACAGCGAAATAACTCGGCAAACAGATTGATCTGCGAGCGGCAGAACTCGATCGGCGTTGGCCAAAACCCAATTCGCTTCTGGCCAGTGACGGGCTGCCAATCGGACCGCACGCTTCGATAAATCGAAACCACAGAACTGTTCTGGCGCGTCGGCAAAAATCGCTTTGCCGAAACTGCCTTCGCCACAACCGAGATCAATCGTTGGCGCCGCTGCCATTGCGAGCGACGTCTCGGCAAGGATCGCCTTGATCGCTTCGACCAGGCCTTGCATGTGCCCTCGCTGGACCCAACGTTGACGGGCCAGGACGGCCGTATCGCTATCGCCAGGATTCTTGCTGCGGCGATCCTGAGGCTGCGTGAGATTAAAGTAACCTTCGCGGGCGAGATCAAACGTATGGCCCGCCGGACAGCGCAGCGATCGGTCCTGACGCTCTAAGGAACCCTGGCATCCACGAACCGAACAACGTAACGGGAACATCAGCTTGCCGATTGCAACGAGGGCGTAGCAGCCGATTCATCGACCATCGCGGGATCCTTTGCCAGAGCTGGACCAAGCTCCCACTCTGGCGACCACTTCAAAGCACGACGCAGATCCATCATCAACACAAACACGACCGGAACCAAAATCAAAGTGAACAGAGTGGAAATGACCATGCCGCCTAGGAAAACGACGCCCAATCCACGGTAAAGCTCGCTGCCCGCACCGGGAAATAGCACCAACGGCAACAAACCCAACACGGTGGTTAGCGTCGTGATACAAATCGGACGAATTCGCGTTTTCACGCTCAACGGCACCGCATCGATCGGTGCGAGATGTTCTTCTCGCATATGGACCAAGGACTGGTGAACGATCAGGATCGCGTTGTTAACCACTGTCCCGATTAGAATGATGAATCCCAACATCGTCAAAACGTCCAAGGACTGATTGACGAAAAAATTCAACAGCCACAATCCCACGATCCCTCCGACCGCACCGAGTGGCACGCTAAAAATCACGACGAAGGGATACAGCCACGATTCGAACAGCGCCGCCATCAACAGGTAAGTGATCAACAGCGCGAGCAGAAAGTTAAATTGCAGGGCGTCCCAGGCCTGACGCAACTTATCGGCCGTCCCGGACAGTGCAACAAAGTATTCGTTTCCGATCACTCCCTCGTCGACCAGTGGGTTGACGATTTGGTTGTTGACCATGTCCATCGCTGCTTCGAGCGGCATGTCGTCCGGCGGGCTTACCTGGATTGTGATTGCCCGGAGCCGTTCCCGACGCTGAATTTGCTCCGGTCCGCTACCATATTTCATGTCTGCGACCGCAAGCAAAGGCACGATCTCGCCTTCTTGAGTGGCCAACGGAAGCGACATCAACGATTGCGGGTCCTTCGCGGCGTCGGTGTTTGATTTGATCGTCATGTCGATCTTGTCGCCGCCAACGAAGTAGTCGCCCGCGTAGGCGCCGTCAACCAATGCATCGACCACGTAACCAAGATTGGTGGTGTCGATTCCCATTTCCGAAGTCGCGAGCAGTTTCGGGCGCAGATGGATTTCGGGGCTGGCCAGTTCCAAACTCGGCTGAGCCGACGCTTGAGCACCTGGCATCAAGCGATCGACATCATCCAATACACGCCCGGCGATTTCCGCCATCCGTTCGAGTTCGGGGCCGGAGATTTCAATATCGATTGTACGTCCCCCCGTCATCCCGCGGCCGAACAGACTGGATTGGCTCGCCATCACGCGGATTCCAGGCAACCCTTTTCCGGCATCAAGTATCAACGGGATCAACTCGGCGGCGCGGCTTTCATTTCGGGCTCGAAACCCCATGAACAAACTTCGTTCGCGAATCCCGCAGAAGTAATAATCGACGACCGGCGCGTCGCTGCCGTTGCTGGGACCTTGGCCTTCATCGATATCCCAGTACGGGCGCAAGCGGTCTTCGACAATCGCACCGATGTCAGACAACTCGTCCAAATTGTATCCCGGCGGGACTGAGAACCGTGCAAAGACGAAGTTCCGGTTCCCTGTGGGCAGGTACTCGACTTTCGGCCAGAGCAGGTAGCTAAGCAATATAGAGACGCCGGTCATCACGACGACGACTGCAACGGATCGGAAGCGAGCTTTCAAGATCCAGCTGTTGAAATTCACAACACTCGACACCAAACCTGACGAAGCTCCCAAAATCATCCGCTCGATCCACCAGGGCTTTCGCGGTGCTGGAACGACCGGCTCTGATTGACCTTTGCGTTGACTGAACAGACGCGATGCCGCAGTTGGAATTACGGTAAACGAAACCAACATCGAAAACGCGATGCCACAACTGATTGCAAGCGCGATGTCGCGAAACAATTGCCCCGCCGTCGCTTCGACAAAGATGACCGGCAAGAACACCGCGATGGTGGTTAACGTCGAGGCAACGATTGCACCAGCGACTTCGCCGACGCCGCGTGAGGACGCGCGAAATGCGGATTCGCCCAATTGCCGACGACGAATGACGTTTTCAAGCACAACGACCGCGTTGTCGACCAACATGCCCACGGCGAATGCCATACCGGCCAGCGAAATCACGTTCAAAGAACGCCCCAGCATCGTCATGCAAAGGAACGCCCCGCAAATACTGATCGGAATTGCGATCGCCGCGACGAGCGCCCCGCGGGCGTAGCGGTAACCGGCAAACAGAATCAGCAACACCGTGGCGACATAAAACCATGGTGACACATAGACCGATGCTAGCGCAGTGGCACCGATCGCGGTCCCCGCCAACAACGTCTCGTGGCCAAAGTGCAAGAACAACATCAACACAATGATCGTGACCGCACTACCGATCAGCATGTTGCGGATGACCAACTCGATTGCCGATTCGATGTACTCGGTTTCGTCGTAGTACTGAAACAGCTCGAGGTTTTCGCGTTTCAGGAAACCTTCATTCAATTCTCGCTCGGCCCGGCGCAGGCCCTGCATCACCTGCAAGACGTTTGCGCCCGTGACGCGACTCACGCTGACGCCGATGCTTTCGGTCCCATAGCGACGCGAGATACTGTCGCGATCTTTGTAGCCAAGCTTGACCTCGGCGACATCGCCAACATAGACCCGCGTGTTGCCTTCACTGACTAGTAATTGGCGTTCGACCTGCTTGGGATCACGAAATTGCCCCAAAGTCCGAATCACCCAAGTGCGTTTGCCTTGAAAGATATCGCCCGCCGTCGTATCGCTGTTCTGGCGATTGAGCGCGTCACGAATCTGACCGATCGTGATCTGGCTGGCGGCCAGTTTTGCCGGATCGACGATCACTTGAAGCTCTTCTTCACGTCCGCCGTTGGTTTCCGCATTGGACACACCGGCAACACGTTCCAAGCGAGGTTCGACAAAGTCTTCGGAAAACTTGCGAAGCTGTTCCAAATCAATCGGCGGCGGCTGCAGCGATTGCAGCGAAGGGAACTGTTCCAGGTTTTGCTCCATACATTGGTTCAAGCGAAACACTCGCAGCGCCGAGTTGCTTGCCAACCGCGATGGTTCAAGCATTTCGGCGAGATCCGGATGCTCGGATTGAAACGCGGCGATTTGCTGGGCCGTGGGAGGACGAGGCGTGAGTGCAAACCGGGCAATTGGTCGATCGGAAACGTTTGACGCTTCGATCACCGGCTCGCCAGCGTCGAGCGGGTATTCACGCACCTGCTGCAATCGCGTGTTCACACGAGCCAACGCATCGTCGATGTTGGTCCCCAGTTCAAATTCCAGTGTCAGTTCGGCTCGCGAGACGCTGCAATTGGACGACATTTTGACGAGGCCTTCGACGCCCTGAAGTTGCTCCTCTTGTTCAATGATGATTTCGCGTTCGATTTCTTGTGGGCTCGCCCCCGGCCATGACGTCTGGATCGTCAACACCGGGTTTTCGACTTCGGGGACCAATTGCTTTGGAATCAGCCCCAGAGACAACGTTCCGAATAGCGCCGCCAAGATGGCCCCGACATAGACCTTGACCGGATTCCGGATCAGCGATTCAAACATCGGTCTCAGCCGCGGGAAGCGGCCGCCTCCACCTTGTCGCCTTCGATCAAGCCTTCGTTGCCGCGCGTAACAACCCAGCGGACATTTTGTAGACGTCCACGCACCGCGATCCACTCGCCGTCAGCGACGCCTAACTCGACAGGGACTTTGCGAACAGTACCGACTACCGTTCCATCCTCGGATACACCGTCCCGGCCAGCGCCGGCAGCCCTGTCGGCATCGGCATCGCCTTCCACATCAATGACAAATACCGATTGCCCACCACTTTCGAGAACGATGGAATCGGTCGGTACAAACATTGATTCGGATGCAGTCCCCGCTGGAAGGAACACCCGTATGACCATCCCACTCAACAACATCGGTGTGTCGCCGACCAATTGATTGTTTACTTTGACCAACATTGGGAACGTTCGCGCACGCGAGTCAGCGGCAGGAACAATGCGTTCGACTTTGCCAACGATCAAAGCATCCTTGCGATCATCGCTTTGCACGCGGATCGATTGCCCGGTTTGAACATTCACAATCTGCGATGCAGGCACGGCCACTTCAATCTTGACCGTGTCCAGTTCGATCATCTCAAGAACCGGGTCACCTGAGCTGACCCAAGCACCGGCGTCGGTAAACTCGTTGATGACATATCCATCGAACGGTGCTTTTAAGGTGTGTTTGGTTAGACGGTCTTGAAGCAGTTCGACTTGCTTGGTCTGCAAATCGACACGTGCTTTGGCTTGGGCGATTTGCTCTTTTCGTGGGCCGGCGACTAAGCGGTCGTACGCAATGCTGGCTGCCGCGAGCAACTCTTTGGATGAATCGGCTTCGGCGATCGCGACGTCGAGCTCGTCTGCCGACGCCGCTTGTGATTGGACAAGCCGCTGCATACGAACGAGTTGGCCGGCGGATTTGCGAGCGACCGCGCGAGCGGCATCCATTCGCGCTTTCCCTTCCGCGATGTCTTCCTTTCGAGAACCGGATTCCAACTCGGCGAGTTGCTGCCGGGCAAGTTGTAATTCCGCTTCGGCGGCAGCGATCTCGAGCTTGATCACATCGGTCTGCAACTGTGAAATCGCTTCACCGGATTGGACGCGATCACCGCGACGGGCGTTAAGCGATTTCATTCGGCCGGCAACGGCATAGCCCAAGGTCGAGCGGCGATTGGGCGTGATCGTCCCCAACAGCTGATAGGAGGACTTTGAGAGGCCGGTTCGAAGTTCGCTTGCGGTCACCGGCTTTAGGGGACGCTCGGCGGCCGGCTCTTGGGAAAGTGCGGTGCCGACAGGGCAGCAAAGCAGACTGCTAACAAAGACGAGCAGCACAGACCGGCAGGTAAACTGGCGGGCGGTCATTGGGCAAATCTAGACAACGGCCGTGCCACACGTGTAGCCGTTGGAGGTGGGGAGACTGGCGGGGAAGCGAAACGCTTGTGTGGCGGGGGAGCCTTCGCGGACGTTTAAGCATAGTTGGCTTTCAATCGCCATCCTATCTCGCCACCCCGCTTCGCCATCAAGAATGCAAGACTTTTCGTGGGTTCGAAAAGCTTACTGGGAGCATTCGACAACTCCGATCGTATCGACGCGCGGCTCCGATTCAGTTGTTGCTGAAGCCGAGACCGACGGGAACATCACGCCCGAGTGGATTGCTGGCAAAGATCTCATGACACTGCGGACAGAGATCAAACCGTTCGGTTGTGTCAACGAACTCCTCGTCATCAGCACAACTGTGCGGCGCATCGAAATCGGGATTCAATTCCCGCTGCAACTGATCATGCAGTTCGGCCAAATGATCCACCTCGTCTTCATCGCTTTCTTGATGAAACGATTGACTGGGGTCTTGGCAACAGGCGGCACGAATGTCGATCTCGACAACGTATCGCAGTTCCGTTTCCGGATCGATCGTGCGTTTGCAGCGATCACAAGTGTAGTGGATCATAGGCGATTCCGACTCACATCAGTTGGTTTACAAAAAAGACAAGGTAGAACCAGCTTCACTTCGATGCAGGACTCACGTCAAGCATTCGCGTTGTTCACTCGACACGGTCGCGTTCCCAACGATGTTCATGGTAATAGGGCGAAACTCGGCGCCGCAAGCATTTTTGTGGTCCAGGACCACGCTGTTGAAATTGAGGGTCACTCGTCGCGACTTGCGGCATCGTTGGGGATTAGATCACGCCCCAATCGCAACTCGACCAACATGCCAGGTAAGAAATCTTTCGGCAACGCTTTGAGATCTCGGTCATCGAGCACCTTGCATTGCAAGCCACGGCGTGTGGCCTCCGCTTGCAACCGTTCGATCGCCGGGACATGACCGTATGTCAGCAAGCAACGACCACCGGGGCTCAGATGGTTTGGCAGGCCGTCAAGAATCGAATCCATCAATTCGAAACCTGGATCGTAGAATGCGTAGTCCAATGGACGTTTAATGTCGCCGTCCTCCCAAGGCGGATTTGAAATGATCAAATCAAATCGTGGCTCACCTTGCAAAACGGAAAACGCGCCCGGCGTAGCTTCGTCAACTTGGCGGATTTCCAGGTTTTGCTCCAAGTCTAAGTTGGCCGCGTTGTAACGTGCGTTGGCAACTGCGGCCGGGTTAATGTCCGTCGCGATCACTTGCTTGGCGCCGTGTTCGGCACAGGTAAGCGCGATCACCCCGGTTCCGGTTCCGATCTCTAAGACCCGCCTGCCTTGGGCAATGGAGTCTTCTCGAATCAACTTGCGGAGCGACGCCGAATCACTCGGCTCCCAGAACACCTGCTCAAACTGAATCATGTCCCCCGGCAGATCGCCATCATTCGGAATCCGTTGCTCGATGTTGTACGAGTAGTCCAGGTCGGTTCGATTGTTGGTGCACCCGCCACTGACAACGACGCTCACCAGCAAAATCAGTAACGCGGTTCGTCGCACTACACATGTTCCCATTGCAAAGCCTCATCGATGGCGGCCTGGTACGTTCGGTCATCCAATTCCAACGTTTGCTTCATTGCGGTAAGCAACTTGATTTGCGAATCATCCAGCGTGCCTTCGGCGGTTGCCGCCAAGAACATTGCCTGGAGTGCTTCGCGTTTTTGATCGGGTGACCAACGCTTGGCAACGGTTGTCACGTAATTCGATGCGCGGATTTGGTTTTGTTCGGCGATCGAACACATCTCGCCGAGGACTTCACGATCGATCGGTTGACCCAGCAGATGATTGCCGATCCGAATCAACGCATCGATTTCCGTTTCGCTGATAAATCCGTCATGGAGCACAACCAAGATCGCGCTCTTTAGAGCTTCATCGCAAAACTGATCCCGCTGAACCTGTTCGCTCCCCTTGGGGTCAACCTGCAAGACCGTCGGGTCCCATTTTTCGCGGCAGTTGCTGCAGACAACAAACAACTCAGCTCCGCCGATCGGAACGACAGGAATGAAATACAACGTCAAGAATGGCCTCCTGGCGCGGAGCCGGAACTCTTGATTGGATCGGCACCCCGGGCAATAGAACTGCCCCGAGTCGCGTGTCCGCGTGAGATTCATCGTTCCGATCAGAATCATAGGGGCACTCTGGATCTTGGTCCTTCTTTACCGATTTTGTCGATTCGTGCGATACGTCCGCCGATAACGATATTGTAAACCTATCCAAAAACATCTGAAGCGTCCGAGCCTACGCGATGCGAATCGAAACACAACGATTTGGAACGATCTCGCTGGATCAAGATCAATTGTTCCTGTTTCCCGCTGGCCTGATCGGCATGGAATCCCTGCGAGACTGGGCACTGTTGCCCGATCTGGAAAACGAAGCAGTCGCTTGGCTGCAAAGTGCCTCCCGTGGTGACCGTGCGCTTCCCTTGATTAGTCCCCGGGCGTTCTTCCCCGACTATCGGATTCAAGTTTCACGCCGTGAGCTGACCAGCTTACATCTTAAACCGGGCTCGGAAACATACGTCCTGACCACCATTTCAGGACACTCTGGCAAGCTGACCACGAACCTGCGGTCGCCGATCGTCTTGAATCTAAGCCGACGCTTGGGTTGCCAGATCATCACCGACAACGAATACCCACTGCAACAGCCGGTCAACTCGTTTGCCGGTGCGTCAAACGTGGTCCGTGAACTCGTTGCACCGCGAGCTGCCGCCAAGCAAACCGACGCGGCGATTGTTGCGACCGGAAACCCAGTGCCGGCATTCACCAAGAACGCGGCTGGCCTGTTCGCCTCAACAAAGAAATCCGCTGCCTAAACGACAGTGGATTTGTCGGCGACCAGTCGCCCCACGCGACTCTGTCACTCGTGACAAACCCGCGATTCTGTCCGACTTCATTGGGATAGGCGAAACGCCAGCGTTACCGATTGAAGTTCGACTGGCGAATTCGATTTGGGGGACGTGATGTGCTGTGATCGCCAACGCGGTCGCATTACATGGGTTGGTCCGCTTGTGCCGCAACAAACCGACGCATGGTGGCGTTTGAAGCACGAACTTCGAATCAACCGGGTTGGAGGGAGCGACCGTCACGACCGGTATCTGCCGACTTCTGGCAAACGATATCAAATTCAGTGTCACTTGCGACGATGAACACCCCAGGCGACGGGCCACTTCAGTGCTGGCCACTCGTCGTACCTTTGCGGATGACTGTGATTTACCTCCGGTGAATCCTCCTACAGTCGACCCGCAGCACCGTATATAGCTAAATCCGTTACCTCTTGTATTCAATGATGTCGAGGCCAACATGCTGGTCCTATCCCGACACCGCGATGAAAGCATCATGATTGGCGACGACGTTGTTGTCACGATCGTTGATATCCGTGGCGACAAAGTGCGCTTGGGTATCGAGGCGCCACAATCCATCCCAGTGCACCGTCAAGAAGTTTACGACGCGATCCAACGCGAGAACCGTCGTGCTTCGCAAACCAGTTCGGCTGCGACGAAAGACGTCAAACCGCCGCGCGAATAGCCCGCCCTGCCAGGCGACCGAACATCACAGTCTCGGTCGCCATGCAGTCGATTCGAAAGCTGATACCCTGTAAGATAGGGTGAGGCTTGATCGTCAGGGCAGAACGCCAGCCAGCGTCTGCCGCTATTGATCCATCGTGGGGTTATCGTCCAGATCCCCCTCGGTGATGATCGTGAACCCTTTTTCGTTCAAGGTCTCCATCGCCACCTCGATGTTCTCGACCATGATCGCGACGGCAGGTTTGCCGTGAGGACGAATGATCAATGGGTAGGTCTGGATAATGTTCAACTCGGCCTGAAGCAGCGCCGTACAGACGCGCAGTAACGGCTGCGGCCCTTCGGGCAACTGGACGCCGATCAAGTCCGTTTCGATCAGCGCCAATCCGCTGCGTTCGAGGATCTCGCGTCCACGATCTGCATCGCTCACCAAAAATCGGACGAACGCACACTCGGCGGCATCGTTAATCGATAGTGCACAGATTCGTATGCCGGTGCCTTCGAATCGACGCACGACTTCTAATAGCTGGCCAACGCGGTTTTCTAAAAAGATCGTGAACTGACGAAGTGCGGGAAAATTACGTCCCCGCATCGTTTCAAATTTGGTTCCCGATCCGCTTCCCTGATCTGATTCCATCTCGGCCTCGTCTCTTCGGCACTCCGTGGGTTATCTGACACCGTTGGCTAAGAAGACTTCAATTGCCCACACCAACTGTCTTGCCAATCGACCCGCTGCTGAAACCGAAAAGTTTACGTGTTTTACTTTGCGGAGGTCAATTCGGTTGTAGTGGTACGCGTACCAACTTTCGAACACGCCCCGATACATTCCAGTCCTGTACGTACAGATTACCCTCTTTATCCCAGAACGAGCCGTGCGTTCCGCTGAAAACGCCTTCTAACCATTCAGATTGGGGGATGTTGAAGTTCGGTCCGTTTTGACGATCTGGATTGTTTCCCAACACGGAAATAATCGTATTGGTCTTGTCCAAGATCACCAAACGGCCGTGCAGGTCGGGCACCGATACGAAATCTCCGTTGATCGACAATGAGCACGGCATTCCCAAACCGGTGATCACTTCCTCGATGAAGTTTCCTTCCAAGTCGTAGTGCACCAACCGACCTTTGGGTTGGTGATTTCGGTCGCAGATCAACAAGCGGTTGGGTTCATAGCGGGTATCGATTGTCATCCCGTGGGCGGTGTTGAACTCCTGCGTGCCGTTGCCTTTTTTGCCGAAGTGACGCAGGTACTTGCCGTTTTTGTCGTACACAAAGATGTAGTTGCTCGCGTAACCGTCGGACAGGTAAATGTCACCGTTGGCCGCGACGGTGATCGCGGTGGGGCTCATGCGTTTTAGCCCCAGGCCTGACTCTTCTGGGAATCGCAAACGCAGAACGACTTCGCCGCCCTTGATGCGGAATTTGATGCCTTCGGCGTCGTTGTTTCGAGCGCCATAGATGTATTCCTCGCCATCTTCCTCACGGATTTCGATGTCGTGCAAATTGGTGTAGTCACCGCCGAGGTACGAATGGATTACTTTGCCTTCTGGTGAAAAGACAAACACACCCGCGTGAGCGCTGAAATAAATATTGCCCTCACGATCGATCACCACTCCACCATGAGTCGCGCCGGTCGCCGAATTCCCATCGGGACGCAGCCCCCACCCGGGGACGGTTTCGAATGTCATCTCGCCGGCACCCATACGAACGGGTTCCACCGCGGCGACGGGGACACCGGAAAGCACCAACAGCAAGCACGACAACACAACAGACTTCGACATCATCAATCACAAAAATGGTAGGTAGTTATGGCGGACAAGCGTCCTCGACGCCAATTGTAGCCACTCGCGGTCAAACGTGGTGACGATCTTTCACATCGCCTTTATGCTGTGCCGCATTCGATCATTCACAACAGACTGACCAAGCGATGAGCAACGCCCTTTTAAAGTACACCCACGAGCTTCGTGTGGGATACCATCAGACCGATGGGCAGCGACGGGTCCACCATTCGAACTACTTGAACTACTTCGAAGACGCTCGCGTGGAAATGTTGCGCGCCGGCGGCATGCCTTACAAGGACATCGAGGACTCCGGACGTTTGCTGGTCGTCACCGAAATGAACGTCCGCTACTTTGCCCCGGCTGATTTCGATGACCTTTTGCAAGTCGTTGTTGAAACGACAGAGATCCGCAAAGTACGAATCAAACACCACTACAAAGTCTCGCGCGGCGAATTAGTGCTTGCCGAAGCGGAATCGACGATCGCCTGCGTTGACCCCGAAGGACGCCCTAAGAAACTGCCCGCCGAGTTCCTAGCCCTTAGTGACTTGATCGCGAAGCAGGACGCCTAACCGCGTGCAAGTGAGCGGCCTGTTGATTTTCAAATTCGTTCTGTCCCTCTGTCGCCTTCTGCTCAGCAACTGCAACGGAAGAGAACGCTACTTTCGAAGCATGGAAGGCGGCGTTCGAAATTCAACGGGATGCTAAGCCTGCTTATTCGCCAACGGTGAAGTCTTCGGTCAAGGGAAACGGGATCGCTTCGCCGCTCATTTCGGCGAGCGCGTTAGCGGCGGCCTTCTGCTCCGCTTCCTTTTTGTTGCTGCCCCAAGCTGCCGTGAATTCTTCGCCGTCAATTACCGCGCTGATCAAGAACGACTTGCGATGATCAGGGCCCATCTCGCGTTTCAAACGGTATTGCGGCGTGCATGCGATATCGCGCTGGGCGCGTTGCTGTAACGTCGACTTGTAGTTCGTCGCGCCTTGGCTTTGCACCGCAGCTTCGACCTCAGGCCGCAACCACCGCACCAACCTCTCGCGCACCACTTGATGACCACCGTCCAAATACAACGCGGCGACGATCGATTCAAACACGTCGCTAACGAGTGACCGCGGATAGCTTCGATTTCGCGTTACACCGCGTCCGACGATCAGGCATTCGTCCAAACCGATTTGACAAGCAACCTTGCCACATGTTCGCCTGCTGACAACGGCTGACTTGATCTTTGTCAAATCGCCTTCGTTGTAGTCGGGGTATTCGTCGTACAACCAGGAACAGACGACAAAACCGAGAACGGCATCACCGAGAAACTCCAATCGTTCGTTGCTCGCTAAACGATGCGATGCGCCCGAAGCATGAGTGAGTGCATTCCGAAGCAGTTCGATGTCCTTGAATTGATAGTCGATCAATTCCTGACATCGTAAGATCTTGTCACCATGCTCTGAATCACTGTCCAGCTGCCGCAAATTGGGCGTCAGCTTGGTTCACCATCGCTATCAATCGCAGAGGCCAATTCGCTACCGGAACGCCGCTTGGCAGTCTGAGCCGCTGCGGCGGAAGCCTTTGCCGCGGGGGTAACATCATCGGAATGCATCGATGCGGACCGATCGGCTTGGTTCGCGGCGGCGTCATTCGCCGCTGCGGAATTTGGGCGTGCAGACGAAGCATCGCCAGCCGATTTTAAATCGTCGAATTGAGAATCAGACAACGTTATCAGAATACACGTGGAAACGAACGAAAGCTCAAATCACACGCGTCGAACGTTGTCGTTGAACGGAGCGTCAGGGTGCGTCCGAACGGTTCGATAACCGACGGATGATCTGCAATGACGAAATGGCAACGAAAAGATTGACAGGGACTGAATCGATCGGCTTCGTACGTTGACCGCCAGGGAAGCATCTGGTGAGAGAGGATCGATCCCCGGCAGCCGCCCCGAAGTTGATTCAGGTCATGTCACACGCCGGCGATCGGGGTGGCGTTTCTAACGTTTCCCGACCCGCCCGCCGGTATGCGACGCGGTAAAGATAAACTAACAGGTCCCCCGTCTGCGCGGTAGAGCAATCTTTTCAAATTGGGGTGATCACACTGCACTCCAATCGAGCTCGCTGAACCAAAATTCAGCGGCAATCACCGCATCAATTTGGTGTGCGACTAGCGTTTCGCGAGATAGATCGCTTCACCGGTAAAGATGCGACGGAAGTACTCGTCGGTATACAGCCGCCACCCCACTGCGGGATCGCCAATTTTCCAAAGTCCCTGTGGCGTTCGGCCAAGCACCATCACGGCATGAGCTTCGCCATCGGTTCCTAACAAACGTCGAACCGGGTCATTTCGCTCGCCACCCCGAAAACAAACAACCGCCAAATTTGGCAACTGCCCCGACGCGTTCCAAGTCGTCGGATTGTCACTGGCAACCGAAACGTTGTACCGACTTCCATCGATCGCCAATCGTAACCCCCTCACCAAACCGAGTGAGGATGTCCCCTGGCTGGATGTCAAACAGAGGTTCGCCATCATTGCTTCTGATGATCGGCCCTCCCATCCGAGCTGTCGTTTCGCTCGGTCAAGCATCGAGTGGTGACGCAAAAGCGTTGCCGCAGCGGCGGGGCCACAACTAGCTCCATCGCTTTGCAAACAAACGTTGTGATCCCAATCAGCTTCTTCGGCGATTGAGATCGGATACAGATTGGGACGCATGACGGGCTGCAATAAAAACGCTACCGCCAAAGACAGCATCGCAAGCGCGGTGACGCCTCGCCAACTTGGCCGCAACGCACAGACATGAGTCGCTAACCCGGCTGCGAAACACAGAAACACTGGCAGCCAATTCGACCAGCACATTGCCGCCGGATTAGGAATGGCGCTAGCCCAAAAAAGACGATTCGCGAGACCGAATGCGAAGACCAGCAACAGAAGAATGCATTCGATCAACAACAGCGGGCGGGTGCGATAGACCGACAGCGAAAGCTTCCACCCGGCGATAAATGCCAGTCCAGAAACCGCAGCGATAAACGCGATTGCCACCCAAAGATCCATTACATACCCGTTTCCGCTGCCAGTTCAAAATCACAAAGCCAAGCGACGGTGCCGTGATGCATCATTGATGCCAATCTCCGGCACTCCATTAAGAAACGGTTAAACGAGTGTGATGTGCAAGTTCAGAATGGCAGCAGACCGGTCATTTTGCGGGAAAACCTGCCACAAACTTACCCGGACAACCAAAACGGGGGATTGCAACCTGTTCAAAAATCCCCCGCCCACTGCCAACGGATGAACTCGACTGCCCGACATCCATGCAGAGGAAGACAGACAACAGGCGAAACGAACTCCTCACCTGGAAATCTTCTCGATAGACGTTTGCCGACGACTCAGTTGGAAACCATGTCGCGATTTCGGCTGGCCCCCACTGTCCAGTCGCAATCTGAAGGTACTCGATGATCGAAGCTGACTGCTCCGACGACTGCCACTCCGTCCTTGGACGCATTCGTGAAATCAACCAACCTGTCTTTCCCAGCGAATCTGTTGCTTGAACCATTTTTGAACCTCGTGTTTAAAAGCCACTTGCCTGGGCTCAGATTCGGCGATTCGCGTGACACCGTTGGTCAGGCGCGAGAGGTGGCGACTTGACGTGGTTGCTGGGCGGCACGGGCCGGTATCAACAGAGGGGATTCGATTCACCAGAACGTCGTCCGGAGCGTCATTTTGCGGCGTTTGACAGACCTCACGACCTCGATGACCGGAACCACTGCCCACGCGTGATCAGGCTTGTGCATCCGCTTGGTCGGATTGCGAAGGATATGACGTGCGTGAAAGATCTCGCGCATTAAGATTGATAGACAATCCCGGTATTCGGTCAGGTACCATCCGGCCCACTTATCGTTCGAGAAATAGGCATTCTGAAGCGCCATCACACTGGCGTCGCCTTGATCGATCCTTCTCTGGAACTTGGAAACGTCTCGATGGCAATCTCTCGCTTCCTTACTCGACACAACGCCGCCGCACTGGCGTTCGTCAATCTCGTCGCGTTCTGCAACCTTGGCGTCACCACTTCCGATGCTGCCGATCCGACGCCCGATACCGTGCTCGAGTCGACGACTGCCGAGACCACTCAATCGCGTTCGCCAATTGAGATGATCAATTACTACGTCGAACAGGGCTGGACGGATTACGAGATCAGTCCTGCCAAAGAAGCCGACGAATTGATTTGGTGTCGCCGCGCTTACTTGGACATCATTGGTCGTATCCCAACGATCGAAGAAATGCAGGCCTTTATGGCGGACCGAAAATCGGAGCGACATGCCAAGCTGGTCGAACGCCTGCTTTATGACGACCGTTACACCGAAGAATACTCCAATCACTGGGCGACCGTTTGGGCCAATCTTTTGATCGGCCGCAGTGGCGGGATGGATCGGGGAGACCTGACCAACCGCGACGGCATGATGAAGTACCTGCGGGATAGCTTCGCCGAGAACAAACCGTACGACCGCATGGTCTTTGAACTGGTCACCGCCGAAGGCACCACCAAACCCGGTACCGAAGGCTTCAACGGTGCTGTGAATTTCTTAGTCGACAAAGTCAACGAAGAAAAAGCGGTTTTGGCAGCCAGTAGCGTGTCACGGATTTTCCTGGGCCAGCAAGTCCAATGCACCCAGTGCCATAACCACCCGTTTAACGATTGGAAGCAACAAAAGTTCTGGGAGTTCAATTCGTTCTTCCGCCAAACGCGTGCCCTACGTCGTTTCGTTGACGGGACTCGCGATATCGAATTCGCTGAATTGGTCAGCGAGGACTTTGCCGGTGAAGCGGGTGACCCTCGCGACGCATTGGTGTTCTACGAAATGCGAAACGGACTGACGCGTGTCGCCTATCCGGTGTTTACCGATGGCACCGAAATCGGCCGCAGCGGATTTGTCGAAGACGTCAACCGACGCGTCGAACTTGGCCACTTGATGCTAAATAGCGAAGCGTTGGATTTAATGGCCGTCAATCGCCACTGGTCGATGTTCTTTGGACACGGCTTCACACGGCCAATTGACGACATGGGTCCACACACCAACCCGTCACACCCGGTACTGCTTGAAGAACTCGGCGCTGCATTCCGCAAGTCCAGCTACAACATCAAAGAACTGATTACTTGGATGACGCTCAGCAAGCCGTATTCGCTGGCTTCCACGCTTGGCAGCAACAACACGATCGATGACCCATCGGTCGGCGAAACGCCAAAGTTTTCGCGTTTCTACTTGCGTCAAATCAGCGCCGAACAACTGTACCAGTCGCTGCTCACACTGTCGGGCGGTAACGCCGAAGGCACCTACGAACAACAAGAACAAAAGCGACGCGAATGGATGCGTCAGTTCGTTGTCACCTTCGGAACCGACGAAGGCGACGAGGCGACTACGTTTGACGGTTCGATCCCACAAGCACTGATGCTGTTCAACGGCGACTTGACCAAGAACGCGACGCAAACCAAACCGGGCAGCTTCTTGGCCGAAATCGGAACCAGCGGGAAAACCGCCACCGACCGCTTGAACCGGCTGTACCTCGCCGGACTTGCCCGCCGCCCCACCAAACGTGAAACCAAATTGGCAGGCGATTTGTACCGCGCCAACGGCGGTGATGAAGCCGAAATGATGCAGGACCTCTGGTGGGCAATTCTGAACAGCAACGAATTCATCATGCAGCACTGATCAACAACTGCCTGGGTTCAATTCAAGATCTCAGACGTTCATCTAATACCGAACCATAACTTTTCTTTCGATAGGCCACTCGCGATGATTTCGAACTGGAAAACGCCAAACGGCATGACCCGCCGGCACTTCATGAACCACATGGCCGGAAGTTCCGCCGCCTTTTCCGCTGCCATGACCCTGGGTAACGCGATCCAGGCCAACGCAGACGAGATGCGAAAGAATCACAAGTCAGCCATCATGCTCTGGATGGGTGGCGGGCCTCCGACGATCGACATCTGGGACCTCAAACCCGGCGCACCAACCGGGGGGCCATTCCGTCCGATCTCGACCACTGGCGACGTGCAAATTTGCGAGCACATGCCCATGGTCGCAAAGCAAATGCACAACCTGTCGATCGTTCGCAGCATGTCGACTCGCGAAGCCGACCACAATCGCGGCCGCTACTACATGCACACCGGGTTTGTCCCCAACCCCAACATCGAGCACCCCGGCTATGGTTCGGTCGTGGCGCACGAATTGATGGCCCAACGTCCGCAACTAGAAATCCCACCTTTCGTCACCATCGGCGGTGCCAGCAGCGGCCCTGGATTCCTTGGCATGGCATGGTCACCGTTTGCCGTGACCAGCAACGGACGAATTCGCAACCTGAACATGAACCTGGACGACAGCCGCCTTCGTCGTCGCATGTTAGCCCTGCAAGAAATCGAAGCCGGATTCGCCAATCGCACCAATGACACCCCGGCAACTGAACACGGCAAAGTCCTAAAGAAAACGTTTGACCTGCTCACCAGCAGCCAAATGGAAGCCTTCCGGGTCGAGAAAGAAGACGAGAAAACCAAAGAACGCTACGGGAACGACGGTTTCGGCCAAGGTTGCTTGCTAGCCCGACGCCTCGTCGAAGCCGGTGTGCCGTTTGTCGAAGTCGACCTCGGCGGCTGGGATTTGCACAACAACGTCCACCAAACGCTGTCGAACAACAAATTGCCGCAGCTTGACCGGGCAATGAGTGCACTCGTCGAAGACCTCGAACAACGCGGACTGCTGCGAGACACCGCGATCATCTGGATGGGTGAGTTTGGCCGTACCCCAAATATCAACCAAAACGCCGGACGCGACCACTGGGCGCGAGCTTGGTCGTGCGTTGTCGGCGGGGCCGGAATCAAAGGCGGTCTGGGCGTCGGCGAAACAAACAGCGACGGAACTGAGGTAGAATCAGAACCGTTCCGCAGCGAAGACCTGATGGCGACGGTTTGCGAAGGACTGGGTATCTCTTTGGACACCACCTTTATGAGCAAAAACCGCCGTCCGATGAAAATCGCTAACGGAGGAAAAGTGATTACCGAACTGGTGGCCTAAACGCCCGGTGGATAAAGTCAGCTTGGGCGACCTGTCGCCGAACTCGACTGGGCCGAAGACGTTCTCGATGACTCAGTCAAACGATCCCAAACGCTCAACACCCAACTCCGATGAGGAGGGTGCCAGGGTGATGTCGACCGCATCGAGGCAGTCGCAATCCGTCAAGGAAGGTTCATTGCAAGGCAATCAGTTGCAAGCCGGCGAACTCGTCCGCCGCCACCAACGTGGCGTGTGGCGCTACCTTCGCATGCTCGGCTGCGATGAAGCGACTGCGGACGATTTGACGCAGGAGACGTTTTTGCGAGTCCTTCGCCGAGACGACTTTGTTCAACACAATGACGGGGCAACCGCAGGTTATTTACGGCGCACCGCATACAACCTGCTCGTTTCCCGCCACCGAAAATTGGGGCGTGTGCAAACGATCGCCGAGCCCGAGTTGCTGGACGAAACCTGGGACCGCTGGGCCGGCAAAGACCTCTCCGGCGACGCCGCCGTTGAAGCCCTCCAAGAATGCTTTCAACGATTGACCGAACGGGCACAAATCGCCTTGCGAATGCGATTCGACTCCAGTTCCAGTCGCGTTGAAATTGGTGAAGCTCTCGGGATCACCGATCACGGGGCGCGAAATTTAATGCAGCGAGCCAAACAACAACTGAGGCTTTGCGTCGAAGAAAAATTGCAATTGCTGGACGAATGATGGCGACTTCAAACAACACCCTACCGAATCCCGATGATGCCGATCCGATGATCGACGCATTGTTGGTCGAATTTATCTCGGGTGATCCCAGCCGACGACGCGAACCACCAGATCTGTCCGCCGCAATTCTGGAACGACTCGCCGCCGATAGCTCGAACCGTCAACCGCCGTTGCCGAAACCCGCAAATGGCCGACGACGACTGGATGTGGACGGTCGCCCTTTGGCACCCCCAGTTCACAGCGGATCGTCCGTCACGGTGACACCTGACAAGGACCATGCCCAAGGCGAAGTTGCCGACGAATCCGACTTGGTCGTCGATTCATTGCTGAAAGAATTTATCTCCGTCGATCCTGGCAAACGCAGCTGCCCGCCAGACCTGACCGCGGCCATCCTGTCTCAGCTGAAGCAACCGTTGGTCACCACTCCGGTCACCCGCGCTAGACGCGAGCGGTTGTCGCTGATCAAAACACTTTCCGCGATCGTCGCGATCTCGGCTTGCGTGGCTGGCGTCGTCTTCCTTGGCCCTTCGGCAACAAAGCCACCGAACCCAACTCAAAATACATCGGCGCCACTCGCCGCGATTACCAAGCCGGTCCCAGAAGAGAACGTTGCGGTGGCGTCTCCGCAACAACAATCACCTTCACTCGATCCCAAACCAGACGATCGACCACTCAAAGGCATCCGGCTGGATCCTGAACCGTCGCCCGGCCCTTCCGCGGTTGCCGACGCTGAACCTCCGAGCAGCAGCAACACGATCGCCTCGACCGAAAATGTCGTTGTCGGTCACATCGAACGGATCGCCACAACGACCGAATCGATCGCACGCGAATATTGGAAATCAATCGGCGTTCAGCCGACTCAGCGTGCCCCCAACCAAGACTTGATCGCCCGTATCGAACGACAACTTGGTGTCAAACTATCCGAGGAGGCATTCTCGGATCCGCAGCAAATGCGACTCGAATTGGCGAGTCCAAACCACACCCAACAGATTGCCAAACGTTGGCTTGCTCTATCGGCCGACTGGGGTGTTGCCGCGGTCGACACCGATGAAAACCAAGCTTTGATCCAGGAACTGTCGCAAGGTTTTTCGGGGGATCGCCCGATTGATACGACACTTGTCAGTTTGATTTCAGGCAAAAGCGAACATTCCGGCGCTTGGTATCAAACGATCGGACGCAACGGCTCCGAAGGCATCGCGCGTCGCCTGGCAAGCCTATCGATGAACGCCGACCTTCGCTGCGTCCGCTGCCACGATTCGATGATTGGACGCAATGGGACGCAAGACGATTATTGGTCGTTCGTTGCCATGGTCCGCAGTTACGTGCATCGCGATAACGATCGCTGGACCGTGAGAGACGAAAGCCATCCGGTACCTACGTTTTTCGAATTGATCGATGGACGTCAACGACTGGCCACACCCAACGCAAGTGAGCACCTGACCGGACAAGTCGCAATTGACGACTTCCAAGCCTGGACGCAAACGCTGCGAGGAAGCCAACAACTTTCATCAAGCTTGGTGGATTCGCTTTGGAAGCTGGTCCACGGTCGCCCATTGCAACCGTCACCTGTCGACGCGTTCGCACCACCGATCGATGATTCGCTCAATGAGCTTCACCGGGCACTCGCCGATGACTTGCGAGCAAGCGGGTTCGACCTTGCACGCACGCTGTCGCTGATTATCAGTTCGCCGATGGCGACCCGAAGCGTCCCGCAAGAGCTTCAATCGGAAACAATCCTGACCACCAGTAACGACGTCCGTAGCCGTGCACTTGATCTCGTGACGGCCTATGCGGCTGCAGTCGATTCGCCTCCGTCATCACGCGGTGACCGCATCGAAGTCGCGATGCAACACAGTGGCGGACGGTTGCTCGACGACGGAACATTGCTTGCTCAACCGCTGTTGATTAGCCCTACCTCGCGAGACGTTTCGGCAAACCGCAAACCGTCGCTCTCACGAAGCGACCGTATCAGCATCGATTACCCAGGTGACGATTCCGAAATGCCGGTTTCCTGGATCCACTCCATCGATGACTTTGACCAAAAAGTCGAACACTTGGTCTACCTCGCTGGCGGATCACAAACACCTGAACGGATCAACGAAGTCGCCAAGCAACTTCGCGAAAATGGCACCGAAGCCGCGGCACTGAGCCGGATCTGGTGGATCCTCCGTTAACGATCAGTCCTTGAGCAACTGGTAAAGTTTTGCTCTTGCCAAACGCCAGTCGCGTTCGACGGTTCCTTCGCTAACGCCTAACACCTCGGCCGTCTCGGGAATCGACAGCCCCGAGAAAAACCGCAGCTCGACAACTTCACGCTGACGCGGCGACTCTTTCTCGAGTGCATCCAACGATGCATTGAGATCTTCGAACGCGCAACCGTTGCTCGTTTCGAAGTTGTCCAAAACGATATCCAGCGATCCACGTTCGTAATCCCCGCCGCGCTTGACCGCATTTCTCTTGCGGGCGTGGTCGATCAGAATTTGCCGCATCGCACGGTTGGCAGAGGCAAAGAAATATCGCCGATCGGTTGCATTGCCGATCGCATCCGAATCGAGCAATCGCATGCAAGCTTCGTTCACGAGCGCGGTCGCTTGTAGCGTATGGTCCGCACGCTCACGCCGCATTAACGCCGAAGCCATCTGCCGAAGCTCCGATTGCAATTGCTGAAACAACTGCTCTTTGACCGATTCGTTGCCACTGCTCAACTCACGCAACAAGATCGAAACGTCATGCGGAGGTTGATTCATCGTAAGAACTCCGGTTCGGATAACTTTGCAGTCGAATCGCGCGAGGCGACATTCGTGAGTGCACGAGCATAAACGATGCTCCGGAGTGCTGCACTGACGATCTAGCCGCCTTGGCCTTCGATTTCGCCAACCAAGAATTCCAACACCGCATCGACGAGCCGATTGCCACAGGCATCATCAAAGGCGACGAACATTGGGAAGGAATTGACTTCCAGGAACACGGGCTGTTCGAATTCGTGCCGACAACGAAAGTCGAGCGCGCAATAATCGAATCCTAGCTCTCGGACCAATTGCGTTGTTTGTGTGGCGATTTCGCCGGGCACGTCGATCGCATGAACCGACACGGATCCGTCGGTTCGATAGTCAACCGCATCCGTTCTCAGATGAAATGCAAACAGCTCACCGCCGATTGAAAACACACGAATGTTTTCACCAGCCAATCGCTGCTGAACGAATAGCGGAGCATCGTATGGCGATTCCTGGAGAAACCGGTCGATTGCGTAGGCATGGTCTCCACCGGCAAGCGGCTTCACGATTGTCGAATCCGGATCGGGATGCGACGCCAAAGGACTTGAGTCGCCGATCACGATCGTTTCAGGAATTGCCATCCCGCATTGTCGAGCGATTCGCAAATTGCGGGACTTGTTGTTCGCGTCGCCTGCTGTGCGACGATTCAACATTTTGATTTCGGGCCACGCCAACGCGAACGACTCACCGAGGTCAAACACCGCATGACTTTGCCTCGAATCCGATCCGAAAACGTTTTGCCTTAGATAGATCGCGGAGGGGCGTAACGCTTGGTTGCCGAGGTCGATGACCGGGCGTTGGAAATCCCAAGCCATCAATCGCGATTCGCTGTGATCCGAATCCCAAAACACGTAGTCGATCCCACGCAGGTGTGCTTGATCGACGACACGGCAGGTATTTGGATCCGACTCACCACCGATGATCAGCAACCGACACTCTTTCACATCCATCGCGTTACCACCGACGAAATCCGTTCCAAAGCCGTGGCAACAGCCGCCGCTCAGGCATGCTTGGCTTTCCCCACCCTCGCCCCTCTTCGCCAACCGCAAGCGTTGTCATTGGTACTTGTTTAGCGGGCTTTGATTCCTCACCGATCGCCTTGGTGGTCACCTTGGGAGGATTCGGGTTGGTTGCCTCTTCGCCAACCGCCATGGTGGTCGGTGTTGTCGTCTTTGGAGGGCGGCTTTCTTCTCCGATTGCCATTGTGGTCATTTTGGATTCTTCGCCAATACGCTCGGTTGTCGGCGTCTGAGGACGCTGGGAAGGAATCCCTTGCTGCCCGCCTGGCGATCGCACCGGTGGATCGACGTTTGGTGGGTCGAAGGTTGGCGGGTCCAGCTGCGGCGGTGCCGGATTCGCTGGAGAACCTTCCTCGCCAATCGCCATCGTGGTCATTCGCGGCGGGTCGGCAGACGCTTCTGTTTGATTGAGCAACGCATAGGCTGCCGCCGACGTCGCGCCGGAAAGTACAACGCGGCGCAAAAAATCACGTCTCGCAAGCTTTCCGCTTTTTAGGTCTTCAACGAGTTGTTGAAGCGTTTGGTTTTCTGAAGTCGGCATGTTGAGAGCTACTCGTCGTGTTCGAAAGTTCGATCGTCCATTAATTACTACAGCAAAAGAACCGAACGCATCCAATTTGAATTCGATGCGTTCGGAAAAAACGTTTGTTTTTGTTAGCGTCTGCGGGACACGCGGCCTCGGAAGATCGTTTTCCCCGGTGTCGAACGCTGGAACATGCTAGATACGATTCCTCCGCTTGGTGCACCGGTGGTCAAGCCTGAGGGATAGTAGCCGCCGGAGTTGCCACGGTTGTCGACCGCTTCGGCCGAGGACCGACCATACGTCCCCCATGTTCGCGACTGGGCGTTTGCTCGTGCGTTGGCCCAATTCCCATTTGCGATGGCGTTGCTGTCGCTGCGAGAAAAACCGTTGACGGTGCGTGCGACGGAGGTCGAATGCGATCGTGCGGCCCAGCCGTTTGCCGATGAGTTTCCGTTGCTGATCGCGACGCCACCATGCGAGATCGCGGCACTGCGTCCACTGGCAAAACCACCATTGCGACCGTCACCCGTCATTGTCGATCGAGCGTATCCGCCGTGTGTTGCCACCGCCCCGGCATGCAACCGAGTGCGTCCACGACCGTAGGCACTTGAGACCGCCGTCCCGCCGCTCGAAAAACTAGACGCGGTGACCTGTGCTTCTGCGCTTCCCGCAACAACAAACCCAGCGAACAAAGCAATCGCGACAGCCATTTTTGTAATCATTTTCATCGTTCAATCTCCAACCCATGAAAAAGGTGTCAGGTACCTTTTTCGGTTCAGAGCAAAAAAGGTACCTGACACCTTTTTTCCGAGAGGACGGTTTAGCGACGGAAGGGGATGAAGTTTCGGGTGCGGCTTTTGGAGTACGCACGGGTGCGATTGCCGAAGCCGGTCGAGGTGCTTTGGCCAAACACGCGGCCGCCTGGAAGCGTGCCGGTTTGCCCGCCGCTGATGACGCGTCGGTTTCCACCTTGACTGACCACACCGCCGTGGCTGATGTGCGCCCCGCCACGACCGACGTTCAACTGGACGTTGTGGGCTGCTCCCAAAGGACCACCGCCAACGCCGACGGTGTTGCTCAATGCAATCCCGCCTGGGCCCGCACCGACCGCAAATCCGTGTCCGAAATCCACGCCGTTGCGGCTGCTACTGCGGCTTTTGCCAAATTTGAACAGGCCGTTCGCGTTGGCCCCCGCCCCGACGCGTCCACGGCTGACGTCAACCCAAGATCCGGCCGACTGGGCCGATGCAGAAGAGGCAAGTACGGCGGACGCGGATGCGACAACCAACATTGCCAGGATGGTTTTGAAGATGCGTTTCATGAGAGTTTTCCAGTGTGTGTGAGTTTCGGCGTTCGACTTACACGTCGCTGCCTTTCACACACACCTGCGAGACTCTCGCCCGCACCCCTTAACCGATTCTAGAAAAAGTTTCCTAGGCCACTGCTGTCACGGATTTTTCGGCAAATCCGGGTGCCATGTCGGGGCCGCATAGCGCAGTGCGAGCTCCAATTCTTTCACTTCATCAGGCTGACTTGTCCGCCGGGCTACATCCAGAAGCGACAAAAGTGGCCCGGTCTGCAATGCCAGCGGAAGTTGATCAACCACGGATCTCTCACGAGAAAACGTGTCCTTCGTTTCGGTCGGCGATTTCGATCGCCAAGCCAAATGGGCGGCAAGCTTTGCGACCACGGGGCGATCTTGCTGTGCAGCAAGTCTCGTCAGCGCCGCCTCGGCTGCAGCACGATACTTCGGTGACCGAATCAGCCAGCTTGCCGCGACCAGTTTGACAAGCAACGATTCCGACGAAGCCATCGCGGCGGCAGGCTCGAACAAATTGTCGCCGGCAACGCCCGTCCAATCGACTGGTACCAATGCAATGACAAACATCGGTAGCGGTCGCTTGTCGAGTTGCTTGACCAACTCAAGTGCGATCTCGCCTCGCCCACTTCGCATCGCCGCTTGCGAAGCCAACATCGACAACCACTGCTGTCGCCATACCGCAGGCCGCGATTGAGGGTCTGGTGAGCTGACAACATTCACCAGCTCCGTCAGCGCTTTTGTCATCTCGCCATCACGAAACGATTGGATTGCACGCTGTTGATCATCGGGAACCTGCAGCAACTCCGCCGAAACCAACCGAGCGGCCGCGTATCGCTCAGGCACGGACTGACCTGCGGTGATGATTGACACCTGATCTTGGTCAAGCGTCTGCAACTGGCCGGTCAGTTCCAACAATGCGTGAGGGTACCATTGCGTCGGATCGCCATTGTTAACTGCGCGTTCGGTCGGTCCGAGAATCAACCGTACGCCGCTGCGCGATTCAGGCACGTCTTGAGCACAAAGCTGTGGCGAACCGATCACCAACGCGACGGCCATCACCAATCCCGCTGTGGTTGCCGGAGGTAACCATCGATCGCATTGACGAGACAAAGACATGAACGCTGCCGTTGGTGGCGAAGATTTCCCGAGGTCACTTGCTAGGGCTGCAAGCGATTGACGTCAACGTATTGATACTCGCCATCGTTCATTGCGGCTAGCTCCTTCAGGAACGTCCCTGGCGACGATGCAGGCTGACTGCCGAACTCGATGGTATGGATCGTCGTTCCGTTTCGTTGTGCCCGATCGGCGATCATTTGCAATTCCAAATGCGACAATCGAGGCATGTTAGCATCGGTCAAAAAGAAGATCACATCGGGCGACATCCGCAGTGCCATCAACAACGCGCCTTTGTGCTTGGTACCACCAAAGGCTCGGATCGATTCGACGTATCGCTCCGCCCGTTTCAAATTGGATTCGGTTCCTTCTACCAACGTCAGCGCCATCCCGGCAGGCTGAAACGGCTTGACATTCTCGTTGTAGAAAATGATCTGGAACTGTTGGTACTCCGACAACGACTGCAAGCTTTTAATCAGTTCTTCTTTTGCACGACGAAGTGGGCGTCCCCCGTAGCCATTCATGCTATCGCTGCGATCGAACACGTACACAAATCGCGAGCCAGTGCCTGAAACACCAAACAATCGGGCAGTCGTTTCCGCACCCATTGGTCCGACCGGTTGGCCACCGGTTCCCTGGCCGACCGAATCGCCTTGCAGTGTCGTGTCGCCAGCAACCCCGGAACCGCTTACCGGTGCGGGAGTCGACTCCATCGCTGACAAAACACCTGCCAAGTCGATCGGCGGTGAAAGATCGGCAGGAGGTGCGGCAGCCGCAGAGGCCGCGGACGCGTCGGCGGTCGTCTGGTCCGTGGTCTGGTCGGATTGTGGCTGAACCTCTTCGTAGGCATCCCTGTCAGGCAAACGATGAACCATCGCCAAACCAATCGCCCGATCGTTGGTTTCACCCGTACCGCGAGGTGCCGCGCGAAGCGACAAAACGATGGCGGCCAGTACAATCAGGTGCAGCACCAAAGAAAACAACAATGGCGGTGCTTGCTTGGTCCGCACCTCTGGAACCGACGTCAATTCGGCGTTTCCTGGTGGTTGCGGCGGCATCACAGTTTTCGACGGCGGCTTGGCAGAATCGGTTAGGTTTGTTGATCGCTTCACGAATTGAGCTACATCCCGAGCAGACAGACCGGTTCCCCGGTTAACAGACCTCGAAGAATGAGAAATCGGCAAGAAATCCGTGCCAAGCCGGTCCTGATGTGGTTCTCAATATTCGTCGTTGAAACTAGGTTATCCCGTTCGATTGTCCCATTGTAACGTCAACCACGGGCAGCGAAAAATGCACGGGCAAGGTTACGCTTCGGTTCACAACCGCCGCACCGCCCCGACAGCCCTCACCGCCATCGCGGGGGGAACCTGCGTTTCGCCCGCCTCAACCGGAGTAACATTGTGAGCGAAGCTCGTTTCCTGTTTACAAGCGAATCAGTGAGCATGGGGCACCCTGATAAGCTCGCTGATCGGATTTCAGACGCGATCCTCGATGCACTTTTCGAGCAAGATCCGATGAGCCGTGTCGCCTGCGAAACGATGGTGACCACCGGCGTCGCGATCATCGCCGGCGAAATCTCGACCGAAGCGAAAGTCAACTACGCTGATATCGTTCGCCAAACCATCAATGAAGTCGGCTACACCGACGACCACATGGGCATCTGCGGCGACACCTGCGCCGTGATGGTCACCCTGGACACGCAGAGCCCCGACATCGCTCAAGGTGTGAACTCCGATAGCGACAGCGGAAAAGACATCGGCGCTGGCGACCAAGGCCTGATGTTCGGCTACGCCTGCAAAGACACCCCCGAATTGATGCCGCTGCCGATCGCGTTGTCGCACCGCATCATCAACCGCATCACCGAAGCTCGCTTCAACAAAGAAGTTTCGTGGTTGCGCCCCGACAACAAGAGCCAAGTCACCGTCGAGTACGTTGGCAACAAGCCCGTTCGTATCGACACCGTCGTGGTCAGCGCACAGCACGACCCAGATGTCAGCAACGAAGACATCAAAAAGTTCATCATCGACGAAGTCATCAAACCTTCGTTGCCAGCCGAACTGGACAAGGGCGACATCAAATACCACATCAACCCCACCGGCAAGTTTGTCGTCGGTGGCCCCCACGGCGACTGCGGCCTGACCGGCCGCAAGATCATCGTGGACACCTACGGCGGTTGGGGCCGCCATGGTGGTGGTGCATTCAGCGGCAAGGATCCAACAAAAGTTGACCGCAGCGCGGCTTACATGGCGCGATACGTTGCCAAGAACATCGTTGCTGCCGGCCTGGCCGAACGCTGCGAAGTCCAATTGGCGTACGCAATCGGCGTCAGCGAACCCGTCAGCGTCCACGTTGACACCGAAGGCACTGGAACCGTCGCCGACGAAAAGCTCTGCGCACTGGTTCGCGAACACTTCCCGCTCTCGCCAGCCGGAATCATCGAGCACCTGAAACTTCGCCGCCCTGTGTTCAAAGCCACGACCTCTGGCGGACACTTCGGACGCGAAGGAGACACGTTCACCTGGGAAGCGACCGACAAGGCCGACGCCCTTGCCGCTGCTGCCAAGTAATCGAGCTCGAAATCAGCAACGGGGCTGAAACCGGCCCCGAAAAACCACCGCTAGCCGGTGACGTCCAACCAACGGACGTCGCCGGCTAGTTTCATATTGGCAGAATTTACCAGCTGCCACATCAGCCGCTTGCTTGTCGCTCCAAGGCAAATCTTCGTATAACCTTGGACCACAGACCTCGGAAAGCGACACGCCCAACCGAATCTCTTCTTTTGCCACCGCTGCGAGCCACCCGGAAGGCATCGCGGCCAAACCGTCCATTCCATGCCGCATCCGCCAACCAAATTGACCGAGCAACATCGCCACACCAGCGATCCCGCTACGTCAGCACGATTGGCTTGGTCCTCCGACATCCACCTAAATCATGCCAACCTGTCGGCATGGGATCGATGGATCGAAATGCACGGCGAACCGGAATTGTCCGGCCTCATGATCACCGGCGACCTCTCCGAAGCAGAAGACGTCTACTTTCAACTCAGCCGCATCGCAGAAACGTTCAGCCTGCCGATCTACTTCATCCTCGGCAATCACGATTTCTACGGCTCATCGGTTGCAGCGACTCGGCGGATTGTGACTTCGATGACGCGGAATCAGCCCAACCTGATCTACCTGACCGACAGCGCGCCGGTTGAACTCAGCCCCAATTCGTTCTTAACAGGCGATGACGGATGGGGTGACGCCACGGTTGGCGATTACGACAATTCCCCGGTGCGGCTCAACGATTTCGCACTGATCGAGGACTTCTACAAAGTTGACCCGACACACTGGAGGGGCAAGCTCGAGCAGCTTGGAAAAGATTCCGCGTTGCGACTGAAATCCAAACTCGATTCCCTACCGCAGACAGCACGCACCGTCCACGTTGCCACACACGTCCCGCCGTTTCGTGAAGCATGCTGGTACAACGGCCAAACGACGGATGACGCCTGGGCACCGTTTTTTGTCTGCGGGCACATTGGCAATGTGCTGCGCAACTATGCGAATGAGCATCCCGAGATTGTCGTTCGCGTGTACTGCGGCCACACCCATAGCTGCGGTGTTGCAAGTATCAGTGACAACCTGACCGTTTACACGGCGAGTGCGACATACGCCGAGCCGAAGCTAGAACGCGTCATCAGTATCTAACTGCCCGCTTCGCGCCAGCGACACGTTTAAACGGTCCAGGAACTGGCCGCCGAAAAATCATCTTAAGCGCGCAAACAAAAACCCCACTTGGCAACGTCGCCACGCGGGGTCTTTGAATGTACAACCGATCGGGAATTCGAGCGATCGAGCGGAGGGGTAAGGCGAACTACTTGAGTTCGACCGAACCGCCTGCTTCTTCGATCTCGGCTTTGATTTTCTCAGCTTCTTCCTTTGGAGCGCCTTCTTTGAGGGTCGCAGGAACGCCTTCGACCATCTTCTTGGCTTCCATCAGCGAAGCGCCGGTCAGGTTCTTGACGACCTTGACGACGTTCAGCTTCTTGTCGCCGAAGCCGGTCAAGACGACATCAAAGTCAGTCTTTTCGACTTCTGCAGCAGCAGCTTCGCCACCGCCACCACCTTGCATGACGACGGCTCCGCCAGCAGCTGGCTCGATGCCGTGAACGTCTTTCAGGTAGTCGCTCAGTTCTTTGGCTTGTTTCAGGGTCAGTTCGGCGATCTTGTCGCCCATCGATTTGGTATCGTCGCTGTATTCAGCAACAGCTGCACCTTCTTCACTCATGACAGGTTTCCCTTGTTAAACGAATAATCGGTTGTAGGTAAACGTTAGGGTTCGGTATTGGCGAACTACTCGTCGCCTTCGCCTTCGCTGATCTTTTTCAGCTGGCTGTTGAGCATCTTTCCAGGACCCAGCATGGCGGCAGACAACGTCGCTCCTGGGCCAAGGATTTGGCCAACAAGGGTCGCAATTTGTTCTTCACGGCTAGGCCATTTGCTAACGGCTTTGACCCCGTCGGCATCCAAACGTTCGCCATCCATCACGCCGCCTTCGGCAGCGAACTTGGCGTACTTTGTTTCGTCTTTGTCCAGGCGGACGACTTCTTTGACGAGCGAGACAAAGTCTTCGCCGCCGAAGCAGACCGCGATGGAGCCGTTTGCGCCTTCAAAGGCGGGTGCCAGGTTAGTTCCCTCGGCAGCACGGCGGGCGAGAGCCTTTTTCACGACGAACATCGTGATGTTCTTTTCGGCCAACTCACCGCGTAGTTCGTTCGTCGTGTTCGCGTCCATCCCCACGCAGCTGACCAGGACGGCGTCTTCGACGCCATCCAATCGCCGCTTGATGTCGCGGGTCACGAGGTCTTTGACGTACTTACTCATCGAATCGATTCACGGATACAAGGAAGGCGGAGACAGATCGACTAACAAGTCACACGAACACTGGGACTCATTGTTCCACAGATCGCCACACCTTTAAGGTAGGTGCCTTTGACGTTCTGAGGCTTCAGGCTGTCGACAAACTGAATGAACGCATTGATGTTGTCGACCAACTTCGAATCGTCGAAGCTCATCTTGCCGACCATTGCGTGGACGTTGCCGCCCTTGTCATTTCGGAATTCGACTTTACCAGCTTTGTACTCCGAGACGACCTTTGCGACGTCCGGGGTGACGGTGCCAGCACGTGGGCTGGGCATCAAGCCACGGGGGCCGAGGACGCGTCCGAGAGGACCTACCAGTCCCATCATGTCAGGAGCAGCGATACAGACATCAAAATCTGTCCAGCCGTCTTTGATTTTCTTGGCGAGGTCTTCTTGGCCGACTTCGTCAGCACCAGCCTCTTCTGCAGCTTTTGCTGCATCGCCTTTAGCAAAGACGACGACGCGTTGTTGCTTGCCGATCCCGTGCGGAAGTACCAGCGAACCACGGACGATCTGATCGGCCTGGTTAGGATCGACACCCAGACGCATGTGAACTTCGACCGTTTGATCAAACTTGGTCGAGTCATACGTCTTCAGCGTCTTGACGGCTTCGTCAAGAGGCAACAGTGCGGATGGTTGTTTAGCGAGCGCGGCGCGATACCGCTTTGATTTCTTACCCATATGGTCACGAGCCTTGTTAAAAGGTCGGGTGGTTTTAGCAAAATCACCGGGCCCGAGGAAACGCCTCGGCGGCAAATTCTCCCACTTCCCGAGCAAACACAACAGCTGGCCTGCCGGGGAGCGAAGAATATGCGTCCACACACTCTTACCGTCAACGCCAATTTGCCTTTTTTTGCATTTTGCGTACGGGGTCGTGGACAGCTTGAACCCTGAGACAGCCTGTCGAACTTCCCTGATCGGTTCAACTGGGTCGCCAAGGTGATCGAAAATTACAAGTCCAACAACAATTCCAACACCCGCATCGCCGCCTCCCGCTGACGGGCAACACGCTTGGGCTTTGCCAAGTCGACCTGCGTGATCCGCGGGGTGTCGCCCCTGCGGCAAACGGCAATGAACACCACGCCGTCAAACCCTTCAGGCGCATCCGGCCCTAAGTGCCCGGTCACCGCGGCGGCGAGTTCCGCGTGTGGCGTCCGCTGCAAAACGCCCGTCACCATCTGGTGCGCGACCGGCGGACTGACCGCGGTGTGCTCCGCCAAAGTGTCTTCGGCGACACCTAACCACGACTGCTTGGTCGCGTTTTGGTACACCACCATCGATCCCGCCAGATTAGCTGAAATCCCCGGAATGGTTGCCAACGTCGCGGCGATCAAACCGCCCGTGCAGCTCTCCGCCAGCGCCAACCGTTCTCCCCGCTCGGACAAACGTTTCGCAAGGTGTTCGGCAAGTGTGTCTAAATCCATCGCACTGTTCCTTTCCGCTTCATTCGTTCCATTTTTGGTTCCAAGTTACGCTCGCCTTCATTCGACGAAACACGCCAAATCAAACTTCCCTGACGCCGCTTAACCCGAACCACCCGGGCTGTGACTTGAGGGAACTTCGGCAAATAAAGTTGATGTTTTCCGGCCGGCGCCTGCTATCGTAGAGGTCGCCGAATCGTGCTACCCCACGTCCGTCCACGGCTCTGTCGCAAAGACAACTGGCTGGCGTTCCGCGCATCTTCTAAGACCACGATGGAACACGCAACCGACCCCAAGCATCTCGCCACGATCACGACGCTGAATGAGCGTGGATCACGCGCTCTCTCGCTGCAATTCACGTTGATCAGCAACGTGTTTTTAGTAATCGTGCCGACGGCGTTGGGCTTTGTCGGTTCACTTGCACCGCTGTTCATTGCAGTCAATGTTTGGGGCTCGCTGAGTGTTCGCAGCTTCCTGATTGTCCTGGGCACTTCGGTCGGAGTCACCGTGTGCTCCATTGCGATTTGGGCCACGCGCTTTCCCGAATGGCCGATGAACCAATGGCTGGACCAAAGACTGCGCAATCGTTGTCGGAAACGCTTCCAGTCGTCTCCCGATCACTCGATGAAGTTCTGGATCGATTCGGCCCCAATGTGCGAATACGTTCGGCGGGAAGCAATGCAGGCGACACTGTTCCCAAAACTCGAAACGGCTTCGGATATCGCGTTGATCCGCATCCATGCCGACGGGATCACGATGGAAGGCGATCGAGCACGCTATAGCTTCCCTGCCGCTTCAATCCTGGGTACCACGATTGAAACGATTCGGCCGGCCGGATGCTTTCACAAACTTCACTACGTGCACGTGTTCGTTCGCACCGAACAAGGCACCGACGAGTTCCCGATTTCGTTGCGTGATTGCGGATGGGGAAGACTGTCCGCCAAAAAACGTCGCGTGGACGCGGAACAACTGGCCGAACGCATTAACCAGATTGCGACCGGTTCCGAATACGAACTGTCAGACCCGGACTACGCTCGCCGCGCTCAAACAAGCCCAACAAACTCGATTAACCCTTATGCGGTCGCCGCATCACTTTCACCAGCGCGACCGTGACCTAATCGGGAAACCTCAAACGGTGCTTGTTCTGTTCGTAGAACTTGGTGATGTCCAGCGACTGGCGGCGTTCCTCTTCCATCAACTGGATGCGTGCTTCAAGACGTTCTAGACGACGCGCCATTTGCGGAATCAACTCGTTGTTTTCGTCCAGCGGTTTTGGCCGAGGCACCTGCGGATAACCGAGATGACGCTGCAAGGCACTAAACAGGTACAGCGGGTCCTTGCGGCGATTGGCAAAGGCAATTCGCCCCTCTTTTTCACCAAACAAAATCGTGACAGGTGCCTCCTCCGCTTTCTTCGCTGCCTTCAAACGGTTGCGATAGTCTTCGCTGGCCAGAAAGACAAGGTCCGCGAAATCGATCAAGCCGACTTCTGCGCGAAGCTTTAAGATCCACTGGCTCCAGGTGTCATCGTAAAGCGGGTCGCCGCTCATCGCGGTCAGTCCCAGGTCGTAGCTCAATCGGTTTCGGCAGAGCACCTCAAACTGGTAGAAAAACAAGCCTGCCTGCGAAGCACCTTTGACGCGATACTCGACTTCAGATTGCATTACCTTGAATGCGGTGTGCATCAAGAATCGCCCCGTGTCCAACTCGCTCTGGTCAATCAAGAACGTTTGGAACGGCGTGAAGTAATGCGACAACTGGTGCATGGCGGGTCCGAGCAATCCAGAATGCCGAACCTCAGTTAATAAATACTCCATCGCCATCGGCAATCGCGTTGTCGCCAACACTTCGTGCCGCAGTTGTTCCAGCAAATCCTGGATCGGCGAACGCGTGCCAGCTTGTTCATAGAGCAACTCGAACAGGTGAGCCTGCTCCACGTACTCGTCACGATCCAACATGGGGGGACGTGTTGGGATCTTGTGGGTCGTAGGCCCGCGTCGCACCGGGCGAGAATTCGATGGTCTTGGCATAACAACTAGCGTAACAACCGAAGCGAAGTTTTGGCCAGCAGCGTTCCCTTTCCGCAAGAACACAGACTAGCGTCACTGCGGAATTTCAGCGACATGGTATGTTAACAACCGCGTTGCGATGAATTGGGTTTGCCGAATTGGCGTGAATGGAAGTGAGGACAGGCATGACGACACCCGAAAAGCCTCCCAATCCATATCAAGTGTCGGCGAGCGATACGGGGCCTGCAATGACACCGGTTCCGCCCAACCAACTGGATTTCCCGGGTCGCTGGAAAACGATCATCACGATCGCGATCGCCAGCAGCGTTCTAATGCTCGGCTCCCTTAGTGCTGCCGACAGAGTCGGTGAAGGCTTCATCCTGTTATTCGTCGTCATTTGGGCAGGAACCTGTGCCCTGATCTCGGCCATCTTGCCAGGAACCCCCGCACGGAAAATCGCCCGAGCATTGCTGGGAACTTTGCTGGCAGTTCCATTCTTTGCCCTCTACGCCACCGTCTGCGCCACCATTGCCATCCCCGCATTAGCAGTCGCAAACATGGACATTGCGGGACTTGGCTTTGGTAGTGTGGTCGCCAATCTCGTCGTCCTGATGATCTTTGCGTTAACGGTTCGCGGGATCGCAAGAAGCCAGGATCGCCGCCACGGTGAGCCGGTCGAGAACCAACCGAGCCAGCCAAAAACATGAACCATCTCGATCGACGGCCACGCGCATCGCACGTGATGCTGGGAACAACCGATTCGCTTTGCCCGGACTGCATGGAAGTCATCTCGGCGAAAATCATCGTTCGCGGCAAACGCGTTTACTTTCGCAAACGATGCCCTGAACACGGCGTCCGCGAAGACTTCGTTTGCAGTGATGTCGACTGGTGGGATCGCGGCGAAGGACACACCGCTTCGGTGCTGCCTATGGTACGCAGCACCGAAAGCGGCAAAGGATGCCCGCATGACTGCGGCCTTTGCGAAGAACACGAACAACACACTTGCATCGGCTTGGTCGAACTGACCGATCGTTGCAATCTCACCTGCCCGATGTGTTTCGCCGGCAGCGATCCGCACGGCAAAGACCATGATCTTTCTGATATCATCAAAAGCCTTGATCGCTTGGTCGAATGCGAAGGCCGGCCGGAAGTTTGCCAACTCTCGGGTGGCGAACCGACGTTGCACCCCGATTTCGAAACAGTGGTCGACGAAGCACTCGCCCGACCGATCGACTATGTCATGGTCAATACCAACGGCGTGCGGTTTGCCAAAGATGCGGGCCTCGTCGAACGCCTCGCGAAACATCGCGATCGGCTGGAGATCTATCTACAGTTCGACGGCGGAGATTCAGCCACCACGATCCGACTTCGCGGCGAAGATCTGATCGACCAAAAACGCCGCGCCCTCGATCGACTACAGGACGCGGGACTGAACGTCACCCTGGTCGCAACACTGGTTGCGCCGTTGCCCGAACGATTCTACGAAACGCTGCTTCAAGAAGCCCTTTCGCGACCCAACGTCACGGGACTAAGCCTGCAACCGGCGACCTATAGCGGAAGGCACCTTGCTGCCGAAGACCTCGAAAACCGCGTGACGTTCCCAGACGTGATCCGGGGACTTGCGGACGCATCATCGGGCATGCTTTGCCCCAGCGACTTTGCGCCTTTGCCGTGTGCACACCCGAACTGCCACCAGATTATGTTGGCCGCCCGCGAAGGCGATCGAATTGTGCCACTGTCCGATGCCGCACCCTTGACCGAAAACCTGGACTTGATTGCCGGCGGGATCAGTTTTACGCCCAAGCGAGCCAAGGAACTGATCGAAATTTTTCTATCGCGCGCGAGTCACTGCGGCAGTGATTGCGATTGCGGTGATGTGGTCCAGCTTGGCGCGATTGGAAACTCGACGGCGAATCCGTCCACCAAACCGACAGATCCGGTCCTCGATAAGTTCTTCGCCCGCGTACTGACCGAATCGGCAACCGCGCGTGATCTGTTTCGCGTCACGATCACCAGCTTCCTGGATGCGTATAACTTCGACGTCCGCCAATTGATGAAGTGCTGCACGCACCACGTTTTGCCCAGCGGCCACGTCGTCCCGTTCTGCGCCTACAACACACTGTACCGGCCAGGGCACTTACAACTGCCGCCACTCGCGACCGCCGTTAAGCACCAGCCAAGCGAAGGCTAGACGATGGACTGGGGTCGATTCGGATACGCAGCGTTCATGGTGCTGGGAACGGTGACCGCCGGCATTGCCTACCGGCGTTACGGTGGTGGCACCACGTCGCTTACCAACGAACAACGATGGGGCATCGCTGTTGGCGGAATCATTGGTGCGACCTTCGCAGCGAAACTTCCGTTCGCATTTGGGATCAGCGCCGACGGCGGATGGCTTGGCCTTTGGACCAGCGACGGCAAGACAGTGCTGTGGGGACTGGTTGGTGGCTACGCCGGTGTCGAAGTCGCCAAGTGGTCGCTGTACGTTCGCGAGCGAACGGGCGATCGCTTTGTTATCCCGGTCGCACTGGCGATTGGGATCGGCCGATTCGGATGCCTGTGCAATGGCTGTTGCTATGGAATTCCGACCAACGGCATGTGGGGCATCCGATCCGATGAATCCGGCAACGCCGCGATCCTGCGTCACCCCGCGCCGCTCTATGAGTCGATCTTCCACCTTTCATTCGCGGCGATCGCGTTTTACGGCATTGGGCAGGGCTGGATCAAACAGCAATGGATGCTGATTTACCTGATCACGTACTGCGCATTTCGCTTCGTGAGCGAATACTGGCGTGAAGAACCGATCGCGATCGCCGGGCTGACGTTTTACCAAGTCAGCGCGGCGGTGTTTGCGATCGCATTTAGCGTGCTGCTGATCTGGCGACGATCAAATCCATAACTTCATGCGACCATCCAGCATGCCTGGCAAGGCCCGTTCGACCATCGTCTTCACCTGACGATCGTGGTACCGCGTGCTCAAGTGGCCGGCGATCACCAGTTCGTTTTCGAAGCGGTCCTTTCGGCTACGATAGTCGTCGACGTGCATGTGACCGTGTTTATGGATTTTTTCCTTGCGGTGTTCCGGCGCGACAAACGTCATTTCGGTGATCAGCGTTTTGCACTGATAGAACTCGGGATTGTTGTCGAGCCCTGGTGGTGACGTGTCACCGGTATAGCCAAGCACCGGCACACGAATCTCGGTGCTGATTTCTGTCCCGGCCAATTTCAAGTCGCGGATTTCTGGGCCCGACAAATGCGTGAACTCACTTTTCAACTTGTGTCGACGCTGATAGACGATGAAACCAAGTGAAGTAATCGTGTGACGCGTTGGCACGGCCTCGACCAAGTATTCGCGGCCACATTCGATTTGGTCTCCCGGCATCAGTCCGACCAACTCGCATGGCATCGGGCCACGGTCAAGGCGACGAAAGCACTGCAGCATGCCCCAAGCTTCGTCGACCGCCGAGTCAGGCAAGTAAACGACCGGCGGTTCCATCTTCATCATCCGGCGCCGAGACACGTATGACGGCAGCGCGGCGATGTGATCGAGATGCGCGTGCGTGATGAACAGTGTAGGTGTGCCCATAAAATCCCAGGGCTGGGCACCGACATCAAACAGAAGCTTTAACTCATTGACCCGCCAGCACGTTTGAACGGCGGCGCGTGAATAACCCTCGATCGTCAGACCGTCATGGTGATGAGAGATCAGAGGTACGTTTTCAACCATGTTGCTTTGTGGGGAATCGGCATGCGGAAGTCACAGCCGGGTGGTGCGTAGAGACGCTGAACGACTCGGCGATCCTGCCGAATCAGTTTCCTTCAGGCGTAACGAGCAGGACTTGTTCGTGAGCCCGGATCTTCAACGAAGACTTCTCTGCGATCAAGTGGACCAATTGCCAAAGCGTCTGGTCTTTGGCTTCGAAGGAGACCAACTTGGACAGCGACGGGTTCGCCGAAGCGTCGAACTTAAACTCGACGCCGCCAGTTGAAAACAGTTTGGCCAACACCGCGCCAGCCTTCTGATCGGCAACGGTCAACGAAAACGTGCGTTTGTCGGCCTGCAACCGTTTCAGCGGATCGGGCTCGCTCGCCCCCGCATTCGCAATCTTCTCACGGGGCTCGATCGCTAGAACGGCGGCGCATAGTTCTTGATGAACACCAAGCGTCGCGGTTACCACGGTACCGTCACGCTCCGCCCGAACGTTAATCGTGGGGTCGGATGTCACCAACGGCTCGAGCTTCGCTTTCAATCCTGCAAATCGATAGCAAGCGGAGAACGCCGATTGTGCGTCAGCGTTCGTGCGAAACTTGGCAAACTGTCCATAAACCAATGCAATTGCGGTGACAGGCGACACCGATTGCAACCGGCAAGCCGGCCATAGATCGTGCGGCAAGTCGCCTCCTCGCATCTGCACCCGAACCTGGCTGACGAGCGACTTGGGTGCCGAAAACGGGATCTGCGTCAGGATCAAATCCGCCGCTTCTTTTGGCGTTGTCAGATCAGGCCACTCGACATCGATCAGGTGTCGTGACGAATTATTTGATTCGTTTTGGCGATTAATTCTCGCCGATTGGGACAACAATTTATCCGCCATTTCGGCAACCCAAGCCGGCCGACCAAACAACAAACAGTTGTCCACCGGAAAGACAACACAACCAGACGCCTCGGCGATCTTGACCAGCGATTGATAGCGAGTCGGGCCGAGCTCACCAGGTGAAACTGGAGCATCTGGGTCAACCTTGCGATCAACCCAGACATTCAGATGCCGGTGTGGCTGATTGGGGATCTCCGCGACTAGGTCGATGGCGATGCGAAGTGATTGCCCATCAATTCGCCCACTAAGTGGTTCTTGTAACCGCAAAACGAACTCGCTTCGCTGATCCAAGCATTCGCCGGACACTTCAGCGACGAACATGCACAAAATCAGGGCGTTCGCAGCGAGCAGATGCGACAAGAACTTTTTGATAATCATCGCGTCCGTCAATACAAAGGGATCTATCGGGTGGCATGCACGGAAATCTCCCACATCCATCCGGCAAACGTGGCACAGTCGCGATGTCCGGCTACCAACAATTGGCTCGCCACGGAAAGCGTCCCGGGTTGTTGTGAACGGACACGCTTACAACTAGACTCCGAAGACCTGCACCGAAGGAACTTCGCAGCGAGTCCAGCGCCGGGCAGTGTCAAGGATTCACCGAAATCGTGAAGCAAGACACACACCGCGACCTCGCACTCGCAAACACTGCATGACGCAATCATAGCCGGAGCGTTGGCTCCACCGAAGATACAGAAAATCTTCTCGCGTTCGGTTGCCCGCATAACCGGCACGCCTAGTATAACACGCGACTTGCACCTGGATTGCTCCTCAACTCGACGGACGCCATTGTGACTTCCCCTTTAGTGCGAACGCCCCGATTGGCCACGGCCTATCGCCGATTGCTCACCACTTCCGATGCCCCTCAGTACGCTGCCGAAGTCAATGAACATTACTCGCCAGCGACGCTAGCCCGTCTGCTCTCGCAAGGCGATGTGGAACTGCGCCGTGCCGCCGCAATGGCATTAGGCTTGCTCGGCAACACTCGCTCGATCGAAGCTCTCGGCAAATCGCTTTGCGATGCCGACCGCGGCGTACGACTGGTCGCCGATGATTCGTTCCGTGGACTGCTGCTTCGCGACGCATCGCCGACGCATCACCAACAACTGCTCAAGGTCATGCACTTGACCGATGGCGGCGAGTACGCTGCGGCGCTAGCACCGGCTATGATCCTGGCCGGCCAAGCACCGATGTATGCCGAAGCGCATTTCCAACTCGCGTGCTGCTGGCAGGGCCTCGACGATCACACCAAAGCGGCGCAGGCCTACACCGCGTGCCTGTGGCGCTGCCGGTATCACTATGGCGCTTGGCAAGCACTCGCGCGTTGCCAAATGGTTGCCGGCAATTACCATCAAGCGGTTCGATCACTCGAACGATGCCTGGACATCTTGCCAGACCACGAAAGCGCCCGAGTCCAGCTTCGCTCCTTGCGCCGCCACATGCGTCGCAGCGACGTCTAAAAAGCTTGCGACCAACCATCCGTTCGCGATGATCAACTACAACGACCTCTTCGTTTCTAGCGTTGCGATGCTCGGCTCCGCGTCGGCTTTTGCGGTCGCCGTCGGCCCTTGGCGTGAACCCTATCGGCTGCGAACGATAGCGATGGTCGTCGATCGATACGGCATGACCGCCGCACGAGCGGTTTGGATTTCGATCGCGTTGATCTCGCTGTCCGCCGGCGTATCGATCGCCCGCGGCATTCGGCCAGGCTTTGCCCAGCCTTCGTCAACTCCGGCCGACGCTGCTCAGTAAGACTGGTCAGTAGCACTGCTCACTAACGCAGCCGGTCAAGACGACTGCGTCATGGGGTGATCACGGCGGGTAGCCCCGGCAACTAGACGCCGGGGTTGGAGACCTTTACCGCGTGGTCCATCACCTGTACGGCGGCTTTGATGTAGGTGGTGAAATTACCGTTGAACTGCTTCATCGACTCTTCATTCTCGAAGAAGTACATGCGATTGTTGATTGGGTCGATGACGCCCCACTCGCGATTGCCTTTGACGATTTTCTTTTCTTCGAAGAACTTGACGACATCGATTTCGTTCAGCATTGGCGTGTACGACATCGGGTCAACCAAGAAGGACTGCATCGCGGCCTTGTCGGCAAACAAGTACAGCTTGCCCAGGTGAACGACACCCAACTCGGGTTTGCCTTCGACCCATGCCCCCTTGTCAACAATTGTTACCGCACAGCACCCGTCCATCGCCAACTCTGGCTTCTTGGCGACTTCAGCCGCTGGCTTGATCGCCGGTTGCTCTAGTCGAGCAGCAGCCATCGCTGCGGGGACACCTTCCGATGCGGCGCGTTTTGCGGCGGCAACTCCGTCAGCTGGTGGCAACATGAATTGATTTGCTTGTGGCTGCGAGGTGGCGACTTGAACTGGCAAGTCCCCGGTCGGCAAGCCCATTTGCGAAGCGGGCATTCCCATCGCCGTGGCAGCGGGTTCACTTGGCTGCGCGACAGGTGCCGAAGCGACTTTCGCGGCTTGCTCTGCAGCCAGCTTTTGCGCGGCAAGCTGCTGGGCCGCTGGCTGCTGTGCTGCAACTTGCTGGGCCGCTGGCTGCTGTGCAACCTGCTGCTGGGCAACTTGTGACTGAACTGCTGGCTGCGGTGTCGCGGCTGAATGCGGTGCCGCGGAAGCGACCATCGTGGCGTTTTGCGCATAACCTGCGTAGGTGGTCGCCAACATCGACACGTAGCGATTGGATTGTTGGGGACTGACCGAGTGCGACAGTGCTTTGCCTTCGGTCGTGACGATCACGTCGGTTGGGTATTTCGAGACTTTGAACAGCGTCGCCAGTTTGGGATTTTTCCCGCCGTGAACTTTTACGGGGACGAAGTTTTCGTTGATCGCTGCGGCAACGGTCGGATCCTGAAACGCGCCTGCTTCGAGGCGGTCGCAGTAAATGCAGTTGTCCGTGTAGAAGTGCAACAGCATCAACTTGTTCTGCTGTTTCGCTTTGTCGTGGGCATCGCGGAGCTTGCCTTCCCAAGCGATTTGCGCGCTACAGGGGCTAGAGCCAACCAGAGTTGTTGCGAGCATTACAAATGAAAGCGCGGCGTATCGCATCCTGCGTTCCTGTGTCCGTCCTTAGGTAGATTTATGAGACCAGCCGCCGATTCCTAGCGACGCGTTGTCAAATCTGATCGGCAATTCCTGAGTTGCCGCTTAAACGGAAAGTACAGAATAGGCGGACTTTAACGCCAGAGTGAACTGCCACTCTCCCCCCTGCGGAGCCCGGTTCTCAAGGATCGTCTTGACATGCTGCTGCTGGCGGGTATATTTCGTCATAGCTTCGTTGGTGCTTCCGACAAACGTGTAAGGCGGCACCAAACACAATTCACTTCGTCGCTCCTCGACGTTTCTGAGATTGGATTTGTTGGTTGCCGGGATTGACACCTGGCGAAACTCTCCCACAGACAGTCCCAACGGGATTGATTTTTTTCTGTGGTGAGGTTCTGATATCAAAATAGCAAATTCCGAAAATTTATCGCTGCACGAGACCCCCGATCGCAAACCGGCAAGTTTGTGGCATTGATCGTCCGCGACGGAATTGATTTTGGGCTCAGGTTTTTCCAATCTCGACTCAACCGTAGCAGTTTGCGTTGCGATCGTTGAGGAGCACGGAAAAGTAAGGAAGAGGCAGGTACGTTCAAATCACCGAGCGTGCGATGCCAAGGTAAATCAAAAACCACCTAGCCACAGGAAATGGCAACTTAGCTCGCGGATTTAGCGGCACGCCACACAGTTTGGGGCCGCCCCGCAAACCGGCAATCTGTTCGGTTGTGCGAGAATCTCATTCGATTCAATCCACGGTAACCTTGCGCACCTGTCGCTGGTTACGACAATTTTTTTGGGATCGACCCGTCGCGGAACGACGTCCGCAGCTTCCCGACAGGGTCCTTTCACGTTTCCATCTGCGGATTCTATTTTTTCAGCGTCGACCTGTCGCTCCGATTCATTTCGAAGTGACTTGGCTTAGCCCCAATCGCGTCGACGTTTTCTGGACGAAACATGGCGAAAAAGAAACGGTCCACGCGACGCGGCCCGAACCCCAACGGTCAATCCGCTGGCGGAAATAACAAACCGCGTTCACGGCGACGACGTCGAGGCGGCGGAAACGGCCAAGCCGATCGAGAGCCAGCGGATATCCCAAGCGATGCGCCAATGGAAGAATGCGAAGGCATTCTCGAACTCCACCCCAATGGCTACGGGTTCCTTCGCAGCCGCGATAACAACTACTCCCGCGAGCGTAGCGACCCATTCGTTCCAGGAACGATGATCGATCGCTTCGGCCTCCGACAAGGCGTGTATATCCACGCCATGATGCAACAGGCCAAACGTCAGCAAGGCCCTCGCGTCCGGGAAATCCTGGATGTCGATGGCATTCCGCCGGAGTCCTATCCGGATGTCAAAAGCTTCGAAACGCTGACACCGATCAACCCCGAAGAATGGCTGACCCTCGAGCACGGACAACGCCCGATCACCAATCGCGTGATCGATCTGCTTGCTCCCCTCGGAAAAGGCCAACGGGCACTGATCGTCGCGCCGCCACGAAGCGGTAAAACGGTGATGCTGCAAGACATCGCCAGCGGCATCTCGACCAATCACCCGGACCTCAAACTGATTGTCCTGCTGATTGACGAACGCCCCGAAGAAGTCACCGACATGCGACGCAACGTTGTCGGTGGTGAAGTCGTCGCCAGCAGCTTGGACATGGACGTCGAAAGCCACGTCCGACTTAGCCAGCTCGTTGTCGACCGCGCACGCCGCCTGGCCGAAATGGGCCAAGACGTCTTCCTGATGCTCGACTCGATCACTCGACTTGCCCGCGCTTTCAACAAATGGGTTGGACGCAGCGGCCGAGGCGGTGCGACCATGTCTGGCGGTCTGGACATCAAAGCGATGGACATTCCCAAGAAGCTGTTCGCCACCGCTCGCGCCTTCCAAGAAGGCGGCTCGTTGACAATCGTCGGCACCGCGCTGATCGACACCAACAGCCGTATGGACGAAGCCATCTTCCAGGAGTTCAAAGGAACCGGGAATATGGAACTGGTCCTCGATCGCCGCTTGGCCGATCGACGCGTCTGGCCGGCGATCGACATCAGCCAGTCGGGCACCCGCCGCGAAGAACTGCTGCACGACGAAGAGACTTACGAAGCAGTCACCATGCTGCGCCGCACGCTCTCGACGATGCACCCTTGCGACGCGATGGAGCAACTGACCAAACAGTTGGCTCGATTCCCCAGCAACGATGAATTCATCAAGCTGATCAGCGGAGCCAAAACGACGCTGTAGCGATTGTGCCGTTTCGTGCGGACCCGAATTTGGACATTTGACGTCAGTCCTAGTGAACTGACGCCTAGTCACCGGCGTCCGCATCACGATACAATCTGCAGACGATTCGGATGGTAAGCGAATTGGTGAGCAGCTTCACTGGAACTGAAGTACCCCGTAAGGGGCTGCGGGTTCGAGTCCCGTGCCATCCGCTCTCTCTACTCTCACGACAAACCGGTGCGATGAGACCACAAGCTTTGACAAAGTTCGTCTGGCTGTTCCTCACATCGATTTTCTTAATTGCTGGCTGCGGTGGAAGCACCTCAACAAGCCACGTTCGCGAAATTAGCGAAAGCGATTTTCAGTCAGTCGTCCTGGATTCCAAAGACATCGTGCTCGTTGATTTCTGGGCGACCTGGTGCGGACCATGCAAAGAGCAGGCACCGATTATCGATGAAGTTGCTGCCAAAATTGGCAACGGCTTCGACTTTGTCAAAGTCGACATCGACCTGAATCAAAACCTCGCTTACGACTACAACATTCGCGCGCTCCCAACACTGGCAATCTTCAAAGACGGCAAGATGGTTGGACAACTTGTCGGACTTCACGAAGCAGACCAAGTCCAGATGGCCCTCGAGAAAACTTCCGGGCAGTAACAACCGCCGGACAGTATCCGCCAGACAGTCGTCGAAGACGGCGCATAGTCGCCCCTGGAAGACAATCGCCTTGCGATTCACTGCAGAGTGCTAGAACATCAACCGCCGGACAATTCGTCGGGGTGTGACCTCCCCACGGGCGGTTTGCGTGTTGATTAAGATGGTGAGTACTGACCGCACACCGTCTCTCGCCGAAATGCGAATCGCGAATGAAGCGACGATACTACAAGCAAGTCCGGCTGACCCAGTTTCGAGCGATCGTCAAACTTGCCCACGGCAACAGCTTCACCGCCGCAGCAAAAGCTCTCGAACTCGCGACACCATCGGTTTGGCAACAAGTCCGCGCATTGGAAGACGAATTCGGAGTCGCACTCATTGAATCCGAAGGTCGCTCGGTCAGACTGACCGAACACGGACAACGCTTGGCATCGCTCGCCGAACCAATTGTCCACGGCTTCGATTCAATTTTGGAGCAGTTCGGCGAAGAGACGCAAGCACAACCTCGCCAGCTTTCAATTGCGGCGCCGGTCAGTTTACTGCTGCACGAATTGCCGTCACCGATTCTGCATTACAGCCAAGCTTTTCCTGATGTCGAGCTCAAGCTAGTGGACGTCTCCTCGGCCGAAGCGTTGCGACTGGTGCGTGAAGGACAAGTCGATCTCGCGGTGTTCGGCATGCTCGGCGACAAACTTCCCGCCGGCTTGATCGCTGACCACGTGACGTCGTTTCCATTTCAACTCGTCTGTCCTCCGGACCATCCACTGACGAAGCTCAAACGTTTGACAGTGAAGTCGATCGCGCGTCACCCACTGATACATTCGAGCAACTCAACCAACACGCGAACGAGAGTCGACGAGGTCTTCGAATCCGCCAAGCTACTCGACAAGCTACGCGTGGTTTGTGAAACGAGTTCCAAAGACGTTCTACTGCAATTTGTTCGCAGTGGATTTGGTGTCACGATCGTTCCGCTTAGCAAAACCTTTTCGGCCCTTCCTGATCAAACGAATGAACACACGCTCGAATTCCGTGACGCGTCACGCTTGTTCGGTGCGGAATCGATTGTGGTTGTCCGTCGCAACCATCGCTACGAAGCCGAACACCAAATCGCGTTTCGTGAGTTCATTGTCTCAAGCGCGATCAACTAAACGCGTTCCAGCGCTGCGCCGCTGCCACGAGCGTTTAGGCCTTGCCTAAAACTGAGTTAGGAACAATTCGCGTTGCAAAAGTTGTTGTGTGCACGCTGAATCGCCAACAATGGCTGCTTGCATTGCTCTGATGCGTTTCGCATCGTGCGACACGCTTGCCCCTGCGCAGATGCAATGCCCATTCATTTTTGCAACTCGCATCATTGGTATGACGCATGCGCGGATTTCAATTCATGCTTTTATTTTCGATGTTGATGACCTTGTCGATCACAGGCGGATGCTCCGACGACGAAGCGACCGTCGCACCTCGCACCGAGGCAGAGATTGAAGAATACAAAAAGGCGGTTTACGGCGCCGAGGAGGAAATGGACGAAGCGGATACCGAAAGCGAGTGAGCAGCACTGGTCAAGCAGTGTTGATGTTCTTTTTTGCGTTGGCTTCAACGTACCTCTTTTCGCAACCAATGAGACCTTTCCATGGATAGATCTAGTCGCCGGAAAACGTTGCAAGGTTTTACACTCGTCGAATTATTGGTCGTGATCGCGATCATCGGAATCTTAGTCGGACTACTTCTCCCTGCCGTTCAGGCTGCTCGCGAAGCGGCCCGCCGAATGAGCTGCAGCAACAACCTAAAACAGATCGGCTTGGCAATTCACAATTACCATTCGGCATTCAAACAAATGCCGATAAACGGTACCGGCCCGACTCAGTTCGACAACGATGATTGCTGCACTAACGCGGTCACGGGACCGACTTCACCACCCGCCGTTGCGAACAGCCGCAACCTACTGAGCTTCCTGGTTGGCATCACCCCATACGTCGAACAGCAAGCGATCTGGGATGAAGTTTCCAATGCCCATGTCGACAAGAACGGTCGCTATTGGCCTGCTTTCGGACCGGCCCCCTACACCGTTGACTTTCGCGCATGGAACGTCGATGTGCCAACATTCCGCTGTCCCAGCGACCCCGGACGCGGCCTACCCGCACTGGGACGAACCAATTATGGATGCAGCTATGGTGACAGCATGTTTCGCACGCAGTACGGACAAAACTGGCTTGGCGGTGGTCGATGGCACTATGGCGATGCGGTCCTTCGCATGAACCAAGTCCGTGGGTCATGCCGTGGAATGTTCGTCCCAAGTAAGAGCAGCCGATTCCGCGACGTCCTCGACGGCCTCTCGAACACGATTATGGGCGGGGAAATGAATACTGACCTCGGTGATCGCCAGATCACAACGACAGGGTCACGCGCCAACGGGCGAGACAATTTGCTTGGCAACCCTCGCTGGTGCTACGACAACAACCAAATCGATCCCGAGCGTCCGAAATTCTGGGCGAACACCGGAGTCGATTACACAGGGATCGCTACGATGCGAGGCTTCCGCTGGGCCGACCAACGCCCGCTCTACAGCACGATCGCGACGATCCTCCCGCCGAACAGTGAACTTTGTCTCATTGCAAACCACGGTGGCATGGGAGCAATGCCACCAAGCAGCCGGCACCAAGGCGGGGCACATATCATGATGGGAGACGGTGCTGTTGTCTTCATGTCAGACTCCGTCGAAGCCGGAAACTCTCGCGCCCCCGTGCCGTATTTCCGCAACAACGCGAATCAAAACTCAGTCGGATTCCCAAGCCCTTATGGTCTTTGGGGCGCGCTGGGAACACGTGCAATGTCAGAAACCATCGACGAAGACATCGGGCAATAGCCCAGCGAGTACTTACAAAGCTGGAACCACAAGCAGAAAAGGCAACGGGGCGACCGAATCCCACGGTCCCTCGTTGCCTTTCGTTTTCTGCGGAACTTGCATTCCCGCGATCAATTCATTGCCGCTGGCGGCGTTAGCTTCCGATACCCTCCGGCGTCGCCCAGTAGCCACCACGTGAATGATCGAAACGCAGTTTTTGCCCACGAAACGACTCATCAAACCCCTTTGACGCTTGGAAAACGGGATGCCCGCCAATATACGTTGCCACCGGCCATCCTTGTAGCGTGACTTGATCCCATGGGCTCCACTTCGCCTTCGTATGCTGCTCCGCGTCGCGAATCGTCCGTGACTCCGCTAAGTTCACGAGCACTAGGTCTGCGTCGTACCCTGGTTCGATCCGGCCCTTCCCAACCATCCCCCAAACACGCGCGGGCGCGTCGCACATCCAAGATGCAACTTGAGTGATTTCGCAGCGGCCGGCACTGACTTCGTTCAACATCAGCGCAAGCGAATTCTCAACAGCGGGCAGGCCAGATGGACTTTGCGGGTAGGGCTGCGACTTTTCCTCGAGCGTGTGTGGTGCATGATCGGTCGCAATGACCTGAATGCTTCCGTCGAGCAATGCTTGGTAAAGCCCCTTGTTATCGGCGGCTGTTTTGATTGACGGGTTCATCTGGATCCGCGAACCCAAACGCGCGTAGTCATCCACGTTGAAAAACAAGTGATGCAAACAAACTTCACTGGTGATGTAGGGCGCCCCGTCAGCGACCAATGGAACCTCTGCTGCCGTGGAAACGTGCAAGACGTGGAACCGGTGCTTGTAGCGGCGAGAGAGCTCGGTCGCACGCCGCGTGGCGTTGATCGCAGCGTTCTCATCACGAATGTTTGAGTGATCTGCAATGTTCGTCGTCCCAGCCAGTCGCTCGGCATTTGCACGAACCGTCGTCTCGTCTTCGCAGTGGGCACAGATAGGAAGCGTCGTCTCGGCAAAGATTCGCTCGAGGGCCTCCTGTTCATCAACAAGTAGATTCCCGGTGCTGCTGCCGATAAAGATTTTGATACCAGGAACGTCTTTGACCGTGTTCAACTCGTCGACATTATCCGGGGTCGCACCGATATAGAACCCGTAGTTGACCAAAGACTTTTTCGATGCGATTCGCTCCTTTGCGCGGACGCCTTCGGCGGTGACGGCTGGCGGTTTCGTGTTCGGCATTTCCAAGAAGGAAGTCACACCGCCCGCGGCGCAGGCTCGGCTTGCCGTTGCCAAATCTTCCTTATGCGTCAGCCCTGGATCACGAAAGTGAACTTGGTCGTCAATCACACCCGGCATGAGATGCAATCCATCACACTCCACGACACTATCGGCGGAGGCATGATCACCAGCGTTCACGTCAACAATCTTGCCATCCTCGACGACCAGAGACCCCTGGACTACAGAGTTTGGAAGAACGATGGATGCATTTCGGAAAAGTGTGCGTGACATACGGCCAGCCTGCTTGTGTTAGAACCAAATCGAGAAACTGATTCCGCCGAATCAACTTCTCGACTTAGCCTAACGGCAAAGCTGACCAACGCGAAGTACGGGAGCAACTCCGCGGCACAAGTCGCTCTGTTGCGTCAAGAACTAGCGGATCAAAGCACGCAACGTATTTGCGACGGGGCGTCCGGGCACGCGAACTTCATAGCCACCGTAGTTTGAATAGAAACCGTAGGGTCGTGTCACGACAGGCGTCGTGACCACGGGACGGTTCACAACCACTGGGGGAACGGCATACCTCGGGTACGAGTATCCGTATGTTGGATACGTGTAAACCGGCGTGACCACGGGGCCGGCTATTGGAACGACTGCAGTTGGCGCTCGTAGGGTGACGTATTGCGCGTGTGCTTCCGAGGCGACAGCGAAGGTTGCGAGAACCGCCATGACCATTAGTAAACGTTTCATTGCTCTCTCTTTTGTGGGGGGATTGAGTCGGGACCTGAACGAGAAAACCGCCAGCCACTCCCAATCGATTCACCGGAAACACCTGACTCGGTCCATTATTCGCTAAAGACAACCGAGGCAGTGCAGCTTCGGTGCCAACTGATGAAATCTCACTCAATCATTTGAGGATTACCAGGTCGACTGCGTGATCAGCAATCAGTGAGAAAGGCGATTGACCTCTTCAAACCAACTCACTTTTTACGCATTCGCGTTTCAATGGCTTTGTCCAGTGTATTGTACGGTGGCGGATCCCCTTTGAGCCAAGTCAGCTGATAGACTTCCGGCGCCTGCTCTGGAATTGACAGCACGTCGCCATGGAAATCCAGTTCACCAAAGACCGTGACCTCCAACGCGTCTTCGAGAAAAGCGATTGACTTGATTCGAGTCCCGATCGGCAACTGAAACGTCATCGAGCCCTTTCCATCGCCGACCGTATGCAACGTAAGACCGTCCAAAGAACGGTCACCGTATCGGAACATCTCTGGCTGGATTTGCGCCACCCTCGACTCTCCGTCGAAAATAATGGATCCGCCCCCAGCGGCCCGCTCCAACATTTTCCTCACTTCCCATTCTGGCAACAATTCTTCCGCCTCGGCCACGGGAAGCAATGTGTCTGCTTCCACTGCGCGATCAAAGACATTGCGAATGGTCATTTGTCGATTTCGCAATTGTGCAGACCAAAATGCGCAAATGGCCGCCACGCAAAGCGGAACAAAAATAGCGATTGTCCGGAGTCGAAAGCTTGCCATGCTACATTGTACCAAACCTTCGTTATGCCATTTTTGCAGCCACCGAACGCGGTTCCGTTGGCCTATTGCCGGCGGCGATTGGCGGAAGTTCTTCGCTTTTCAACATTGCGTCTGACACTTACCCTGCACTGTTGCACCACTCAATGCATCCCCATCAACAGGAACTGAACGATGAAACCACGCCGCTGGCTTTCCACCTCCGTCGCGATGATGACATTTGGCATTTTGACATTCGCGACGCTCCCCACGGCCTCCGCTCAACTGGGATCGTTGTTCTCCGCACTCAATCCTGTCGAAACGATTGACGTCAAAGACTTGAAAGCCAAGCTGGACCGGCAAAAGACGCTCGAGGACAAGGCCAAGGAGGAGAACCAATCGGTCAAATCGCCATTTGTGCTGGTCGACGTCCGATCAGATAAAGAGATCGATGTCTCGATGATTCCCGGCGCGATTACCAAAGCGCAGTTTGAGAAAGAGTCTCAGAAGTACAAAGATAAAACGGTCATCGTTTATTGCTTGAGTGGCGGCCGCAGCAGTCGATATGCGTCGCAACTTCGCGACGAAGGCTTCGACGTCAAGAACTTTAAAGGCAGCATCCTGGGCTGGTGCGGTGCGGAGCTGCCGGTGGTCACCCCGGAAGGCAAAGCGACGAACCGCGTCCATGTCTTTAGCGACCGCTACAAAATCCCAAGTCGCTACGAAGCGATTACGGACTAGCTAGCCGGGCGGGGAATACTTCTGTGATCAGCCGCACCGACGGCGTTAGTGCGATCGCTGATCCTCGCAAAAAAGGCTTGCCATCGGAGCAGGCATTCACGCAATCGCCAAGCGTTCGGCGCTTGGTCGACCTTTGCAATTGAGACGCCACATCCCGTTTCTGCATTGACTATCCTGGCGGCTGGTTGACTGACGACTATCGCCGTTTCGACTGCCGCGAGGATTCAATGCGACGCTTTGGCTGTTTACTGGGATGTTTGATCGTGTGTGTTTTCACACCGACCACTCAGGCCCAAACGACTCGAGAGGCCCGTCCGACGGTCGGGCTACGCACCAACCCGGTGCAAATCACGCTGCTTCAAAACGCGACGGTCGTTCGGCGGCCGGGCAGCGTCGCAACTGAAACTTCGATCTTGGTCGATGGCCAATCGATCATAGCGGTCGGCAAGGATTTGACGCCGCCGGCGGGTGCCCTCGTTATCGACTGCAGCGGCAAAATGATCTACCCTGCATTCATCGACGCTTACAGTGAAATCGACGTCGACGAAATCCCCGACGATGGCGTCAAACATTGGAACGGCTACATCTTGCCACGTCGGTCTGCTGTCGCGGCGGCAAGCAGTGTCTCGCAATCAGACGCCTTTCGCAAACAAGGAATTGCGGTTCGGATGGTCGCCCCGCGTGGCGGCATCATCAAAGGTTCCAGCTGCGTCGTAACGCTTGACCGAGACAACGGCGGCAGCTTGCTGAAAGAAGACGTCGCACAACACGCACAGTTGACGATCCCGCGTGATCGTCGCCGCGACGGCTATCCGAATTCGCCGATGGGAGCGGTCGCGTTGCTGCGACAGACCTTGCACGATGCGAATTGGTATGTCAGCGCCCAAAAGGCATGGGAAGCAAACCCAAAACTGTCGCCTCCGGTTCGGAACGATGATTTGGCGTGCTTGGCCAAGAGTCTCACCGAAGGCGTCTTTATCTTGGACGCACAAAACGAACGTATGGCGATCCGAGCTGGCTCCATCGCTCGCGAGTTTTCTCTGCAAGCGATCTTGCATGGCAGCGGACGTGAATACCGCGATGCGGATGCGATCGCCAAGTATGGATTGCCGTTGCTGATCCCTGTCGATTTCCCCAAGCCACCTGATGTGACCAGCGAAGCAGCAGCCGATGACGTCGAACTTCGTGAGTTGATGCACTGGCACTTTGCTCCCGAAAACCCAAAACGCCTCGCAGACGCAGGCGTCACGATTTGTTTGACAACCGACGGGCTGGACAACGCCAAGTCCTATCTTGAAAACGTTCGCAAAGCGGTTGAACGTGGACTCGCCCCCGATGACGCCCTCGCCGCGATGACGACAACGCCAGCGTCACTGCTTGCGATCGATCACGTTGTCGGACAGATCCAACCCGGATTTGCAGCCAACCTATTGATCTTCGATGGCGATCTCTTCGCCAAGCAATCCAAACTGCTGGAAACGTGGGTCAACGGCAACCGGTACGAGCATGCTCCAGAAACAAAAGCCGAAGCATTGGCGGGCAAATGGGAGGCGACCCTCTCTGTCGCTGACCAAGATGTGCCGCTGATCATGGAACTTGTCCAAGACAAAAAGAAATGGACAGGCAAATTCATCCAAGTCGACCTGCCAGAGTCACAACCAGAATCGGATGAATCGGACAGTGATGAATCAGAAAACGAAGAGACTGACGCGAAGGACGAATCAGCGGACAAAACGCCGGAACCGAAACGCGTCGACCTCAAAGGCTTGACGCACGCTACGGATCGAATCACCGCTTGGGCGGACCTCTCAAAGGCTGACGAACGATTGCCCAAGGGTCCGACTCGATTGACGATTGTCACTGCACAGAAGCCGGGCGACGAAGCCCCATCACTGTTTGCCAGCTTGCGATTGCCCGACGGCACACAACTTCATCCGACATGGGAACGTTCCGAACCAGAAGACGATCAAGCTGACGAGAAGGAAAAGAGCGAAAAAGAAGCGGACAAAGCACCAACGTTTCATTCGCTAAAGGAAATCGCGATCAACTATCCGCTCGGAGGATACGGCGTCGAATCGGCGGTGGCTTCACCGAAGTCCGTTCTGTTCCGCGGCGCGACCGTGTGGACCTGTGGCCCAGAAGGCGTTCTGGAATCGGCTGACGTTCTGGTCGTCGATGGCAAGATCCAAACGATCGGGCAAGAACTGAACGCACCACAGGATTGCCAGGTCGTTGATGCCAGCGGCAAACACATCAGTCCTGGACTGATCGATTGCCACTCGCACATGGGAACGGATGGCGGAATCAACGAAGCAGGGCAAGCGATCACCGCCGAGGTCCGCATCAGCGACTTCATCGACAACACCGATATCAGTATCTATCGCCAACTCGCCGGCGGCTTAACGAGTTCAAATATCCTGCACGGATCGGCAAACCCGATCGGTGGCCAGAACCAGGTCATCAAACTTCGCTGGGGCGATTCGATGGAAGCGATGAAGTTCGAATCGGCACCAGCGGGGATCAAGTTTGCGTTGGGTGAAAACGTCAAACGCAGCAACGGCGGCGACCGCTCGACACGCTATCCCGGCAGCCGCATGGGCGTTCCCGAAATCATGAAGGATCGATTCTTGGCGGCAAAGGAATACATGGACGCGCAGCAGCGTTACCGCGAAGGCAAACGTGATGCGTTGCCGCCGCGTTTCGACCTGGAGCTCGAAGCGATCGCCGAGATCCTTCGCGGCGAACGCTGGATCCACTGCCATAGCTATCGCCAAGACGAAATCATCACGTTGCTGGATTTGCTCGATGAATTCGAGATCACGATTGGTTCGCTGCAACACATCCTTGAAGGCTACAAAGTTGCCGATCGCATGCTGGAACATGGTGCGATGGCGTCCTCGTTTTCTGATTGGTGGGCGTACAAGTTCGAAGTCTATGACGCGATCCCGGACAACGGTGCGATCATGCATGACATCGGCTTGGTCGTGTCTTTCAATAGCGACGACCAGGAACTCGCCCGTCACCTAAACACTGAAGCCGCCAAGGCGATGAAGTACGGCGGCGTGTCAGCGGAAGAAGCGTTAAAGTTTGTCACGCTGAACCCGGCGAAACAATTGCGAATCGACAATCGCGTCGGCTCGATCGAAACGGGCAAAGACGCGGACCTTGTCGTTTGGAGCGGACCGCCACTTTCGACGCTGTCCCGCTGTGAACAGACATGGGTCGATGGCCGCGAGATGTTCTCGCTGCAAAAAGATCAGCAGCTACGCGAACGCGACCAAAGCTGGAAAACGTCGCTGATCAATTACATCTTGGCTGGTGACACCGAAACAGACGCTGGCGAAGAACACGAAGTTGAAGAAGAAGATCGCTGGTTGCGATTCGACGAATTCTGCCACGGTCATGACCACGATCACGACCATGCCGAGCACCAACACGAAAGCGATCACGCGGAGGCATTCTAATGAAAACGGTTCTTTCAAACGTTGCGGCAGTCGCGATGATGTTCGCGAGTCTGTCCGCCGCCGCCCATGACCAAATCCCCGGCGCCCCGCAATCCCACCCGATCGCTTTGGTCGACGGCACCGTTCACACCATCGACGGCGAGACGATTGAGAACGGGATCGTTGTGTTTGCCGATGGAAAAATCACGGCTGTCGGCAGCGATGTCGAACTGCCGGAAAACTGCGAATCGATTTCAATCGAAGGCCAGCACGTCTATCCCGGGCTGATGGAGTCGATGTCAAACCTGGGCTTGAGCGAGATCGGCAGTACGCGATCGACGATCGACACCGACGAAGTCGGCAGCGAAAACGGAAACTTGAATCCGCATGTCGCAGTCAATCCGGACAGCGAGTTGATTCCGGTGGCCCGCTCCAACGGAGTGCTGCTCGCTTCGATCGCACCGCGTCGTGGCGAAATCCGTGGCCAAAGCTCGGTGATCCAACTCGATGGCTGGACCAACCAAGACATGTTGCTGGCTGCCGATACAGGTCTGGTTGTTTCCTGGCGAGCCTTTGACTCGGGTAACCGCAACGACGGCGACCGCGCAAAGCAACGCGACGAACGATTGCAACAACTTGCCGACCGACTGGATGAAGCTAGACGCTATGCGGCCGCTCGAACTGCGTCGCCAGAAACCACGCCGACGGACCTTCGCTTGGAATCACTGATCAAGGTCATCGAAGGCAAATGCCCGATGATCGTTGATGCCGATGATCGTCGTGAAATCGAAGCCGCGGTTGCTTTTTGCGTTGGGCAGAATATTCGACCGATCATCTACGGTGGGTACGACGCGCCACAATGCGCTGAAATGCTGAAACGCTGTTCGGTGCCGGTGATCATCCATAGCACTTACCGTCTTCCCGCCCGCCGTGACGATGCCTATGACGCTCCGTACACACTGCCCCTGCGGTTGTACGAAGCCGGCGTGACGTTCGCGATTGGCGGCCCCGGATCTGGCAGCCCCGGTGGCGGATCCGCAGCCGGAAACCTGCCTTATCACGCGGCAGTCGCGGTGGCCTACGGTTTGCCGGCCGATGAGGCGGTTCGCGCAATCACACTTTCCCCCTGTGAGATCATGGGGATTGCGGACCGCGTCGGTTCCATCACGCCCGGCAAAGACGCGACCTTGTTCGTTAGCAACGGCGATATTTTGCAAACCGAATCCAACGTCACTCGCGCGTTCGTTGCGGGTGCCGAAGTCGACTTGGGCAGTAAACATAAAACATTGGCCGAGAAGTACCGCATCAAGTATCGCCGCCAGGGCAAACTGCCCACGCCTTGATGCGAAGTCACGCAACTTATCTCGCTCCGCAAGAGCTCCCTCGAAAGATTTTAGGAAGTATCAAGCAAGGATGAAAATCACGATCGTTGGAACAGGACGCGTGGGATCGGCAATCGCCTTCGCATGCGTCATGAATCCAATTGCCAAGGAACTGTTGCTGATCAACCGGACCCCGGACAAGGCAGAAGGCGATGCCTTGGACCTGCTGCACGCCAGCGCCCTTCGCAACACCAACATGCAGATTCGCTCTGGTGACATCGAAGAATCCGAGGAATCCGACGTCATCGTCTTTACCGCATCGATTCCCTATGGCGGCGCGACACTGAAGACGCGAACCGAACTCGCGGCGGATAACTACAAGTTGCTCGGAGAGTGGCTTCCGGGACTCGCCAAAGCCAGTCCCAATGCCATCTTGATCATTGTGACGAACCCCGTCGACATGCTGACCTATGCGGCGATCAAACTGTCTGGATTTCCGCCAGAGCGTGTGATCGGCACGGGAACGCTGCTCGACAGTGTTCGCTATCGCGCGATGTTATCCGAAAAACTTCAAATCCATTCGGACGACATTCGGGCGTATATCCTTGGCGAACACGGCGACACGCAATTCGCTGCGAAGTCGGTCGCCATGACCGGAGGCGAGCGATTCTTCAGTGATGATGTCACCGAACAGATTTTCCAACGAACCGTCGGCATGGGATACAAGGTGGCCCAGCTAAAAGGCTTCACCAACTATGGCGTTGCGATGGCGACCGTCATGATTCTTGATTCGATCGCCTACGACCTGCGGCACACGATGCCCTTAAGCGTTTTGGTCGATGGGTTCTGTGGGGTCAACGACGTTTGCCTGTCGTTGCCAACGGTGATCGGCCGAGAAGGCGTAACACGGATTCTGCATCCACCGCTAAGCGACGATGAACAGCAATTGTTTCTTGCCTCGGCTGATGCGGTACGGCAAACGATCCGACAAGTCGGGCTGACCTAATACTGGCCTGCTAGGCGGTGAAGTTATTTGACATCGACAGGGCCCATGACTTGATCGCGGCCCGCTCGCTTGGCGTCGTACATCCGTTCGTCAGCGCGGCGCAACAATGCGTTGCCGGTTTCTTCCGCGTCCGGTTGTAAACAGGCAACCCCAAAGCTCGCGGTAACCGGAATCGGATCATGATTCGAACGGAATGGATCCCTGCGAATTGCTTCCCAACATTGCTGGGTTAACGCCAACGCATCACTCGCGTCGGTGCCGACAAGTAACAAGCTAAACTCCTCACCACCGTAGCGGGCAACGAGGTCGTCCGGGCGGCAGGTTTCGATCAACCGTTGCCCGAATTCACGCAGCACCGCGTCACCCACCAAGTGGCCGTATTGATCATTGATGCCTTTAAAGTCATCGATATCGATCATCACCACCGAAAGCGGGACGCCTTGCCGACGGGCCGCCGCGATCGACCGATCGAGAGTCTCCAGAAGGTACCGTTGATTCATCGCGCCGGTCAAAGCATCGCGGGTCAGCGCAGAATACAGTGTCTCGTGATACTTTGATTCGACACTTCCGGCGGAAAGGTATTTAAACAAATACATCCCCAGGCGAATGGTGTCGCCGGAAATCAAGCGATGACGTTGCACTGACTGGTCAGCAACAAAGGTCCCACTGTCGCTGGAGAGATCCTCGATTTCAAATCCGCTTTCGACGCGACGGATCCTCGCATGCTGTGGAGAAACGCTCGGGTCTTGCAGCACCAAATCACAGCAGTCGTCACTGCCGATCAACAACGCTTCGTCCCGAATCAGCATCATTCCGTCGACCACATCAGCCGGGTAAATCTGTACCAGGCAGGCGCGACGTGGTGTTGCCAAATCAGACTCGTCATTCATCAAGCGGGATCTCAATTGCCTACTGCGACACGATTTTGGGGCGGCCACCGCGCCCCGCGATGACATTTTGTCGGCAATCTTGTTTCGATGCCATGGTGGGGGCACTATCCGTAGCGAACGCTTTGGCTTGGCTGAACACCGCGTTCTTGCATTCGATGCAGGATCCCAAGCTTTTGTAACCCCAGATGACAAACGAAGGCTGGGTTGGTTGTCAGGTAGCGTTTCCACAAACGTCGTGGCTCGCAAACCAGCCGATACAGCCATTCCAAGCCACGCCGTTGCATCCAGGGAGGAGCCTGTGAGAGCAAACCGGCATGAAAGGCAAAGGCCGCACCCACCGCGATTTGCGGCATTTGAATCTTATCCTTCATCTCAAAGGCGAAGACTTCTTGTCTTGGGCAACCGAGTCCGACAAAGCAAATCCCCGCGCCGCTGGAATTGATTTCGTCCGCCAAAGCGTCGGTTTCCGACTCGGACAACGTCCGGAATTGGCTGGCTTTCATCCCGGCAATCTTCAGACCGGGGAACTTGCGTTGCAGTGTCTCTGCAAAACGATTCAGCATTTCGTCCGTTGCCCCGAACAGAAACACGGAAACGCCTTCGTCAGCGGCGGCAGCGCATAATCGCAGCGTCAGCTCCGGACCATAGACGCGATCGGATAGCTCACATCGATGCAACCAGTTCAGCGCCCATCGGACGGGCTGTCCGTCGGGGCAGACCAAATCAAAGTCGCTTAACCGATGTCGGTGTTCGTTATCGCCGACGCCAGTCATCACGCCATGAACCGCCAATGCAGTCACCGTAAACGGGCGTCGCTGCTTTGCAGCCTCAATGACGTTGGCGACTGCGGCTTGATAGTCAATCGCGTTGACACCGATGCCAAGTATGTTGCGTTTCCCCTGGTCAATCATCGTTCGCGTCGATTCGAAAAGTGTGGCGATGGGTTGGCTGAAGATTCATCCAAGCGTTCGATCTGGTTTCGCATCGTGCAAACCTCAAAGGTTTCTGCATACAAGGCGAGCGCCCACCGGACCAGCTCCAGTTTGTCGGCGCGTGCGGTTTTCATCCCTGGGAAATACGCCATGTCCTGATCATCTTCGCGTCCCATAAAGTCGGGTGGATGCAACAGAAGCGACGGCGGCGTTCCCGTCGAACGACACAGTCGGAATGCCGTTCGCAAATACGATTTCGCAACAGCTGTCGAAAAGCTTGCCAGAAATGTGAAGTAGCTGAAGTGAATCGGCGTTCGCAACCAAGGCATCACTGTGACAGGAATTTCCCAGATCGATTCGCTAGCGACCGAACGGACAAAAGGTCGATTGGGATTTCGCATCGAAGCAAAACCGCCATAGAGCTTTTTCGCCTTCTCTTTTTGCTCCCCTTTCAGCTTCGCCCGGGCCAAGAAAACAGCCCGTGCGATAGGCGCGATCGAAGTCGGAAAGATGGATGCGTCATAGCGGTACCCATGACGCAACAAAACGTCCAAGACTTCGGGCGGGCAAGAAAATCCTGGCCCTCGGAACCCGACCGCTTCGGCATCCAAGGCGGACAACAAGCGGTCGTGCGTCGTAACAATTTCGCATTCGATCTCTGCCGGATCCATTGTGTGCATCCAAGGCAGATGGTTCAGCGAATGGTTCGCCAATTCGCAGTCGCCAAGTTGCCGCAGCGAATCGATCGCCTCGACGTCCTCCTCGCTTTCCAGATCACGACCGACAACAAACGCCGTCAGTGGCAGACGAAGTTCACCCAAAATATCGGTCACTCGCCGCAATGCCATCGGCAGATAACTGTCGCACGACTCCCAATTTTCACGCCCGGCGGCACGCAAGTAAGCCCATTTGTTGTCGACATCGATCGACAGGCTGGCCAGCGGTCGCCGTGACCGTGTTTGCGGTTCAGACATCTCGGCCCCCGCCGCATTGCTCGACAAAGTCCGCGATTGCTTGAATCGCCCCTGCCGCTGCCCACCTTGGCGTGCAATGGGCGATCGACTGTCGGCAACGTGATCGCATATCAGCCATCGCTGTGTCCGACAGCTCAAAGTATTGATCGAGTGCGTTGGAAAGTGACTGTGTTTTCTCAGGGTCGACTTGGCAAGGGTCATACTGCCAACCGTTCACCCCGTCCCGAACCAGCGTGGTAGTCGCCTGGGCATAGACGCTGCCGATAACGGGCAAGCCAGCTTGCAACGCTTCGTTGACAACGAGCAACCATTCGTCGGCCAGAGTCGGTGCGATCGTCGCGCCAACGCTGGACATCTCGCCAGCCAGCTCTCCTGCGGACAGATTCCCGAGGGAACAAACACGTAGGTTGTCAGGGGCAGAAAACGAATCGACTTGCTCGCGATTGGGCCCGCTGCCAGCCAATCGCAGCTCAACCAGTCGCGTCGGATTCCGCTGACAGTATCCGGCAAGCTGATCAAGCATCGGCATCACGCCTTTGCGATCGCTAAGCTGCCCCACATACAGCAATTTTGATCGCACATCAGATTCACGCCGACTGACAGAACCTTGGTAGGCGGTGCGATCGTCGGCCGCATAGGACAAACGATAGAGCTTTTTTGGATCGGCACCGACACTGTGCAGATAGCGTTCGCAGGAGGGACCATTGAACGTCATCGCGTCAGCGTTTCGAACCAGATATCCCCGCAGCTTCGATCGCAGCGCACCGCGGTTTTGTTCGGTATGCTCGCTCATGTAAGTGCACAAGATGCTTTTGCAATCCGCGTTGCGTTTGCAATAGCGGATCGCACCTAGCGAGCGTGCCCCCAATTCCAACGACATCACCACGTCAGGCCGCAACCGCGAAAGCTGGGCTGAGGTGTCATAGGGAAGGTGGACGTACAACGGATCGACAAAACCGCCAATCGCGTCGCCTGATTTTGCGCTAGCGGGATGTTTCCAGCGCCGGCGTAAAGTCAACGTTTTCTGGACCGTGACATCCAATGTTCCCCAATCCGGCTTGAAATGCCGATTGGGTTCGATTGGGGTACTGATCAGCACATGAAAGTCACGAACACTTCGGGCGATTTCTTCCAGAACCCGGACTTGGTAGAGCGGAATATAGTGCGTCAAGAAAACGACGCGTGCCGGAAGCGGGGCATGATGCCGCGTTACACGATCATTCGCCCCTGCACTTGGCATCGGTGTCACGGATTCCGAAGACACTAATCACTCCCTCGGCCCATCAAGGGAACGACGGTGGTCCGGGCAAGCAGTTGCAAGTCCTGCCATGTGGTGGCGTGGTCGACGTACTGAAGATCCAGCCGCATCCAGTCATCAAATGTTGGTGCGGCGGCCTTATTGACTTGCCAGTGGCAGGTCATGCCAGGCTTGACATCGAGTCGTCTTCGGTGCCACCCGCTGCATGCCCGGCTTTCTTTCCAGGGCAACGGACGTGGACCGACCAACGACATCTCGCCGCGAAGCACGTTGATCAATTGAGGCAATTCGTCCAGGCATGTCTTACGCAGAAACTGCCCAACCAGCGTGACGCGCGGATCGTACTTGATCTTGAATGCGGGTCCGTCGCGATGACTCGAAGCAATCAATTCGCTTTGACGAATCTCTGCATCCACGGTCATCGTACGGAGCTTAAAAATAACAAATGGCACACCGCCACGGCCTTCACGCACCTGGCAAAAGAACACAGGTCCAACACTGGTGACCTTGATCGCGACCGCACAAAGCAACAACACCGGGGCAAATACAATCAAGCCAACCGCAGCGCCGACGATATCAACCAATCGCTTTGCAAACCGCCGCACCGGCGACGGCCCTCGTAAGATGTCTGCCGCATACCAATCCGGCACCGAACCGCTCGTCCGCACCAAAGGCTGTCTGTCTGTGGCTGTCTGCGTTGGAGAAGTAAGCGACGTGCGTTTCGTAAATGAACGAGGCATCGCCGCCGTTGAACTGACATCAGTCACGACAGCGACACTCGACGCCTGATCGAGCGATGCTTGGCTGAGCGACTGTGTGGGATAATCAAACCGAGTCCAATTCGTTTCTTCGGTCTCGACACTACGGTCAGCAGCTCGCCGTCCATCCGCAGAAGACGCCGCAGAGGGATCATCGGAATCGAAGCCTTCTGGATCATACACCTCGAGCGTCAGACTTGCGTTGAGGCCTTGAACTTCGCAGAGATCCTCGATTCGGTCGAGTGCCGCACGGCCACCCATTTCCGGAGTATCCACCAACAGAACGGCAAAACGTGTTCCGCCAAAATCAGCCTTGTGATCGGTCAGTCGCAGATGGCGATGCAGAAGCTGGATCAGCAGACGGCGACGGCGTCGCAGTTGTTCCCGTCCATTCAGCTGAATCCTGATAACACAAAACGGAATCGCCCGCCGAACGGCGCGAATACGCTCACGCGTGACTTCACGATTGAACTCCGTCTGCGTCAGCAGAAACGAGTTGCCATCGCGAACTCTCGCGGAGATCGATAGTCGGGTTAATAACTTGCCAATCACAGGGCAATCCAATGCTCTCTAATTCCTCGACAACGGCAGTCGTTGGCGGTGTCGAGGTCTCCCTTTTTCAGCGAACGCATGCCGCTCAGCAGCGTTCGTTTCTTCGTCCAGTTGTTTTGTCATGTTCGATCGCCAGACAACGCATGCAACTTGCATGAGTTAACGTGGCAATACCGGCGTTGCCGAATCAGCCACTTGGCCGTTTGCTTCGGGGGCATCCTCGCCGTGGCCCGCGTGAATCCGATTCCACGAATCCTCCACCGCCTTTCGTTCGACGACCTCGTGCACACGAGCGTCCGAATCGCTGGCCAGCGGATGGCGAAGCATCGCTTGAAACAGCCCGAGAGCCGCCCCAAGACAGGCACCGACAACTGCCAGCAAACTTCGTGGTGGGCCCGTCTTCTTGAGATTCAACGAAGCGTCCTGAATGATCGTCACATCGGACAGCTTGTTTTGATCGAGTTCATTGATGATGCGTGCCTCTTCGAGGCTTCTCGCATGTCGTAGCAACGACTCTTCGGCAATGTCTGCTTCCCACTTCAAGCGAGCAATGCGAACGGCGTCTTTGTTGAGCGTTAGCAAATCGTTCTTCGCTAGCTCCAATCGTCCATTCAACGATTCGCTTTTCTGTTTCAGTCCGTCGGCCTTGGCAGTTGCCAGTGCGAGCTCGGATTGGATCTGCTGCCAAAGCGGATTCAATGCTTCGCGGCGAAGCTCTCGATCGATCGACTGGTCATCGACGATGTCTTGGCTACGCGACATTTTCTGTTGCAACAATCGATAACGTGGGTGGTCAGGCTTGATCGTTGCGAGCTGCTCACTCTCGACGACTTGCTGGTCAAACAGTTGCGTCTTCATCGAATCGCTAGCCGCGTTCGCTACACCACGGGTGACTTCCATGGGAATCCACTCCTCCGTGCCAGCCAACTGTGTACCAAGTGAATCACGTCGCTGCTGCGCCTCGGCCAAGTCGCTTAGTGTTGCATCTAACGAAACCTGAATCGCGACGATACGTTCGCGAAGTGTTGTTTCGGCAGATTCGATACTCGTCCAACCGGCTTCGCTGCGAGCCTGCTGCAAGGACTCGCGAGCTGTCGTCGCGACCTCGCGGCTTTCGGCTACTTGACCCTCAAAAAATTGCAATGATCCGTCGCTTCGGTGTGCCTCGACGTGATAGCTCTTGTACTGATCGAGGATCGACTGAGTGATCTGTTGAACCAAGAAGGGGTCGGGGCCGGCACAGTCGATGGCGATTGTGTAGCCGTTTTTGGGAACATTGACCTTCAGCCAACTACGCACGCGTTCGACCGCTTCTTCATGGCGAAGTTGATTGGCGTATTGTTCGCTTTGAAACTCGGACGGTCGGGCAAACAGATCAGCCAAAGATTGCTTTGCCCGATCGATCCAAGACCGAGGCTGCAAGATTTCCTCCGCTCCCACGTCCTTGACCGCCCGCTCGGCAATCTCGCGACTGGTAATCATCTCGGCAACACTGAGCACTTCGGCAGAACGCGTTTCTTGAATCGAAACTGCGCCACCCGCGTTCTGGGCGGTGGGGTCAACGGTAACTGCTGCACGACCTAATCGGACATACAACATGCCCTCGCTGCCGTAGCGGTTCGGTAGAACAAGCAACGCCGCGCACGACATCGCCGTCACGACGAAAGCAACAACGATGACAGAGAACCAGTGCTTTCGCGCCGAGCACAAAAGATCCGCTGGCGTCATGACAGTCCACCCGCTTTCGCGATCGCGCACTGGAGAAGCCGCCGCCCGAATTCGACTACCGTTGCGCTGGCCAACATGACGACCATTGCGGCCTTCATTTGGATCGACAACATTTGAATTCATGTTCCTAGTGCGTCGCTATTGAAAGAATTGTGTTTTGCCAAATGCGGGCAAAACTTTTGCGAATCCGACAATTGTCTTCACCCTCTGGGCGTACAAACCGTCGGATTGTTCTGACCCGTCCTCGCGCCCAAGACTAGTCATCAAAGCGAACGGTTCCAGTCGGCGAATCGTGTTCACTATTTGTAGTTAACGAATGACAGAATGTGGTAATAGTTGAGACGATTTTAACACCTATGTCACCTTCCGCCCCCCAAAGCTCAGGCAAAGACGACTAGGCTTCCTTGCCAAACACTAACTCTTATGAATTAAAGCCATGCCCCCAACCGCCCACACTCCCAACGGCGAACCCCCACACCCTCTCCCACGCACCCTTGAACCCGAAGCGATGGACAGCGAGGACGAAGCGCGCGAGTACCTGAAGATGGACCATGCGACCGTCAACAACGCCTTCGTTGATGACTTGATCGCCAGCGGACCGGTCGGCACCAAGGTGATGGACCTTGGATGTGGCACGGGCGAAATCCCAGTGCTGCTCTGCCAACGCCTGTCCGACGTCCAAGTGATGGGCGTTGACATCGCGATCGAAATGCTGGACGTCGCCCGTCTTGAAGTGGAACTGGGAGGCGTACAGGGACGCGTCTTCCTGGAACACGCCGACTGCAAAGCACTCGACCACTTTGAAGCAAACTCGACCGACACCGTCATCTCCAATACGCTGGTGCACCACGTCCCAGATCCGACCGAGGTGCTTCGCTGCGCAAAACACGTGCTTGCTCGTGGAGGAAGACTGTTCATTCGCGATCTCGCGCGTCCACTGACAGAAAGTCGGGTGGAGGAACTGGTGCAACTGCACGCCTCCACCGAGACGCCGTTTGCACAACAGCTACTTCGCCAGTCGCTGCACGCGGCACTGACCATTGACGAGATCGCCGCAATCGCTGAAACCTGCGGCCTCGACAACGCGGAGATCTCGATGACCAGCGATCGCCACTGGACGATGCACTGGACCAAGCCTGCCTAGCAACCTCCGGTTTACCGCGCAATCGCAGTGCCGCCATCTAAAATCGCGCGGCAACTCATCCCACCGGAAAGCGGACCAAACCAAAGCGGGCTGCTGTTGCACAGGGCGCCCGCGACGGCACTCTTTGACGGCGAAAATCGAACGCCCGCACTCCCACCGCGGGGCGATTGCGATGATTTGCCGCGAACCACCCAACAGCTTGGTTTTAGCCTCTGGCGCACTGCGAGAGAGCATCTTGCGGCGACCTGTCGGAGCTACGCCGTACACCTACCGCCACGGCGATCGGCACACCTCTTTTCGGTTAGCCCGTTTGGATGTCTCACTCGGTAAAAAACGAGACAAACGGAATTACTGCAATTTTTGCGCCAAACAACAAACATCCCCACCGGCAAGCGGTTCCGAATGTTCCGCCTATTCCGTTTGTCTTAGCCAGTTTGAGAGACCACCCGCTCCCCACGTCCCGGGGATTGACCGAAAGGGCTCCTCTGATTGCGGACCTGGACAAACTTCGAGCGAATCACCAATTGTTTGTGGCTATTCGCAAAGCTCGAACTTAGACTAGCGACTTATATTTGCTGATTTAGCCGCATTAATGGCGATTGAAATTCCCTTCCGCCTGTGTTTATGGTGAAGGGTCAGCAACTTTTCTTGACCGCTTTTTGACTTCATTCTTTCCCATCTGCGTGTGACTGGAATCCCTCAAAAGATTTGAGCGAAACACGCGAAATTCCAATCTGAAAGTCTGATAAATGATTCATCGATCGTTCCCCCGCCGTTCGCGTAACGTCACTCATTCGACCCCGGCAAAACGCAAGGTTGCGTCGCGTCCCTCGCGGAAGAGTGTTCACCTAGAGACGCTTGAAAAACGCGAGCTACTTGCCGCCGAATTGGCACACGCGGTTTTCGCACCCGGTACTCCGGATGAAGTCATCGAACAGTGGGAGCACCATCAATCAACAGGCCAGGGAAACAACGGCGGGGCAGACCCGATACTGGCTGGTTCGCGCTGGCGTACCGGGGCGATCGATGCCTCGCCGAATCAAGGCGACGGGATGACCTTGACCTGGGGGATCGTCAACGACGGCACGCCGATCAACGATGGCGGCACCGGAAACCTTGGATCCAGCGATCTGGTTGCCTTCATGGATGGCATCTATGGCGGCGGCGGAAACCCGGTCATTGAAAGCAAGCCTTGGTTTCCAATCTTCGAGCGGATCTATGATCTGTGGTCCGAGAAGACCGGCCTGAATTTCGTCTATGAATCAAACGACGACGGGGCGCCAGTAGCGTCTTCGGATGCGAACACGGCAGGCGTCGCGGGCGTGCGCGCTGACATGCGGATCGGCGGTACCTTTATCGACGGCGACTACAACACGCTCGCGTTCAACTACTACCCCAATAGCGGTGGGACTGTTGGTTCGGACGGCGACATGGTGATTGACACCGCCGACGCCTGGTTCCTGTTGAACTCCAACGGACCTTCGGGCGAAAACCGTGGCTTGGTCAACGTCTTGGCTCACGAAGTTGGCCACGGCATCGGAATCGCGCATGTCGAACCGATCAACCAAACCAAACTGATGGAACCAATCATCAGCTTCAATTTCTACGGCCCACAAGAAGACGATGTTTGGAATGGAAACATCCTCTATGGCGATGCGTATGAAAGTAACGATTCGCTTCCCGAAGCTCATGACCTCGGTCTGCTACGAAACGAATCCGTCTTCATTGATGACGTTTCAATCGACGATGCGACATCTGACATCGACGTTTACCGATTCGAAGTCTCCACCGGTACTGGCATCTCGGTTGACCTCACACCGGCGGGAACCAGCTACCAAGCCGGTCCGCAAGGCGGAACAGCCACGCAAGTCAATCGCCGAACTCAAGTCGACTTGGGTTACCGAATTAAATCCGATACCGGTGCGGTACTACTGGACGTCAATGCGAACGGCGTGGGCCTGAACGAGAGCAACAGCGAACTTGACCTGGCCGAACCAGGGGTGTACTTCGTCGAAGTCTATGGCGCCGGTGGCTCGTCAGCGCAGCTGTACGACCTGAACTTGCAAGTCGGACGAAGCTTTGATTTTGCGCGCAACGATGGCGACTTGCGTCTCGTCAGCGTCAACCCGAACTCAGAAGACATCTTCAGTCGCGATGGTTACAACGTTCTAAACGTCTCGCCGACTGAGCTGACACTCCGCTTCAGTGGTGACGCCGCGATTGACCCTGACACGCTGATGCAAGGCATCCGTGTTAGCGGTGCGGGCAATGACGATGTCCCAGGTACGCTTGATGACGTCGTGATCACACCTGGATGGGTTGGGTTTGGAGAGTCAGAGCGGATCGTCAAGATTCGTTTCTCCGAACCACTTGCCGACAGTCGCTATCGCGTCGAAGTTTTTGGTCGCGACCTGCCCAACTTGGGCGTTTCGGCGCTCCGCGATTTGAACGGCGATGCGTTTGAGCCCTACGTCAACGGAACGGATCGCGATACCGTTGATTTTGAATTGGAACTTGGCGCCAAGGTCTTGGCAGTCGTACCGCAGCCCGTGACCGTTAGAGACGATGGCACGGTCGACCAGTCCAGCAATCGAAATATCATTCACGTTTATTTCGATGACGATGACTTGTTCGCCGGTGGCGGCACCGAGTCGCTGAAGAACCCGGCGTTCTATCAACTGATCCGTACGGAAGATTCGGTTTCCAATCGAGACGACTCGCGATACATCCCGTCAGCGGTTCGCATCGAAGCGACCGAGACGGTAGCGGTTCCGAATCCACAAAACCCCACGTCGACCACCGATGTCACGGTCAAAGTCAACCGCGTGGTGTTGGAATTCGCCCAAGACCTGGATGACCTTCCTGGCAGCGGTGCGTTCCGATTGAAGGTTGGTGCGAGTGAACCGGTCGCGACATCAACGACGCAGCCTCAAGTGCAGCCATTCTCTGTCGCCGACCCGGGGTCGACGTTCGATTTGGCGTACACGTTGCCAAGTTTGGGCACCGCGTCGACGTTGATGATTTCACAAACGATCCAAGACGGCGGTTTGCCATTCGACTACCCCGGTGCGAATCTGGAACCAGGCGGTCGCGACGTTTTGGACGAGGCGCATTTGGGCGGGTCGGACGGTGCTGGCGGCATCGAAACAAGGGCGTACAACTTTTCGCTGAATGAACCGTTTGGTGTCGACTCCTTCGGCAACCCGCTCTTCACGACGATCAACCCAGCGCAAATGCAACGCGTGCGCGAGATCTATGATCTGTGGGGCGAGCAACTCGGGATTGACTTTGTCGAGACAGAGAACGCGGGAACGAAAGTCGTCGTCGGCGACTTAGCCGGTGCCGGCGGTGTGAGCGGTCCCGGTGGCGTCGCGGGACTTGGCGGTGCCGGTTTGGTCGTGATGGATAGCGCCGAGACCTGGGACAACGTTTACGGCGGCGGGTTCTTTAACGTCGCCCTACACGAGATCGGTCACTCCATCGGCCTTGGCCACACCTATGACTTGCCGCCGGGAACGGTGATGGGTTCCGAAGGCGAGTATTACGGGAACGCTGGCGAATGGCGGTTCGCCGGTGACCATGACATCGTGCATGGCCAGTACCTCTATCGCCCCGATAACAAAGACGTTGACCTGTACCGCTTCGACGCGCCCAATGACGGCGTGCTAAAGGTCGAGACGTTTGCCGAGCGACGTACCGGCGGAAGCTTGCTCGACACTCACCTTTCGCTTTACAAGCAAACGGTCAACGGACCAGTTGAGGTGTCAGCCAACGATGACCTGACAGGTTCCGATTCGGGGTTACAGTGGAACGTCAAGGACGGCGAGATCTACTTCATCGGTGTCACGGCTAAGGGCAACGAAGATTTTGATCCCAACAACGCAGGCACAGGCAGTGGTGGTACCAGCCAGGGTGCGTATGAGTTGATGGTCAACTTTACGAAGGCCGCCGCGAATTCGATCCTTGATGCCGCGGGAACGCCGATCGATGGCGATGCAGACGGTATCGCTGGCGGCACCTTTGATTTCTGGTTCCGAACGGCGGACACCGATGGCACACTGTTCGTCAACGCTGCCAACCCGAACGCCGGTGATGGATCCGAAGCGAACCCGTTCCGCGAAGTCGACACGGCACTCGCCGCGGCACAACCCGGTGACATCGTGCGGATCGTCGGCAACAAGGGCGACGACGGAAACATCGGTTTGCCCAACGACAACTACATCGCCAATGATGACAACTTGGCGTATGAAATCGGTCGGGTCGGCGCGTTAAACCAAACGCTTGATGACGGCCGTGACTTGATCGTCCCACGTGGTGTCACGGTGATGATCGACGCGGGGGCTGTATTTAAAATGCATGGCAGCCGAATCGCCATCGGAAGCGGTAATTCCGGTGTCGACGCCAGCGATGGTGCGTTGCAAGTTCTAGGCGTGCCGCACTTGCCGGTGTTCTTTACAAGCTTCAACGATCCGGGCGCGGGTTTGCAACGAAACCCATTGTTGGTCGCACCGGCGGCGGGGGACTGGGGCGGGATCGATTTCCGCAATGAAACCGACCGTGCCGAGGGGCGGCGTGAGCTTGAGCGAGAAGGCATCTTCCTGAACTATGTCGGTGGCGCCGACATTCGCTACGGCGGTGGTGGCGTCCTGATCAACGGCCAGATCAATCCGATCGCGCCCATCCGTTTGGATGACGCCCGCCCGACCTTGATCAACAACCGCATCACGATGAATGCGGACGCGGCGATCTCAGCTGACCCGGCCAGTTTCGAGGAAACCAAATTCACTTCGGTACGCTACCAACGTGACGAAGCTTTCGTTCCGGATTACGACCGCGTCGGGCCGGTGATCTACGGCAACACCCTGATCAACAACTCGATCAACGGTGTCCTGGTTCGAATCGATACGAAAGCGGGCGGTGTGCAAGAAAAGCTAAACGTTCCGGCCCGCTTCGATGACAAAGAAGTCGTGCACGTCCTGGGCGACAACTTGCAGATCGAAGGCAACGCCGGTGGCACGCCACAGATGACGCGTCCGGATGATTTGACGCTGACGCAAGTGAACGTGACCGCCGACGCATCTTCGACGTTTACCAGCGGCAACTACTCCTACGCAGTCAGTTTTGTTGACCGGTTCGGCTTTGAAACGCCATCGACCAATCCCACCAATCCGACTTTGGTCGCGAACAACCAGTCGGTTCGGCTGGTCGACTTGCCGATCGCGACCGGGGACTTCGTTTCTCGCCGTCTATACCGTTCATTCAATGGCGGACCGCTACAACTGATCGCCGATCTGAATCGCAGCACGACTGTCTTTTCGGATACCGGCCTGGTTGCCGATAACGTCAACCCGGTGCCGCTGTTTGGCAACAGTATTCGGGCACGGCCGGATTCACGATTGATCATCGATCCGGGATTGACGGTTAAAAGCGACGGGGTCCGCATCGAGCTTGGCTTTGGTGCGAACCTGATTGCCGAAGGTGACGAGGGGCGACCGGTTGTCTTTACCAGCCGAAGCGACGATCGATACGGCGGTAGCGGAACCTTTGACACGACCAACAACGGCGAATCTACGGGGAACGCTGGCGACTGGGCCGGTATTTTTGCCAACCCCTACAGCCGCGTGAGTATCGACCAAGCCGTGATTGCGCACGCCGGCGGTCTGTCCAGCGTCGGTGGTACGAGCGCCGGATTCAATGCGATAGGTTTGTTGCAAGCGGATGGCCGGATCTCCAACACAAGGTTCGAATCAAACGCCAGCGGCGTCGGTGGTAACTCGCCAACGCGTGTGGGACGTGGCCCCAATGACCAGTCGATTATTCATGTCGTCGGTGCTCAGCCGATCATTGTCGACAACACCTTCGTCAATAACTTTGGCGCCAACAACGCCGCGATCAGCATCAACAGTAATTCGTTGAAGGACCGTCCGCTCGACGACTACGGCCGGCAAACCGGACGCATCGATGTTGCCGATGCTCCGTCGAATAACCTGGGCCCAGTCGTCCACGGCAACTTGATCGATTCAAGTGGTATCGCGGGAATGCGCATCCGTGCCGAAATTCTGACCACTGCGGTCGCATTTGATGACACCGACATCGTGCATGTCGTTAGCGGCGACATCGTTGTGCCCGATTTGCATACCTACGGCGGGCTACGACTTCAAAGCCGAGTGGATGAAAGCTTGGTTGTGAAGTTCACCAACGGCAGCGGCTTGATCGCAGACGGTCGCCCGCTGGACATCAACGATCGAATCGGTGGCATCGTGCACGTCATCGGAAGCCCTGGATTCCCAGTCGTCTTGACCAGTTTGGCTGACGACAGTGTTGGCGCAGGTTTGGATCCGCTTGGCAATCCCTTGGTCGATACCAATGGCAATGGGCCATCGACCGGCAGCCCCGGCAACTGGGATGGTATCCAGTTGTTGGAATTCAGCCACGACCGCAACGTTGAAACCGTCATCGAACGCGAAGGCGAAATCGGCGGCGATGGCGACGTCAACGGTACCGAAGCGAGCGCTCAAGCGATCGGCGAATTGGCCGCCAACGAGAAATCGGCGGATGAGAATTTGCGATTGGGGATGACCATCCATGGCAATATCGCTAGCGCCGGGGACATCGATACGTATTCGTTCCGAGGCGTCGCGGGTACGACCGTTTGGGTTGACATCGATCAAACCGAGTCTTCGCTGGACAGCCGAATCGACATCATCGATGGCTTGGGCAACGTCGTCGCGTCGAGTGATAATTCGTTTGCCGAAAGCCAAGCGGACGCGATCGAGTTTGTGGCGCCCGGTGTGGTCGCACTGCCGATGGAACAGTCGTCGTTCGCGCTCGACAACACGTTCGGAAACCCGGATGGCAATTCGAAAGACCTCTACACGCTTAATCCGCTCGATGCAGGTCTGCGGATCCAATTGCCGGGTGTGAACGGCGTCGAACAAGAATACTACATCCGCATCAGCGGCAAGAACGGTTCGACTGGTGTTTACCAGTCGCAAGTTCGCTTGAAAGAGCTTCAAGAATTTGGCGGCTCAACGGTTCGTTACGCGGACATCCGCTATGCGACGACTGGGATCACGGCAAGCGGTGTTCCGTTGCACTCGCCGTTGGTCGGCGAAGGTTCGGCGGTTCCGGGGCAAGTGGTTGATCTTGGCAACCTCGGCAACACCGAACGTGCGTCAATCAGCTTGAGCGGAAACTTGACCGATACCGATCGGCAGAACATGTTCACGTTTACCGTCGAGCGTGATTCGATCCAGCAAATCGCCGGTGTGACGGACAATGATGGCCGAACCATCGCGGTCACGTTTGATATCGACTACGCCGATGTCGTTGGTCGCCCGAACACGGCCTTGTACATCTACCAACACCAAGATGCTGGCCCGCCAACGCTGTACATGGTGGCGAATGACTCGAACATTTCCTCGGATCAATCGGGCCCCAATCAGGGCGTTGACCAAGATGATCTCAGTCGCGGGTCGGCCGGATTCAAAGACGCCTTTTTGGGAACCGTCGAACTTCCGCTGGGCCAATACGACCTGGTCGTCACGACGAACATGGAAGCCCCGACGGATCTGGACCAGTACTACAACCCAGGCAGTAGCAACCAAAACATTCGGTTGTACCCAGTCGATAGCACGACACGCTTTGCATCACAAAACTTTGAAATCGGCTCGTCAGACAACGCCATCATTCAAGGCGAAGAAAACCGTGTCCCATTCACCCTTGGGGATTTGAATCTCTTCGTTTCGTCACACTTCAGCTTGAACACCGGTGGCGGTGCTCAACCGGGCGTGACGGTTCACAACGCGCAAATTGGTGATGCCGAAGCATTAATCAATTCGGCAACAGAGACACTCGGTGCGATCGACGTCAGCGACACCGGACTGTTGGTTGGTATCTCCGTCAATGAACCTGGGCTGAGCGGATCAGCGGATGGCGATGGGGTCGATGGTCTTTTCTATTCGTATGACCTTGCGACGAATACAATCGTCCAGATTGGCCAGACCAACTACACCACATCGCATGGCGAAGTAAACAATGGCAACATTGGCATCACCGCAAATGCGGCAGGCTTCAGCGGCTTGGAATTCAACGCCCTGACCTTTACCGCTGGTGACACACCAAATCTGTATGGCGTTGCCAGCCGAGGCGGCGGAAATAGCGCGTTCCGAGACGTTTTTTATGACGACCCATTGCCTGGAAACCCAAACAATGGCAACGCCATTGGGATGCAGTGGCGACCAGCCAAAAACTTCATCTACCGACTTGATCCGGCCACCGGGGATATCATTGATGCCAACAATACAACACGTGGCGGAAACGATGCGACGGAGGGTGCGGGGACCGATCGCCGTGAAATCGCACGTCTAACCTTTGAAGGTGCCGACGGTCGCAACGCATTTTCTCGGTTCGCACAGCCGTCCGATTATCCCGATTGGAACGTGACCGGTTTGACGCAACTTGGAAACACGTTTTACGCGGTGAGTGACCAAGGCCATTTGATCAGTTTCGGCGCTGCCGAATTGGCGCAGCCGCCAAATCTCCCTTACCTGCCGGCCCGAGATATCGTTGGCACGCTGGTCAACACATTCACCACAGCAGGAGGAAACCCGCTGCGGTTTTCGAGTCTGACGACGGGGCCTGCGAACATCCCCGAGTACGCGGATTTGCTGTTCGCGACCGATACAGCGGGCAACCTGTATGCCCTCGATGAACTCGGCAACTTTGTGCCAGTCTTGGGCGCCGGACAGAGCTCCGTGTCACTGGGTTACACGGCCGTCCACGGGATCGGATTCGCCAACTTGGATTCCAATTTGTGGGGCCGAACGACACAGCGTGGTGATGACGTCGGGTCAAACGACTTGGACTTGGATCCGACCACCGATGAAGACGTCAGTTTGTACTTCGGCTTCCCAACTTTGGACAACGACATTGTCAATGGGAGTGTCCCGACGAACTACTACGAAGGACGCGGCGGGTACAACTTCCTGGGCGGTGCGCAGGGACAACTGGAAAGCTATGCCCTTGACCTTCGCGGCTACGCTTACGAAGACCAACCGTCGCTGTACTTCACGTACTTCCTGGATACCGAAGACACGAACGCGCAATCGAACACCACCGCAAAAATCGGTGACGCGATGCGTGTCTTCGTCTCCAGCGAGCAGGACCGCACCTGGCGTTTGGTTTCGACCAACAACGTCGCAACCGACGTCGCCGGCAATGATTTCTTGGACAACTTGGATGAGTTCGATTTGAACGCATCGGGTTATGTCAAGAACTTTGATCAGGATGCGTTCGGTGATCCCATCTATCAGTTCGTCCAGCCACTGCACGACTCGTCCTCATGGCGTCAAGCAAAGGTCTCCCTCGCACCGTGGGCTGGGCACACGGATGTGCGGTTCCGATTCGATTTCAACACTGCCGGTGAAACCGAAATCAACGCTTTGGAACTGCGAGCCGTTCGGCCGCAATACATGCTGGACAATCGATCGTTCCAATACACCATCAACTCGGGCGGTGGCACGCGAACCTTCGAGTTCGATTACGGCTTGGTGCTGCAGATGCCAAGCGGCGGCTCCCTGGTCGACGGCAGCACGATCACCGTGGTTGATCCCGCAAATGGGTCCAGCATCACGTATACCTTCAGCGATCAGAACGGCCCGAACCCGACCGATGGTGCGCTGACGATTCCGTACACGACGAACATGACCGCCGCCAAAATCTCACTCGAGTTTGCCGGCCGATTGACGCCATTCTTTGATGTCATCATCGATCCGGAAGACCCCGAGCGTCTAAGCATCAAAGGCAATGGGACTCCGGACATCGGCGGCGCCAGCGGCTTCGTCACGCAAAACTTGGTCGTCGAACGTCCCGGCGTCACAGGTGCAGTGCAGATTCCGGTTGGCATTGATGCGACCACCATCGAAATTCGCGACTTGATGCAAGCCTATGTTGCACGCGAATACAACAACGTAACGCCAACCGCTGATCCGGTTTTGGACTTGTTGCTCAACACTCAAGAAGCCGACCTGAACGACACCGTTGTTGTCGAAAACCTTGAAGTCACAGCAGGCGACGATTCCGGTATCGCGTTTGACGGTGTGCGTTATCTGACCGTGAACCCGTCGCGTTATACACGTCTGGGTGCCGGCGAAACGATGACCGTTGTCTATACCTACGACACCAACGACAACAACGGCGGCGTCACGCCTCAAACGGCCCAGGTGACGATCCGCGGATTAAACGACCGCCCAACGGCGGTGTCTGACTCCGCCGAAACGGTCGTCGGCCGCGGTGTCGACATTAATGTTCTTGATAACGATTCGGATCCCGATGAAACGGATGTACTGACGGTCGCGCTCGGAACTCGTCCGCCTGCCTCTGGAACGGTGACACTGATCAACAATGTCATTCACTATGAACCGGAACCCGGATTCGTAGGCTCGGATTCGTTCGGCTATGTCATCAACGACGGCACGATTGATTCGACCGAAGTGTTGGTCAATGTGCGTGTTTATCCGAACAACGCTGGGCCGATCGTTGGCGCGAATTTGACCCCGACGTTCGACGAAAACAGTGGCAACCACGTTGTCGATTTGCTTGCCGGTGCGAGTGAAACCGAAGGCGACGGATTGGGCGTGACCAACGTCTTTAAGATATCGGGTGACGACACGGGAATCGTTTTCAATCGACTGAACGCGCGTTTTGAAGTTTCGACGGATGCGTACGAACGATTGTCCGCCGGTGAACTTGAAACGGTCCAGTATCGCTACAACGTGACGGATGGCCGTGGAAACGGAGTCGCGAGAGTCGCCACCATCACGCTCCGTGGCGTCAACGATCCGACGGTCACAAACCAAGACAACATCGAAGTCGTCGAAGACACACTGACGATGTTGGACGTACTCGACAACGATGCTGATGTCGATCAGAACGACAACTTGACCATCATCTTGGCATCCAACACGACCACCGCCGGTGGTACGGTCGATGTCATCAATGGGCGTGTTCGGTATGTGCCGGCAGAGAACTTTGTAGGCAGCGATTCGTTCACGTACCAAGTCAACGATGGAACGACCGTATCGGCTCCGACAACGGTCAACCTGACGGTCACCCCGGTTAACGACGCACCAACCGTAGATGACGCGTTGATCACCGTCACACTCAGCGAAGACGATGTGGTATTTACACAAGATCTGTTTGCAGATGTTGTCGACGTTGAATCGGATCCGTTGATGGTTTCGAACGTCCGATTCAGCGGTGCATCCCCACGAGGACTATCGCTGAATGCGACCACAGGTGAACTGCAGATCAATCCTGACGAGCTGAATTCACTGATGGCCCTGGTGAACTCGCAGGTCTACGTTGACTTTGACGTGATCGACGGTAACGGCGGTGTACTTGCACGCCGCATCGAAATTCAAATCGCTGGCGAAAACGACAAACCCGTTGCGGTTCCCGACCACGGCTTTACCAACCGTGGACGTGTCATTGAAGGCCAAACGATCGACATTGGCGTCCTCTTAAATGACTACGACGCCGATGGTGATACGTTGCAAATCTTGCTGCCGTCAGATCGCAGTCAACTGGGCGCCATCCTGAGCGTGGAAAGCGGACGAGTCCGTTACCAATCCAATTTGGATGTTCCCGACGGCGAGCCCTACATCGAAGATAGTTTTACATACTACGTCACCGATGGCCGGACCGACACTTCTCCGATCGGCGTCAGCCAGACCGCGATCACGTTGGTCAATGGCGCGACGATGGTCGATGGCCAGCGGGTGATTCTGACGACCGATACGGACCGCTCCGTCGTGGTCGAATTCAACACCACTGGTGTCGCGGCAGACTCGACCGATCTGTTGGTTACCTATTCTTTGGGTGATACGGCCGACCAAATCGCAACGGCTCTTGCGAGCGTTCTTGCGGGTGACGGATTGTCGGCCGGTGCGAGTGGCAACACCGTCAGCTTGTCCGGTATCGCCGCGGCAGTCGTCACCGAGTCAATTTCTGAACGAGTGATTGTCTATGTCAACAATTACTCCGACACCGCGACGGATTCGATCACCGCGCCCGTCGCGACCCCGATCGGAAACTTCGTCACCGCCGAAGGCAACGGTTTTGCCAACGTCAACATGTTGGCAAATGTTGTTGACCCCGACTTTGATCCGCCACAGTTCTTTGCAGTTGAGCTTGAACACCAAAGTGGTGATGCCGGCGGGATTCAGTTCGATCCGGTCAACAACCAATTGATCGTCGACCAAAGTTACTACACGTATCTGAATGCCGGCCAAACAGAATTGGTCAGCTTCACCTGGATGGTCAGTGATCAGGTCGGCCAAGTCGCCCTTCGCGATCGAACGATCCAAATCAATGGCACACAAACGGCTCCACTCGGAACCAAAGATGTTGCGATTACACAACCGGGCACTCCGATCGTGATTGATGTGCTGGCGAATGATTCACTTCCCGACAACGGTGACAACCACCGCATCGTCGGTGTGCCCACCGCCGCTAACGGTACGGTGACCATCACAGCCGGAGGCACGCGACTGACTTACGTCCCAAGGAATGGGTTTGTCGGCGTCGATATGCTGACCTACACGATTTCGGACGGCCAAGCGACCGCGCAAGTCGACGTCACGGTCTCGGTCACCGCTGACCACTTCGACTACAGCATCGGTGAAGAGGAAAATGCGACGTTCTTTGACTTGTTGGACGAAACCGACGACTTGGAATTCCGCCCGTTATCGGTCGATGACCTTGTTTTGGAACAGGGAAATGATGCCGGAATCAGCTTTACTGGTAGTGGCTTGGATGTTGATCCAAATGCCTACCAGTATCTTGCCGGTGGCGAAATCGAAGAGATCGTTTACACGTACAACGTGATCGAAAGTAACGGCATTTCCTATCCACGCTCCATTCGGCTTCAGGTGATCGGGGCACAAGATGCGCCGACTGCGGCGGTTGATTTTGCCGCGACGAAAGCTAACGCAGATCCGTTGTTGCCCGGCCAAGAAGTCATCATCGATGTTTTGTTCAATGATGACGACGTCGACGCATTGGATTCCTTGACCCCGCATTTCTTCGCTCCGCTGGTCAGCACCCCGCCGCTGAATGGCCGCGTCGAAGTCAACCCCGATGGAACCATCCGCTACGTACCTAACCCAGGTTTCGGGGCGACCGGGATCGAAACGGATACGTTCGAGTACTACGTGACCGACGGTTTGAGCGAATCGCCTGTTCGGACCGTGACTGTGACGGTGCATCCGGACAATCAGACTCCTACGGGTGTCGCGCCGATTGCCGCAACGTATCAAGAGAATACTGGCATTCAGCAATTGCCGTTGCTTCAAGGCGTTGTTGATCCTGAAGGTGGCACGGTCAGCGTACCGATCGAGAGCTTGGAGATCATCGGGGATGATCGAGGCCTGACATTTATTCCAGGCACAAGTTCGATCATCATCGACACCGACGCCTACGACATCTACTTTGATGCCGTCGATCCGGTGATCACGATCAACTTCTATGTGATCGATGGCGCGGGCAGTCGCGTCCCCAACACCGCGACGATCACGATTGAAACCGAAGACGACGCTCCAGTCGGTCAACCGGATTTCTATCAGGTTCGCGAAGATACGGCCAAACGCTTGTACGTCATGGACAATGACACGCCAGAAGAAATTGGTGATGTCCATACCTTGGGTGTCGCCCCAATCGCCGCCGTTACGGCACCGCAGTTTGGTACCGTCCAGGTCGTCGGGAATTACATCCTTTACACCCCAAACCCCGACTACAACGGTCCGGATTTCTTTGAGTACGAACTCACTGATTCGAATGCGACAGACGGCCCCATTCGCGTTGACATCGAAGTCACTCCGGTGAACGATGATCCCATCTCTGTTCGCCCGGTGGTGTCCACCGTCGAACAACCAGAATTGGGAATCCGTGGTATCGATGCGGGCGCCCTGCAGCCATATCAAGTCTTCAACGAAACGCTGCGTCTGTTCGGATTTAACGCAGTCGATCCTGGACCTATTGTTGCATTCGGTGGCTATAACCCTGCCGGTACACTTCCGACGATCGTTGATTCGCCCTCGATCGATGGCGTCTTGCCAGGATCCAATTTCGGTTACTACCAACAAGGCAACAGCACCAGCCAAACGCTGATTAATGGCGCTCGTCGGATGGAAAACAACGCCTTTGAAGGCGTTTATATCGATGACTTGGTGATCGGTGTCAGCGAACGTGGTGAGCGGGTCTATGGTGGAACCGCGGCACAACAGTTCGTTGCGAATCCATATTTCGAAGCGATCACAATCTATGACCCTCAGACCGGTGAACCTGCCCCGCGTCCCGAAGTCGACTTTGGCCAGTACCAATTGGAAGTTCGCCTCAGTGCTGACTATGGCGGTACGCCACAGCACTCGAATATCCCGCGTGCGCAAGCGATCGGATTGAAACTGCAGGATGCGATCTACGGGTTGCCGCTGTCGGGTGCCAGAATTCCAGACGGAACCATCATCCGCATCAGCGATGGCGAAAGCACGATCAATTTGGAATTCGAAGACATCTCCAACCCGGTTGTGCGTACCGGATTTACCAACGGAAACGTGCCGGTCGAATTCACCGTCGGCATGGAAGCGACGGACATCGCGGCGGCGATTCGCGACGCGATCAACTCACCGGCGGTCCAATCGTTCTTCAAAGTCAGCGCGTCACTGGACACCGGTGAAGTTCGACCTGGCGTTAATAACGGAACCTCCGACACCGTGCTGCTGCACGGTCCGGCGGCAAGTGATCTGTTCGGACGCCTGGACTTCTCGGCCGATCCAATTTCATTCCCGTTGACAGTGCTTCAGTACGCTGTCGATGGTCCGGGTGAAGAAGGTGGCGACGAAAACCGTTTCCGCCCGCAGGGTCAAATCATCCTGCAAAACAATATCATCAGCGACAGTTCGCAATTCGGCATCGTGGTCGACGCCGGGTCGCGAGACCGCACCAACGTTGCCGCGGGATCTGCAAACACCTTGCCGCGTCCCGGTTCGGCGATGAATTTCGTCACTCAAGAACCGGACGAATTGGTACCGGGTGTGGTTGTGATGAACAACATCCTGAATACCAACGGGTCGGGCGGCATTCGTATTTCCGGCGACCAACAGGGCGGCGTCAATGCACCGCAGATCTTTGCCCGCATCGTCAACAATACGATCTATGGTGATCGCAGTGGCGACGTCGGTATCCAAGTCGATGCCGGTGCCGCACCGACGCTGTTGAACAACGCAGTCGTTAACTTGGCAACCGGCGTGAACGTGACCGCTGGCGTCAACGCGATGGAAATGTTCGGCACGATCTATGCCATGAACGGGACCAACGCGGCCGGTACCAGCCTGGGCGCATTCCCGCTGACTCCACTGGATCCAAACCTATTCACGGATCCAGATAATGGTAATTTTTATCCGATCGCATTGTCGGCCTTGATCGATAGCGGCTTAGGAGCTTTGGACGATCGCGCCGTTCTGGAAAACTTGCGGCGTGACCTTGGGATCGCCGAATCACCCATCATTGCTCCGATCCGTGATTTGACCGGACAATCCCGTGTCGACGATCCGTTGGTCAATAACGGATCGGGTACCGGTGAAATTGTCTTCATCGACCGTGGTGCGTTGGACCGCAGCGACTTCGTCGGTCCTACAGCATTCTTGTCTGATCCGCTCGACAACGGGGCTGACGGACGCGATCAAGATCCGTTCCGCACCTACGTCCGTTTGGTCAATGGAACCCAACAACAGTTCGTCGTTCGCTTGGACGACGTCGACGGCAGTGGCCCTGACGATTCGACAGTGACCGCGCAAACGGTCGTGTTGACCGAGAACGGGCGACGCTTGATTCCTGGTGTGGATTACACATTCGCGTACCTTGCGACCAGCAACCAGATCATCCTGACGGCAGCCAGCGGAGTATGGAATCCACAATCGGCATATGAGATCACGCTCAACAACCGTGACCGCTATGTGCTGAATATGTACAACGGATTGAATACCGCCGACGGTGATCAATTCGTCGTCGAAGACAACGCCGGCAATACCGCGACGTTCGAATTCAACAGTGGCTACGTGTTGCAAATCGAACAAACGCTGACACTGAACGTGGTCGGTGCGGCTGACCAATTCATCGACCGGGATACGTTCTCGATCACGTCCCCCGATGGTCAAACGACACTGACGTTCGAATTTGAAACGATCGGTGGAGTCAGCGGCAATAATGTCGCGATCGATATCGGATCCGCCGACACGATTACCGACGTCCGTGACGCGATCTTCGGCGTGTTGTCGCAGCCTTCGATTGCCAGCCAATTGCAGATTTCACCGGTTCGCGTCGGTGATGACAAAGTCCAACTTGGCAGCCAAAGCGGTGCCTCGGTCGATACCACACTGAACCCACTGACCGTTACCGGTGTTGACAGCGGGATCGTTGATGGCGACACGATTCTGTATGCCCAGGGCGGCGGCATCACCGTCCAATTTGAGTTCGATGATTCGGGCCTTGCCGACCCCTTCTCGGTTCCTGGCAACTTGGACCCTGCGACGACCCATGTGATCCCATTCTCGGCGACCGATACGCCGCAAGCGTTGGCGGACCGCGCGGCGGCAATTGTCGCGGACGCAGGCCTGGGGCTCAACGCCCGCGGCTTGCTTGGCGGTGTGATCTACTTGGGCGGTAAATCGAGTGATCGCTTGAACGTCAGCTCCGGCGGTTTGCAATTAACGGGGACTCCACAAACGACCGCGAAAGCGAGTTTGGTGGTGCCACCAGCAGCAACTGCCGCAGGCGTCAACGGCGAAGAGTTAACGATCACCAGTGGCGGCGTCACGGTAACATTCTTGTTGACCACGAACTCGTCCGTGACGACAACCAGCGACAAGGTGCTGTTGCTTCCAGGTGATGGCCCCAACGAAATCGCGGCCGCACTGCGCGGACGCATTCAAGCACGCTTCCCCGGATTCGGATCCTCGGTCGAAGACAATGTCATCACACTTGGTGAACCTGACTTCTTACGTCCCGGTAGCTCGCCGATCAACACGTCGATTGATGTCAGCCTGACATCAATCACACAATCTGGCATCGCCGGCGGTATCGTCGCGATCCCATTTGTACCGTCGATCGACTTCACCGCTGATGCGATGGTCGGTCAAGTCATCGCCGCAATCGAAGCCAGTGGAATGCAAACGACAACGTTCGCCCCTGGCGGCGGAACCGTTTGGCTGGACAACACGGCCAATGTGATCGGTGCGGAAAGCGGGTTGGCAGGTTCGATTCGCGATCAAGCTGGCAACACACTGGAACCCAATCGCGTCAATCGCGAAACTCAGTTCACGATTCTGATGCCAGGCGTGCGTCTTGACTATGGCGATGCACCAAGTCGCTCCAACAGTGCCAACGGGTACTTGACGCTGTTCGACGAAAACGGAGCTCGCCATACGGTCAGTCCACTCGGATTGCCGCGATTGGGAAGCCACGTTGACACCGAAGTCGACGCCTTTGCTTGGCCTGATGCCGACGACGTGCCAGCGACGGTCGACGCGAGTGCCACCGGCAACGCGTTCACCATCGGCGTGTCCGTCAACGGTCGCCAGATCGGAGTCGATTCCGCGTCCGCATCTCCAGGTGACACCTTGGAAGTCACCATCGATTCGGTCGTTCGTGTTTACGAACTGATCCTCGCTGGCACCGTCCCACAAGGCAACAATGTTGGTGTGATCGTCGTCCCAGGTGAACCGGCCGATGCGTTGGCTCAACGCATTGCCGCGGCGATTGCCGATGACCTGTCAACCACGACGTACCGCGTCAGTATCAATCACCAAAACGGCGAATCCGTCTTTACGATCGACTCGATCGACGACGAAGACGGCGTGTGGATCGGCAGCGATGGTGCTCTCGACGGTGTCTTCCTTGATCCAGAAACCGGCGCCGTGCTCAGTTACCTGAACCCACTGTCGCCACAAGGGTCTGACTTGGTGATCGACACGACCGGCGGCGGATTGTTGGACGCCTGGATCGACTTCAACGGCGACGGCGATTTCAACGATCCGTATGAACAAGTTTTGTCGAACCAAACGCTGGTCGACGGACGCAATACCGTACGAATCCTGACGCCAAACAACCCAGCTCCGCTGGTTTCGGTGAACGGGTTTGGACAAACCTGGGCACGGTTCCGATTGAGCACCACAGGCAACACATTGCCAGAAGGCGCAATCATCGGCGGTGAAGTCGAGGACTACCAAGTCTCGATCATCTCCGCTCAGTTGCCAGTGCCGGACAACGACACCTACTTTGCGGTCGAGGACACACCGTTCGCTTCAGTCGTGAGCGTTAGTGATGGCGACCAGTTCAAGGGAGCGACCAATATCGGATTCGAATTGGATCCCAATCAAAGCGTTCGCAACGGTACGCTGTCGCTGGATCCAACCACCGGCCAATTCACTTACACACCGGCAGAAGACTTCTTCGGCGTCGACACGTTTGTTTACCGCCTCACGGGAAATCAAACCGTCAACGGTGTCACGGTTCCTGTCCGCAGCACAGTAGCCGCGACGGTAACGATCAATGTGGCTCCAGTGAACGACGCGCCATTTGCGTTGGATCATTCGCGTACGACGTCCGAACCGACCGATACAAACACGAACACTGCGGTCACGATTACCGCCGCAGAACTGCTGACCGGCTCCTTGCCACAAGACGATGCATTGCTGCGGTTGCCACCATGGAACGAGCAAGAACAGTCGGTCAGCGTGGTGCAGATCTCGGTCTACGACGCGTCAGGCACGTTAACACCGATCGTTCCGGCAAACGCTGCTGATGGCGACTACACTCTCACGAGCCATCTGGCCGACGGCCTTGGCACCGTTACTGGTGAAGTCACCGTGACCGTTGCTGGTGGCATCGTCACGGAAGTCGTCTACCAACCAGACGAAGACTACAACGAAGACAACCCTGCGCTCGGCGGCAACCCGTCGCTGAGCCAGTTCGTGTACACCGTCAGCGACGACGGTAAAACCACGTTGCCCAACGGAAACCCCGCCGACCCGATGCCGGCGGCCGAAACGTTCGACGCGACGGTCAGTCTGCGTGTGCTGCCGATGAACGACGCACCGACAGCGAATGATGACGTCCTTGGAACAGACCAGTATCCGGGACTGATTCTGGAGGACACGCCTTACGTGATCACACCATCGATGCTCACTGGCAACGACTACGCCGGTCGCATCGCGTCCGATGACGAAGCGTCGGGCGTCAACGACGGTCCGGTTTCCATCGTGACCACCTTCTCGGCGGCGCCGAACTTCCCAAGCAATTGGTCGGCGTTCCCGATCACGACTGCCCAAGGTGGTCGGGTCAGTCTGGTGGGCGGCAACTTGGTTTATACGCCTGCTGCGGACTTCTACGGCGTCGACAGCTTCGAATACTTCATCGTGGACCAAGGCGTCACCGTGAATGCGAACGGCACGACAACTCCAGATGCGAAGTATGCCAGTGCGACGGCCAGCTTAGTCGTCTATCCGGTCAACGATGCACCTTTGGCAGAAGACAAGATTCTGGACGATTCGATGATTCCATCGGAAGATCGTCGATTCAAGATCCGTGAAAGCGAAGACCTAACGATCACCGCGAGCGACTTGCTGCAAGGTTCCGTCGCACATGGTGGGAACCCGTCGATTGGAGTTCCACAGGACGAGTCCGGCCAGACGCTGCGAATTTCGGCACTGATCGCCACAAACCGACAAGGCATCGACGTCACGATCGTCAGCGATGGCACGTATCAAACGCCGCACGGAACGATCGAAGTCGTCTTCGCCAATGGCTATCTCGATCACTTGGTTTACGTCCAATCGCAGGACTTCAATGCCGACAACCCGCGAACCGGTGGCGCGCGAACGAACGACCAGTTCCGCTTTGTCGTCCAAGACGACAGCTTTGCCGAATGGCCCGAAGGCGGACAGCGTCAAGTCGATTCGCTGACCAGCACCGGAACGGCAGACATTTTGGTCACCCCACAGAACGACGCGCCGTTCTTGGAACCGATTCAAATCACCGACGAATCCGGATCCGATTGGGCTGCCTACTACGGCAACAATACCAGCCAGATCCCTGTGCCACGCGAAGGATCCGCTAACGTAATCCTGATCCCGTTGGATTACATCGATAACTATGCGTTCGCCGGACCGCCAACGGCGGCAGACGAAAACCAAGGCAATCCGCCGCTCAACGATGGCGAACTGCTGGAATTCGCGTTACCAGTTTCGACGACCGCACTTGGTGGCTCGGTTCAATTGGTGACCCAACAAGGCCAACGGTTTATTCGCTACACGCCTCCGGAAGACGCCTTCGGTGTCGACACGTTCCAGTACTCGGCCACCGACAGCGGCGTTAACGAAAACATCGACGGTGCACGGACGCCAGCCCCGCTGACTAGCATCGGAACGGTCGACGTGCTTTTGCATCCGACAAACGATGCTCCCGTTTCGTTCAATCGTGATCTGATCGGTACCGAAGACACACCGCTACCATTCACCGCCGCAGATCTGTTGGCGATGAATAGCAGCCAACCGACCCTGCCGATTCGTGCGGATGCCACTCGCGACGACGTATTCGACGAGACCGAACAAATTGCGAACCTGCGTGTCGTTGCGGTGGTTTACAACGGCCAGCAATACCGAACCAGCACTCCGGCCGGCAGCCCCATCCAAATGTCCCACGGGACTCTGGCGTTGAATTTCGCCGGCGGCGTATTGGTCGATGGCTTGTACACATCCACCTCTCCCGACAACAACGAATTGATCGCGATTGACGCGTTCCAGTACATCGTTGCGGATGACGGCGAAGTCGAGCTTCCCGGCAGTGGCGATTTCTTTGGTGAATCGTCCGACCGCAGCGAAGTGTTGTCGACGGTCGAAGGCACGCCGAGTGTCGCCAGTTTGCGTTTGACTCCGGTCAATGACGAACCGAGCTTCACCACACCGCGCGTCGACATTCTTGAACGTGATGACACCGGATCACCGACGGTCTTCCAATGGGCGACCAACATTCTTGGTGGACCAGTCACGGCTCTTGATGAAGCCACACAGGCGGTTCACTTCCGCATGAAAAGTTTCAGCGATCCTCAATCGCTGTTCTATCAAGCTCCCGAACTGGATCCGTTCGATGGCACGATCAAGATCTACCCGGCACCCGATCAATTCGGAACCGCGACGTTTGTGGTTGCAGCGAACGACGGGGTTTACCTGCCGAGCGACCCTGCGTTCGTTAATCCACAACGGTTGGAAACGATCACGATCAACCTACGTCCGGTCAATGATCCGCCGCGTGTGAACCCTGCGGCGGCCAGCCAATCGGCGAGTGATCCGACGATGCCAACCGATGCCGCCTACAGCATTGGGCCGAACGGTTCGATCACATTCACGATGAAGGAAGACAACGTCGACGCGAGCGGCAATGCTTCCGACTACATCATCCCTCTGACCAACCCGGCGTTCCTCTCGTCGCTCGGTACCAGTTCCTACGAAGCACCTGGATTGTTGGACCCGTTCATCGCGGGCCCCGACAATGAGATTTCGGGCAACTACGACGTCTCCGAAGGCGGTTCGCAAACATTGTCGATTGTCGACGTGTTCGCCAATGGTCCCGTGACGACCGACAAGGGTGGATCGATCGATGCCGTACGCGATGCCCAGAACAACATCATCGCTTTGAAGTATCAACCCGCCGCGGACTACAACCGTAACATCGGCGGTTTGGATACTTTCCGGTACACAGTCAGCGACAACGGCGCTTCGTTCATCAACGGACAAGTGCGGCCTGACCCGCGCACGATCTTTGGCCGCGTGTCGTTTAGCATCGAACCGGTCAACAGCGCTCCGGTGTTCGACATCGCTGCGAATCCCGCCGAAGTCCGCGAGGACTCGGGCGTGCAGAACGTCTTTGGATTCGCGACCAACATCGCCGGTGGGCCAACCCAGGCGACTGACGAAAGCACCCAAAGCGTTCGGTTCCATGTCGGATCGGCAAACCTCAGCGACACCGAAGTCGCAGCCTTGTTCACACAGCTGCCACAAATTTCACAGAATGGCACGCTGACTTACCAATCGGCGCCAAACGTATTCGGTATGTTCGAATTCGTTGCCCACTTGTGTGACAACGGATTGACGGACAACTTGGATCCGGACTGCACGATCGGCACCGAAGGTCCCACGGACCGTGGTGACGTCAATCGTTCGGAAGGTCAAACGTTTACGATTACGATCCTTCCGGTGAACGATCCGCCGTCCACTCGCGATGGCAATCCGGCCCCGATGATCGTCGTCGATGAAGACGGTTCGATGGACCTGTCATTCGGCATGGACCTTGGCGGCTACGACCTGCTCGCGGCGTTTGCTGGCGGTCCAGACAACGAGAACAGCGATACAACCTTCGGTAGCCAGACGCTGCATGGGCAATCGATCTCGGTCGACTTGGCATCGTTCCCGGCGACCACGCAACTCGGCGTGTCGCTGACTCCGATCTTGGATGCCAATGACAATGTGATCGGCTTCAATTACACGCCGCCGAGCAACTACAGCGGCATGGATCAACTCGTCTACACCATTCGAGATGATGGCCAGTCGGTCCAAATCGGTGCCGGTCTGATGCCGATCGACGATCCCAAAACCACGCGTGTGACGGTGATGATCGACGTCACACCGATCAACGACCCGCCGGTATCCAGTGCCGACGACAATCCGGCCAGCTTGAACGTTTCGTTGACCGAAGGCGATCCGGCCTACTTCGACGCGAACTGGATGCTCGGTGCCACTGTTGGGCCTTTCGATGCGGTCGATGAATTGCAAAGCCAAACGCTGAAACAACCGACCCTCGAAGCGGTCAGCAGCGACTTCGTCTTCACCTCGGCACCACAAGTGCAACTCACCGGTGACCGTATCTCGTTGGCCTTCGAAGCCGATCCGGATGGGTTCGGTGATGCGGTTTACCGAGTCATCTTGACCGATGATGGCGGCACGCCAAACGACGAGTCAGACGACGCCAGTCAGTCGTACCTGTTTACGATTTCGATCGCAGGGGTAAACGACCCGCCAACTTTCGAGGGCACTGACAGTGTCTCCGTTCTCGAAGACAGCGGTGCTTACTCCGAAACCTGGGCGACCAATATTTCCACCGGTCCAGGTGAAGTATCACAGTCCATCGATCGTTTCGTGGTTACTGTTCCGCCCGGATTGGAAGACTTGTTCAGCGTTCAACCTTCGGTTTCTCCCGATGGATTCCTCTCCTTCACACCGGCCGACGATGCGGCAGGACGAGTTGTCCTGGGGATTCGAGCGATCGATTCCGAAGGAGCTTCCAGCGCGTCGCATGATCTGACGATCACAATCGAGAATATCAACGACGCTCCGATCGCTAACAACGATCCGATCAGCGGCGATGAAGACTCGATCAAGACCATCCGGTCAGCGGACATTCTTTCCAACGATATCGATCCTGACTTAAACAACCGAGCTCCGTACGACGATGAAGTGCTGTCGATCATGATGCCAGTGCAATTCACGACGACACTCGGTGCGACGGTCACATTCAACAGCGTGACGGGCGATATCGTTTACGATCCGACCAGTTCGTCGACTCTTGATGCGATGCGTCCAGGCGACTCAGTCATCGACACCTTTACCTACACGTTGACCGACGGCGAAATCCAATCGACCGCCCAAATATCGATCACGGTAGCGGGTACCAACGACGCACCGCGTCTGACGGATGACACATTCGTGATTTCACCAGCAACGCCGACAACCTTGGATATCTATCCCAATGACGTTGACGTCGATGGCACGATCGTTCCCTCAACTGTGATCATCACGACTCAGCCTAGCCACGGCGCCTTGGTCGTCGCTGACGATGGCTCAGTCACCTATACACCGCTCGCAAGCTACCGTGGAACCGACTCGTTCCAGTACACCGTCGCCGACGAACTCGGACAACAGAGTGCACAAGCGACGGTGACGCTTCGAGTCGGAATCGCTCCGGAACCACAGGCGGTTCTCGCCGGTACTTCGCGGGGACGCGCAGTTACGGTGGATCCGATTGCGGGTGTGGTGGGAGCAGAGCCAAGCTCGGTCACCATTCAGTCCGGCCCCAATAATGGTGAAGCCCAGATTTTGACATCCGGTGAAATTCGCTACACGCCGAACGACGGGTTTGTCGGAACAGAAACGATCACTTTCACCGTCGCCGACGCGAGTGGTTTTGAGAGCGATACGGCAACGATCACGATCAAAGTGGTTGCGAGTGCCCTACAAAACCCATTGTCGAACTATGACGTGAACGCTGACGGAAAAGTCGCGCCACTGGACGCACTATTGGTGATCAACAAAATCGGGTCAGAGGCCAGTACAGGCGGTCAAATCCCGGTCCCCGATGACGCCGTCGGGCCGAGGTACTTTGACGTCAATGGTGACTTGAAGATCAGTCCTTTGGACGCTCTGAACGTGATCAACAGTATCGCCAGACAGAATTCCGGCGGCGGATCTGGCGAAGGTGAGGCCACGTCAGTGACACCGCTCAGTTCGTTAATTGGTGCCCCGACGAAGAGACCGGAATCTCCGTTCGGTGACGTACCGGCCGACAACGGTTCCGTTACGATGGAATCCGCAGTCGATCAAATTGTCGCCACCGGAACGTTGGTACCGGTCGAGCCACACTTGCTCGACAGCTTGATTGTCGACGACGAAGATCCGAGTCGTGATTCCGAAATCGATGCGGCCTTGTTGGATTTCGATTTGCTCGACTGAATTTCAGCCAGCGAATTCGGCAGTTCGATGGCGGACAGAATCGGCAATCAACCATACTAGGTTGAGTCGCCTCCTTTTCTGCTCCGCCGATCGAATCTGTTTCCACAGGAATGTCCGATGCTTTTCCGAACGACGCTGGCGACGGTTGCGTTGACCGCGGCCGGTCTGTTTTCCATTGACTGGTCGTCATCGGTTGTTGCGGCGCAAATCGCTGCAGCACCGCAATCGCATGCCCAACCGCCGGAGACCAATCCGGTGTTGTTGCAGATGATTCGGGACGACGCGGTCCACCGAGAACTCGACCTCACCCCGGATCAAATCCAACAGATTCGGGTCGCCATTGAAGCGATTGATGGACCCTGGTTTCGCGTCCGTATTCGTCCCGCAGACGAACGTGGCAAAACAATCGCAGAACTCACTCGTCAGCTTGAAACGTCACTGGAACAGATCCTCGATGACCAACAACTCCGACGCGTTGACCAACTTCGCAACCAGGCGTTAGGCACCCGGATGATTGTTCGCGATTCGGTCGCGGACACACTGGAATTGACGGAGCGAGACCGCCAATCCTTGTATGACACCTTCCGCAAGACAGATGCTGCGGTACAAGACGCTCAATCGAAAGTCAGCGCCGGTGAACTGGATTCACAGGCGGCGGCAAAGCAGATCCAACGGCTTCAGCACGAAGAACGAACATCGTTCATGGACAAGCTCTCCGCATCGCAAAAAGTTAAATTCGTCGATGTCACTGGCAAGAGCTTCGACTTTTCCAAAGTCAAACGGACCTATCCCTCTGCTCCCGAGTTGACGCTGCAAGGCGGAGAATGGCTGCAAGGAAGTCCTATCGAACTGAAAGACCTTCGTGGCAAGGTTGTTGCAGTTCACTTCTACGCATTCGAGTGCATTAACTGTCGACGAAATCTGCCGCACTACAACGCATGGCGGACCGACTTCCCAGATGAAGACCTTGTCATCATCGGGATCCAAACACCCGAGACGCCGCGGGAGCGTGACCCATCGGCGGTCAAAGCGGCGATCAAGAACGAACAGATTGAGTATCCGGTGCTAATGGATACTCAATCAAAAAACTGGCAGCAGTGGTCCAACACCATGTGGCCGACCGTGTACCTGATCGACAAGAAAGGCTACTTACGGCGGTGGTGGCAGGGCGAAATGAACTGGAAAGAGACGCCCGGTGAAAAGCAAATGCGCGAGACGATCGAACAGTTGATCGCCGAAGAAGGCTAAGCCATCGCTCAATCGATTACAGCGACTTGATTTCCAAGTTGCGCCAACGGACTTCGAATGGGCCCGAGTTCGCACCAATTCCGTGAACTTGCAAACCGATGACGCCTTGTGGGTGGGTTTCGAAAATCGCTTCATCGGTCAGGTCAGCGATTTCGTGGCCGTTGAGAAACGTTTTGATGTTGGCTCCCTTGGCAACAACGCGATACTCGTTCCACTCGCCGTTCTTGTAGAAGTCATGTTGGTTGACTTTGGCGTCATCTGATTGTGGCTCGGGAGAAAGCCAGCCTCGTCCGGTCGATTCGCCATAGATCCACCCCGCTTGTCCGGGACCATTTTCGATCTCCACCTGGGGGCCATAGATACGCCCGCCGTAGGCATCCGACGATTTTTCACTTTTCAGTTTCGATCGGATTTGGACGCCGGAGTTGAGCCCGGCATCACATTTGACTTCAAAGGTCAGTTCGAAATCGCCATATTCTTTGTCGGTGCAAAGGAAGGTGTTTCCCGATCCTTCGGCGGTCTTGCCGACAATGACACCGTCTTCGACTTTGTACGTCGCATAGCCGCTTTTGACGGACCACCCGTCAAGTGTTTTTCCGTCGAACAATGAGGTGGTACCGTCGGCAGCAGAAGCTTGACCAGCGAAAGTCAAAAGGGACAACATCAACAGGCGGGATAAGATTCGTTTCATCAGAGTGATTTCGGAGAGAGGCGGGAGTGTTCGTCAAAGAGAACTTGAGCGGCATTATACGCCATCGCCTGCATGATTGCAGACTGACACTCGTGGCAAGACGCATCGATACGGTCTGCCAGCTCACGCGGATTGGCAAGGTCATTGAAGAACACCCAAACGCGGGCAACGTTTGTGCGTTTTGACTTGCAAATCAAATTGTTTCCGGACAGGAAATCCGGACGAGATTGTTGGCTTGGTTGATCGGGGCTTCGACCGCCTCGGGGTTTACGGCCGGCCCGACAAGCCTTTGTGGAAGTCTTCCACACGACACCGAAAGGAACCTGGCGGTGACGTCTTACTCGCACGCTCTTGTTTTCGTGCGGGCGAACTCATTGTGCTGTGCCACAACTTGTTCTGTGATTGCGTCGCAATCGTTTTCCGTAGGGGCCTTCCCCTATCAATCCGAACACTCAAATAGAACCGTAGCTACTCGAAGGCATTGAAGGATTGTTCATCACGGACGGCATGGAAGCAGTCGGCGAAATCGACGAACCCTTAGAAGGTTCGAGGGACCGTTGATCAATTCGACGATCAACGAAACCGTTGCGGGCACGTGCGACCGGGAAGATCACGTCGTGCAACCCGCCGAGAATTACCACGCGAGTCATCTCGGCGGTACTGCGAACGTTCAGGTGACGGTATGCCTTCTGACGCTCACGCTCGATCGTTTTCACCGAAACCTTGAGCTTCGTAGCGATCTGCTTGTTGGGAGCTCCCTCGACGACGAAATCGACGATCTTTCGCTGACGCTCGGGAAGCGTTTGATAGAGCCGATGGCAACGCAAGACATCGAACTGATGCGTGACCAAGCTGCTCAAGGCAACCGCGTCGCGGATCGAGTCGACGATCTCGTGTGTTTCCATAGTGTTGAAGGAAACAACGTGAGCGATACGTGCGACCGCTTCCGATGCCGACATGCCGCTGTTCTCGTCCAAAACTAACGCGACCGGTGCGGCAACGTTCTTTTCGAACAACAACTGCTCGATGCTCGACCATTGTTGGATCCTGGGATCATAGTCCAGGAAGATGCAGGCGATCTCCTCAGTCGACGCCGCTTGGTTAACCAAAGACGTGATCGAAGGAGACGTTTGAAAGCGATAGCCTTCGGCACTCGCTGCTTGCCCGACTCGTGAAAGCCAAGCTGAATCTTTGCTTGCGGCAAAGACGACGGGTCGCACCTGCGCTAATGGCGTTGGTGGATAGCCCATCGAAGATTCGTGATGATTCATCATCAGTTCAAACCCCAGAAGGTACGTGGAAAGACTAGAGGGGGTACTCCACACCCGAATGTGGAAGGCCTCCGTCCAGCAGTTGCATCGGCTTGTATGAGCGTTCGCCCTCACTCACCGCGATAGCGTGTGTTACGCGCGTGTGTCCCACGCAAGCGCAGAACACACAGCGTCAAACACGCCCGTGTGTTTGACTCGGTCGGGCTCCCGACAAAGGAAAGTGTCAAACCCTCATGAGAGGGAAAACCGACGCGGGTACGAGGACACAGGAGGGGTAGGGTGAATACTCATGACGTTGAGTGCTCAACGTGAGGGTTCGCCGACTTCGCTACACTTCGCATGAACCCCGCGGCGCGGCGGTTGCGTTTCTGCAACACCGCGCTCAAACTTGCGTCCTCACGCCACCCGTCTGCACAAACCACTGACGATTGACCAGATGAAAGCCATCGTTGTCGGAACCGGATTCATTGGCCCCGTACATGTCGAAGCACTCCGCCGCGCAGGCGTTGAAGTTGCCGGGATGGTGGGATCGAGCCCAGAAAAATCAGTCGCCGCCGCAGAGCGATTGGGGCTGCCCACATCGATCACCACATTCGAGCAAGCACTGCAATCAGATGACGTCGATAGCATTCACTTGACCTCCCCCAACCGCTTGCACTTCGAACAAGCCAAAGCGGTCTTGCAAGCTGGCAAACACGTGATGTGCGAGAAGCCGCTTGCGATGGATTCGAAACAATCTCGTGAACTGGTCCAGTTGGCCAGCAACACGAACACAGTCGCTGGCGTTTCATACAACATTCGTTTCTATCCGCTTTGCCATGAAGCCGCCGCACGTGTTGCCGACGGACGGATCGGTGACCTCTTTCATGTCACCGGATCCTATGTTCAAGATTGGTTGCTGAAACCCACCGATTTCAATTGGCGTGTCTCGGCAGAAGACGGCGGTGCCTTACGCGCGATCGCCGACATCGGCACCCATTGGCTAGACTTGATTCAGTTTGTGACCGGACAAAAAATTACCGAGGTCTGCGCCGACTTGCGAACCGTTCATCCGATTCGAAAACGCCCGGTCGGTGGCGCCCAAACGTTTTCCGGAGACGCTGCGCCGGCTACGAACACGGAAGACATCGCGGTCGAAACGGAAGACTGTGGATCCGTGATGCTCCGTTTTGCCAATGGCGCGAACGGAAACTTGTGGGTCTCACAAACCACTGCCGGACGCAAAAACTGCTTGCGGTTCGAACTCGCCGGAAGCGAGTCTTCGTTGGCATTCAATAGCGAATCGCCAAATACATTGTGGATCGGGCATCGCGACAAGGCGAGCGAAACACTCATTCGGGACCCTGCCTTGTTGTCCCCTTCTGCTTTGCAAACGACGTCGTATCCGGGAGGGCACAACGAAGGTTTCCCAGACACCTTCAAACAACTTTTCCGCAGCTTTTATGGCTACATCAGCGCTGGCGACTATCAAGCCGCACGTCCCTTCCCAACCTTTGAAGAAGGACACTACGAAATATTGATTTGTGAAGCGATTCTCAAAAGCCATCGCGAACAAGCCTGGGTTAAGGTGAGTGACAATGCCTGATCGAGCAACTGAATGTTTCTTCATTGGCGTCGACCTCGGTGGGACCTCCGCAAAGATCGCTCTTGCCGATCAGCATGGGATGATCTTGGCCCGCGATAGCGTCTGCACCCAAGCCGATGGGCGACCGACGCCAGTCCTCGATTCGATCCTTGACGCGGTGGCACGTTTGCTGACGAGCAATTCAGTTCCCGCTGGCTCACTCGCAGGACTTGGGATGGGAATCCCGGGCTTGATCGACGTCCAAGCTGGCGTGACGAAATTTCTTCCCAACTTGCCAACACAGTGGCGCGATGTTCCGGTCGCATCAACGCTTGGTCAGCCACTGAACTGCCCTGTGAAGCTCAGCAATGATGTTCGTACGGCAACTCTGGGCGAATTGCGGTACGGAATTGGAAAGTCTCAACACAACCCAACGTTCGCGTTCTTTTCCATCGGAACCGGTGTTGGCGGAGGCGTCGTAATCGACGGGCAAGTCCGTCTAGGGCCGCTCGGTGCCGCAGGTGAGCTCGGTCATCAAACGATGGTTCCGAATGGCCCACGTTGTGGCTGTGGCAATCACGGTTGCCTGGAGACGCTGGCAAGCGGACCGGCGATCACGGCCGAAGGGATTCGCTTGGTTCAATCGGGACTGGCACCAAACCTGCGCCGAATCATTGGCGGAGATATGAACCGCGTGTCGCCGGAAACGATGGCCGAAGCCGCCGAATTCGATCCGCTGATCGCCGAAGCGATCGAGCGTGCCGCGATCTATCTCGGGGTTGGGGCGGCCAACGTCGTGACGATCTTACACCCGCAGACGATCGTCTTGGGGGGTGGCGTGTCAAAGCTAGGCGATCTGCTGACGACGGTGGTCAAGCGAGAAATCGATCGCCACGTCGGAATGTTTCCGACGGACGACGTCAGCGTCGTGTGTTCTGATTTAGGCGCCGACGCCGGGATCTATGGAGCAATCTCGCTCGCGAAAGAAGCCGCCGGTCTGGAAGTTTAACCGGCGTTGAACAAGTGACGCTGCTCAAGTAGCAATCGCGCCACTTCGCAAAGTTATTGTCCGACAGCCATTTCGGAATACAGGTTGGTTGATCCACCGACCGGATCAAGGCTTGCTTCGGCAAACGATTCGTCCGTTTCCCAAACACGTACGCGGACGGCTTTCGCGCCTGAGCCATCGAGGGCCGCCGGGCACATTTCCTCGAGCAAGTACTTTGCCATGTTCTCGGCGGTCGGATTGTAAGGCATCAAAAAAATCCGAGATGGCGTCACCATCTCCAATGCCGTTCGCGCATTGTCGTCGTCTTGGTGAATTAAAAATCCATGGTCCCAGTTCTCGTCAATCCAACCTTTGACGCGACTTTTCAGATCTGAAAAGTCGATCACACGACCGACATCATCCTGTTGCTCGCCCTGCACAAAGAAATCGGCAACATAGTTGTGGCCATGAAAGTTTTCGCACTTGCCACCATGATGAAGTAATCGGTGTCCGGCGCAAAACTTGATGCGGCGCATGATGGTCAGGGCCATGGCAAATTGCTCGTGTGGATCAGTCAGATGGCAAATGGGTGAATGCCGGCCAGAATACGGCCGAGTTCTTCATTATTGACCGACGACAACTGTCGTGAAAGGCGAAATCCCAAACCGGACAGTAGCGCCGTTAGCGCGAGTCACCGTTCAAACTGGCATCATCCGTCTCCTGAACGAGATTTTTCAGCGGGAGAATTCATCCTCCGTTGGCCGGAATCTCACTCACAGCAACTTCTTCGCCCCCCGGCTGGATCTTAAAGCCTCCGCCTGGAACGTGTTCAGTTTAAGTGAATTGTGTACCAAGAAGTTTGGAAACGCGGATCACAGAGGCGCCGAACTGGTATCAATCGCGGTTCAATTTTTTCACCGCACTTAGTGACTGGCGGAACCGAACCGATGCGTGTCAGCAAGTCTCGCTCCAAAATCTATCGTGACGGCCGTTGTGTCATCGTCTATCGAATGGACGAAGGACACTACTCCGAGCCCGTGACGCTAAGCCGGCAAGAAGCGATCGAAGTTGCCAGTGAGTTCCGCAAAAACACCTGCGCACTACCGCAGCGAAACATCAACCTTGCCGCAGCAAACTTCGTCTTCAATGCGGTCCAGCAACTCGGCTGGCTAGAAGGAACCGGACACGACAGCAGTGCCGGTGATCTCACGCAGGCAACTTCCGAATCAGATGTCGCCGACGAAGAAGACACGGTCGTGACCGCCGATGCAGAATCCCCCGACGACGCGCCACAACAACTCACGCAAGAGCTACCGACACGTAAGTACTTTCCCTTTATCGCTGCCGCAATTCGCCCTTCCATTGATAGCGATCGGATTGGCGATCTCGCATTCGTCCTCAGTGGCGTTGCACCAGCTCGTCGCGTGGACCCGCAATCCAAACGCTCCGACCTGACGATTTCAGATTTCGTCCGCCAAGCAAATCATCGCATCTCCCCGACACAAGAATTAATGCGTGATCATCACTACGCATTGTCACAATACCATCACCTTGACCTAAACGGCTTCCGCGCCCGATGGACCTCGGTCAACGAAAAGCTAGGCAAACAAGAAGCAACTGATCTGTTGAAACTCGTTCGCAAGCTACGAAAACTGGAAATCGGTGACGACGGGGCGGCATTCAAAGACGTGCAATTGCAGCCCCTGCTCGAATCGATCTATGACAAGAGCATTGAATTAATGCACCATCAGTTTCGTACCGCTCGGCGGAAACTCGAAGAGGCACATACGACGGTCGTTAAGAAACCGGCTCCGAATGCGATCCAACAATTCTTGCAACGCTTTCAACGGGGAACAGCCAAGTCATCGACGCCAAAGCCAATCGAGCTTTCCGAAATCGAACAGCAGATCACCCGCGACTATCTCGATGTCGCGATAAAACTCGGTCAAATCGTCCGAGCTTTTCCTTGATCAGCTGGCAAGCGGCTCAGCACTAACGTGCGGTCCAGCCTCCATCGACGACAAGCATGCTTCCAGTGGTGAAGCTTGATGCGTCGCTCGAAAGATAGATCGCGGCACCTTGAATCTCTTCTAGGTTGCCCCAGCGATTCATCGCGACCGCACCGACAATAAACTTTTTTGCCTCTTCGGAATCAGCGATCGGTTCGTTCATCGGGGTCAAGAACGGCCCAGGACAAATCGCATTGACGGTGATTTTCGATTCAGCCAATTCCAATGCCAACGCACGTGTCATTTGCACGATCGCGCCTTTGCTGGCGGTGTACGGTGTGCGGTTGGCGAGCCCGACCAATCCCAAGGTACTCGCCAGATTGACAATACGGCCACCGCCGCGTTTTTTCATTTCAGGCACAACTGCCTTGCATGTCAACCAAACGCCATCAACGTTGACTTGCTGTACTTTTCGAAAGTCATCATAGGACAGCTCCTCGATCGAACCCCTTAGGTTGATCCCGGCGTTGTTGATCAGGATATCGATCCCGCCGAATCGCTCGGTAACCGTTGCGACCAACTTGGCAACTTGGTCAGCATCGACAACGTCGGCGGCGATACCAATCGCTTCAACACCATATTGCTGCGCAATCTCCTCGGCCGCCTGCTGGGCCTCGTCCGCATTGCGGCTGCACAACGCGATCTTTGCCCCAGCCGATGCCAAACCGGCTGCCATGGCCGCCCCAAGCCCCTTTGAACCTCCGGTGACGATTGCCACGCGGTCAGACAAGTCAAATAGTTTGATTCCGGGAAGTTGCTTCATCGGGGCTGGCCAATTCGATGCGAGAAAGTCAGGTGGGGTCTAAACCAACACCCAACGTACGCCAACCCACGGGCCCCAAGCAAGTACCGCTAGCTATTGCGGCGATGAAGTGATCGCGCTCTGCGAAATGCAGACAGTACCACCGGCCGAAGCCCCTTACGCGACATTGCGCGTCGAACGGCGATGCAAACGCAACTCGGGTCCCCGTTGCACGACACTGCGATCCGAAAGCGGATACCGAATTTTCGTCAGTGCGTTTCGCATCGCGACCGCATCACGAAACCGCTTTCGTGGCGAGGGGTCGATCGACTTTCGAATCAACGACACCAAGTCAGCAGCCAGTCCGCGCCGAAGTCGATTGTATCCCGGCAATGGGGCTTCGAACGGATACTCAGGCAGCTCGCCGGACAGCAATCGATACAGCACCAGCCCCAACGAGAATACATCGCTGCGATAGTTCGGGTGTCCCATCGCCTGCTCAGGCGCCATGTACCCCAGCGTGCCGGATGCCGACACGTCATGACAAACGTTTTCGAGTCGAGCGAGCCCAAAATCCGTCAGCCGAATCACGTTTCCTGGAAACAGGATAAAGTTCTCCGGTTTGATATCGCGGTGCAATACGCGATGCTCGTGTGCGAAGGCGACGGCATCGACCATCTGCACGAGAAAGTCAACACAAACCGCTCGTGACATCCGTCGACACAAACGGTCAGCCAATGACTCGTCACCGATCGGGAACACCATCACGAAGACATCGTCGATGAATTGTGCGTTCTTCAGCTGCAAAATCCCGGGGTGCTCCAGGCGAGCCATGATCCGCACTTCGCGTTGCAAATCGTCAAGTGATTGCGAGTTGCTGATGTAACGGGTATCGGGAATTTTGATCGCGACATGGCGGCCCTCGATCGTGTCGGCAGCCGCAAAGACGGTCGCGAATCCGCCTTCCCCCAATCGCTTGGTAAGACGGTATTTCCCAAGTCTCGAACCGACGCGAAGGTTCATCGTGGCGGACTTTTGATTGGCGAAGATTCTGAACGTCGTCACAGGCTTTCGGATCAATTGCGCAGCGAAAAGCCGGTGTGACAGCGGGAATTGATTCACCGGCGGCGAGTGACATGCAATCAACCGGGGTTAAAAGCAGACCTCTCGCGCTTCAGTTAATCGGCACAAACGGAGTCGACGATATAGTTTTTTAAGGTGCTGCGATCGGACTTTTCGGCAGATTTCGAACTCGGCTGTTTTCAAAGTCAGCGGTCCACGCTTACGAACGAGGCACCTCAAGCCGCATCCACCGAGACAGCAACGTGATCGAAATCAGATGCACTAAACCAAACAGCAACAATCCCAACAACGTGGACGCGAACACCGCCGCGATCAACGCATCGGTTTTTACAAAGCCCTGCCAGTGCGTCATCAAGGTCCCCAATCCGTCGTACTGATTGCCGCTCCCGTTCCCGACGAAAAACTCGGCCACGATCGCACCGATCACGGCCAAACCGCTACTTGTTTTCGCGCCAATCACCAATGAAGGGATCGCACTCGGCATTTGCAGCTTGACCAGTTTCTGAGTTCTCGACGCACCGTACAACTGAAACAGATCCCCCCAAGCATGGTCAATCATGGTGAGCCCCGCGGTGACATTGTTAACAACGGGGAACAAACAAACGATGACCGTCACGATCACCACCGTCCGAAATTCGTAGCCGCTCCAAGTGATCAACAGTGGCGCGATCGCGACGATCGGGACCGTCTGCAGAAAGACGACGTAGGGAAAAAACGCCAGACGAATTCGACGAGACTGCGAAAACCCAACGCTGATCAAACAACCTAGGGTGACAGCCGACAACAAGCCCGCGAAACTTGCCAAACCGGTTGTCAAGAACCCGCGAAAGAGCTCGACCCGATGCACCAGCACCGCGTCCCATACTTGACTCGGAAGCGGCAACAGGGCTCGCGGTAAATCCCACGCCCGAACAATTCCCCACCACACTAGCAACGTCACCATCGCGACCGCCAGCACCGGCGTCCAAGTCACCAGAGCACGCCGCCAGAATCGCTTTCCTGTTTCGCCTGCGAAACGTTCATATTCACGGTCGTTCGACATCATGCCAACCCTCTCTCGGTCGCGCCATCCGCCACAACAGCAGGTTCACCGCGTAGGCGATCGCTGACCACACCGAGAAACTCCGCGAAAGGCGTTGTTCTCATTTGCGAGGGATGTCGCGGCCACGAAATCGGATTTTGAAGAACCGATTCGAGCCGGCCTGCACGCATCACCGCAATCCGATTGGACAGCAATATCGATTCGCTAATGTTGTGCGTGACCATCACTGCCGTAAATCGCTGCTGCTCCCAAAGTGACAGGACCAACTGCCCCAGTTCGTTGCGCAGCATGTCATCCAGCGCGGCAAATGGCTCGTCAAGCAGCAACAGTTTCGGTTCGCTGACGAGTGCCCGAGCGATCGAGACCCGCATTTTCATTCCGCCGGAAAGCTGGTGCGGCATCCTATCGGCTACCGTCGACAGTTGCACCGATGCGAGCGCGTCGCGGGCCCTTTCGGATCGCTCCTTCGCATTACCCCAGCCAATCAACTCCAGCGGCAGCGTGACGTTTTGCAATGTCGTCGCCCAAGGTAATAAAGCGGGGCTTTGAAATACGAATCCGATCTGGCCCTGTTTGGCAACGGCAGGCGGGTCGATGGTCACCGTGCCTTTTGTCACCGACTGCAACCCCGCCATCGCGCGCAATAACGTCGTCTTTCCACACCCGCTCGGCCCGATCAGTGAAACGATCTCACCACGCTGGACCAGCAAATCGACCTGGCGGACGGCAACCTGTTGATCGAAGGCGACGGTCACGCCGTCACAGCGGACCGCCGACGACTCGTTTAGAAGTGGATCATCCATGTATTTAGTGACTTACGCGCACTGGTCTGGTTTCGGGATCGAATCGACGATCAACTCCGCGATCGCGAGTGACGCCGTAGCGGCCGGAGAGGGCGCATTCAAAACGTGTGTGGACAGCCCCACCGACTCGATCAAGAAATCGTCGATTAACTCACCACCGGCAGACACCGCCTGCGCACGAACTCCCGCTCGACCGGCGACCAAATCCGATGACTGCAATGTCGGCAACAACTTTTGCAGCGCCGAGACGAACGCTGATTTTCGCAATGAACGATTCATTTCGCCCAATCCGGTTTTCCAATGTTTGAAAGCCAACTTTTGGAATCCTGGAAAGACAACGGTCTGCTTCATATCACGCAGGCTGATTTGATTCCAACGGTAACCTTCGCGCGCCAGGGCCAAAACGGCATTCGGTCCGCATTCGATCCCGCCATCAATCATCCGCGTGAAGTGAACTCCTAAAAAGGGGAATTCAGGATTGGGGACGGGGTAAATCATGTGATTAACCATGTGCTCTCGACCGGGAGCAAGTTCGTAGTACTCCCCCCGGAACGGCACGATTCGGACATCGGTTTTCACGCCAGCCATTTGGGCAACCCGATCACATTGCAGTCCCGCGCAGTTGATCAAATACCCCGTCGACAAAGACAGCCCCGATTTCAATCCGACCACGACGGAAGAAGCAAGATTTTGAATCGATGTTACCTCAGCCAGGAAACGAATTTCGCCACCACGTTGCCGGATTAGCGTCGCCAACGTCTCACAAACGCGAGCGTAGTTGACGATTCCAGATTCCGGCACATGCAAAGCGGCTATCCCGGACGCTTGCGGTTCGATCTCCCGCAGTTCGTCGCTGTTGATCCTTTTGAACTCGACACCGTTTGCTTCGGCACGCTCGGAGATTCGCTGTAGCGATTCGACTTCGGCCGCGTTTGTGGCGACGACGACTTTCCCACACCGCTCCCACGGAATTTGGTGATGATCACAAAACGCCTCCATCAGGACTTTGCCACGCCGGCAAGTGGTCGCACGCTGTGAGCCCGGTCGGTAATAAATCCCGCTGTGAATGACGCCTGAGTTATGACCGCTTTGGTGTTTGGCGACACGATTTTCTGTATCGACGACCGCGAGACTGCAATCCGGGTATCGCGTCAGCAACTCGGACGCTGTCGCAAGCCCCACGATCCCGGCCCCGATAACAACAAAATCATAGTTCCGCTTCGAATCCGGCATGACGTCTCAGAATCTTAGGATTGCGCGCCATCTCACCAAGCGATCAAAACTCCGCTTCGGGGGATTGGCAAAATCGCATAAAATACAGTTGGTCTCAGGCGACGACCCTCATCTTGATTTAACTCCCTGGCAAGCGAAACCCTGAATGTCCTCGACACCGCCCCCCAACGGCCTCCCGGGCCTGACACGGGAACCGATCCGGACGAACGGGACAAGAATTCGGTACCGTGATCGCCTTTCCCGTCTGGGGCTGCATTTTTTGTTTGTCGCCCTATTCGCGATCATTGGCGGATCGCTGCGCGGTTTCAACCTGCTGTTGCTGCTGGCAGGCCTTTTAATCAGTGTCGTCATCGTCCAGTGGCGTACGGCACACACGGCGATCCGACGAGTGCACCTGTCCCGACAACCGCTGTCCGGCGGACATGTGGGAGACGACGTTCACATACGTTATCGCGTCCGAAATCTGTCGCGTTTTTTTCCGACCGCATTCGTTCAAATCGAAGAATCACTTGTCCCTGTAGATGCCATTGACGACGACGAGAAATGGTCGGTCTTTGCGGCGACCGGCTCCGTCGCACCTCAACAGTCCATCGAGACCTCGGTGCAATGTCGATTCGCCACACGCGGGGCTTTCCAACTGGGCCCGCTGATCGCTTCGACAACATTTCCGTTTGCGTTAAGTGTCAGTGAACGACAGACCGTCAACAGCGAACAAACGATTTACGTTTATCCGAGCCTGCTAACTCTGAAGCGACATTGGCAACGCTTGCTCCCGCCCCGTCCCGGCGGTGATGGCGACCGGTCTACCACCGGGACCAACTACCAAGGCGAGTTCTATGGCCTGCGTCCTTGGCAATCCGGAGACCATGTTCGACACATTCATTGGCGTACGACCGCAAGGATTGGTGAGCCGGCCGTACGTCAATTCGAACAACGCCATCGACATCAAATCTGTTTCATCGTCGACGGAGTGATTCCTTCCTTAGCTAACCCCAATCAGGACGCTACACCGAGTGACGAAGCCGACTTTGAAAAAACTCTGTCGCTAGCCGCGACGTTCATTTCGGAGTTGACCAAGATGTCGGTCCCGGTCTCATTGTTGGTTTGTGACGCCGTCAGCGAAACATTTGGCAAATCACCCTTGTTGACGGTTACCGGTTCAGACTGCCGACCGCTGCTCGAACGCCTCGCACTCAGCGAACAAGGCTCCGTGTCCGCCAGTCAACCAAAGCAAACCAAATTTCCTGACCCGCTTGTCGATTTGGTAACTCGTTATGCGTCGAGGTTGGCACAACGTGACTTGGTCGTGATCAGTCAACGCAAGTTTCGTGACGTGATGCTTCCTACTGGACAGGGTGGAATGCCAGAACATCGGCGTTCGCCAGATTGGCTCTCTTTGGCACGCAGCGGGCGTTTGTCCTGGATCAATATCCTCTCCCAGGAAACCGAACGCTACGTACAGTTCTCCCAGGAGTACGTACAGTTCACACAAGAAAACGCGCGACTCCCTCGTGAGAACGCTGGCCAGGCTCGGCCCACTTCGGCTCATACTCCACCTTCGGCAGTGAATTCGTGAACGGCGACACTTCTACCGCACCGCTTCGACGCAATTCGAAGGCGCCGTTTTCTTCGCTGCCGAGTGCGCGGACGAAGCTGTATTTTTACTATGCGTTGCTATCCGCTGCCGGCGGAGTCGTACTGGGCATCGGCCAAGACGCGGACGAAATCGCGGTCCTGGCCGTGTTCTTTGCGGTGTTCGGATTTTTGTTTGTCGACTACCTCAGTTTGATCGCGTTGCCACAGTTGCTCGGGTACATCGCGATGGGACTTTCGGCAGCCTACTGCATCCAGGATTTCTGGCTGCTGGAACAACGCGGCCAAACCCAAATGGTTTCGGTTGCCTTGTTGTTGGTGTTGGTTCAAGGCATCTTGATGATGCAACGCAAGTCGCGAAGGATCCTGGAACAGCTCGCTGTCTTTTGCCTGTTGGAATTGGTGGTTGCCGCAATCTTCAATGATGCGATCGGATTTGGCGTCATGGTGTTGCCGATTTCGATCATCGGCGCCAGCGCGTTGTGTTTGCTTGGTGTGGTCACGATTGCCGAAAATCTTGAATCGAACCTACCTCTCCGGCCTGCGGCCGAACCCAAAACTCGCCTCGCACGTGTTTTACGACGCATTGCCGAATACGTTCGCAAGCCGTCGACACCGAACTCACGCGTCACCATCCAATCGCCGTCGACTGCCGCGATCGTGGACGAATCGGCAGTGCGTTGGGCCAAAGTTCCGTTGTTGGTTTCCACGCCTGCGATTTGCTTGGTCATGTTGACGTTTTTCTACTTGTTGCCACGTCGCATTGTCCCGACAAGGTCGTCGCTTTCTGGACCGGCGATGGTCGGATTCGACGACGAAATTCGCTTGGAACAACTCGGCCAAGTGATGCAAAACTCGGCGCGGGCTTTGAAGGTCCAACTCACCAATGCAGACACCGGCGCTCCTTACGAATTGCAACACGGGTTGTATCTGCGTGGCAAAGTCCTGGAACGCTACGATGTCGATTATTCGCGAGGGCAGCCCATCGCAAAATGGGTGTCGTCGACATCGCCACCACGAGTCCTCAGCCGTTTGCCGGCCGGATACGTTCCAGCCGACCGCGCGCAACGACTGCGATACGACAAGGTCGAAGTCGAGATCACCTGCGAATCGATGTCGCGTCCAGCTTTGTTTGCCGTCGCGCCTTATTACAGCGATGAACTGAACCCCGAAATATTGCATGCGGTCGATCGCTGGACGCTAACGCGAGACACCGATAGCCCTCCGTTCCCCGCACTTACCTACCGATTTTTCACCAACTCGTTCTACAAAGGCGTCCAAGCCGAACTGACCCCGCGCCCGATTCGCACGTCAACAACTTACAACCGTAGCGGCTTGCCATATTCATTTGGCAACGCCGAACGGGACGATTACTACTCCCGTGAGTTTCGCCAATACCAGCGTCAGTTATTGACCTTCGATCGAGATCGATTGCCGAGTGCCGAACGACTCGCCGAACAGATCCTCGAGACAATCCCCGACCAAGAACGCGTCGCATCCCGAATCGCAAAAGAGTTCGCGTACTACTTGGCAACGGATCCGCAGTTCCAATACACGTTGGACCTGTCGGCGAAAGTGCTGCCGAACGTCGACCCGATCGAACAGTTTCTTGCCACGGATCGACGCGGCCACTGCCAATACTTTGCGTCAGCGTTGGCGTTGATGTTGCGCAGCGTTGGCATTCCCAGTCGTGTCATCGTCGGCTATCGCAGCGACGAATTCAATAAAATTGGCGGCTACTACATCGCAAGGCAGCAACACGCCCATGCTTGGGTCGAAGCTCTTGTCGAAGGCAAGGAATTTCCACAAGCTGCAATCCCGGCCGGATCAAAACCGTCGCGTTGGTACTGGTTGCGTCTGGACCCGACACCGGCGGCAAGCCTGTTTCAACAGCAACAAGATCGCCAAGGTGCACAAGGTCTGATGAACCTCGCCAATAACATCTGGGAAGACTATGTCGTCGACATGAATCGCAACCGACAAAACGATGCGATCCAACAAGCTGCCCAGTACCAGCAAATGAAGTCGACCTATGACACATTTTGGCGTCAGATGAAACAGAACATGAGCCAACTCAGTTCGCAGCGATCCGACAAACGGTTCTCACTTGATCGCAGGTATCTGGTCGCGATTCTGTTAGCCGTCTGCGTTGCGATGGCAATTTATGTGGTCTCGAAAATCTCAATTCCCAGCTTTGGGTTTCCATTTCGAAGGCGACGCAAGCATCGAGCGAAAGAGATTTCGATTCCGTTCTATGGCGAAGCAATTCGATTGTTACGAAGAACCGGTATTGAGCGTGATGACTTCGAAACGCCTGACGAATTTGCCAAGCGTGTTGGCGTGCACTATCCGCCGCTGAAAGTGTTGACCGATGCGTTCAATGATTGCCGCTATGGCGGGCAACGGGTTGAGGCTTCCGACGAGATTGCAGAAGCACTTACCGATCTAAAACGCTTGCTCGCCAGTCCGTCCAAGTAGCGTTTCCCGGAACGTCACGTGAGTGGCAACAGCGCAAAAAGAAACGACACACCAGAATCTGGCGTGTCGTCTGTCGATTCACATTTGAAACGATCTGTTTAGATCATTTCCTTCAGGCCTTTCAAAGGACGGATCACGACCTTTTTGCTGGCCGGTTTTGGCTTCAACCAAATTTCCGAACCATCGGCTGGGTTACGTCCCTTTCGCTTTGGTTTGGCGGGAACATCTTTGCGTTGAATCTTGCAAAGTCCGGGAATGGTGAACTGTCCCGAGCCGCTGCGGCCCATCTCTCGTGCGATTTCGTCAGTCAGTGCATCGAAGACCGCAGCCACATCTTTCTTGGCCAATTCGGTCGACTCAGCGATGTTTGCGATGATCTGAGTCTTGGTGGGTGCTTTCGGCGGAGCTTTAGCCATTTGCGAGAACCTTTTCTGATTGCTTATGCAGGAAGGGTTAGAGCGGGAATGATGATCCCGTGCGTTTCTGACGGGGCCAAGTGTTATGCGTCGCCGAGTTTTGATGCAACCCGGCATCCGCGAAAAAACCCGCGAATAACGGGGTTTTAGCGACTATGGCCTACGCGGAACTGTACCTTCAGCCGGTCAGTTACTGGCCGATTCAAGTGCAAAAAGGGGCCAAAAACCCCGGAATTAGCCAGTTTTCCGACGGTTTGGGCCCAAAAACCGCCTGTTTAGCGGTAAAAACGCTGTTTCCGAGGTCCAAATGGACGGATCCGGCGCACCGAATACGCCCACGATTTTTCCTGCGAATATTTCGTAAAAACCGCGGTTTAACGACGACGACGGAAGAATCGATCCGCAATGCTCGCGAATCGATTCGCAGCTTCCACTGGGGTATCTTCCGGCTCGGGTTCAACTTCGCTGTTCTCAACCACGTCGCTCTCGCTCACGCTACTGAGTGACAGCATCGGTGCTGACACCTCATTGATCGAAGTTGCCGCCGCGGCGCCCTCCGCTTCCGCTTCGTTCTCGGTGGCGAGCGTCGACGCGGCAGTTTGTGTTTCACCCGAGACGACCTCGCTCGTCACCGCGTCCGCTGCGGACAATGCGGCGATGTTTTCGCCCTCACCGCTTCCCGACGCTGCAACCGCACTTGCCGATGCGACCTCGGTGTAGTTGAGGACCGCGTCATCAACGTTCACGCGATAGAACCGCAGATTTCCGATTTGGCCACGCTGCTGTACCAAGTCACGGCGCGAAGTGGAAACGGTCGCCGTCACATCATCATCGGAGCTGTCTTTGCCGGTGATGGTGATCTGAGTTCCCGCAGAATTGAGCGACAATTCTGCTTCGGTGATCGAATCCGACGCCCCTTCCGATAGCTCTGTCGACACTGCCGTCTTGCCAGGTTCAACGGCAATGAACGCCGCTTGCTTTGGTGACGATCGCAACCAATCCCGCACCGATAGGTACTTCGCCTTCATACGTCCCAACGAGGCTTCGACGACGGTGTCACCATCGTCGGGTGCACTCGTCAACTCAATACGTTGGGCTTGCTCAGCCCCCTGGTAAAACGGCACCGCGGGAATCTCGATCGCGTAGTCACCAGGCAATACCGAGTCAAACAACAACGAGTCCGCACTGTCGAGGCTCGCTCCGATGTCGACGCTGTTACCAAGAGTATCAGTTCCGACCAACCGCACGCTTCCAACAACCGAGAGTGCATTCGACCCATTGAAGCGAACACGGATCGAACGTTCCGCGAAGTTTTCGACCTGGACGGTGAGCGTTCCCGTGCTAGTCGTCGTCCCGTCACTGACCCGGTAAGTAAACGTGTCTGTTCCAGAGAACGAAGCGCTGGAAGGCCGGTACGTGATGTTCCCGGACGAATCGATCGCGACGGTACCGCCATTGGTTGGCGTCCCAAGATTGGTAAATGTCAATGTTTCGGAAGTACCATCAACATTTTCTGGCAAGTCTGATAAACGCAGAACGATTGTTGGTGTGCTGGCCTGATTCACACTGACGGTGTCATTCAACACCGGTGGCGGATCGTTAACCGCCGCGACAGTGAACGTCACAGTCGCATTTGCCAATCCGCCGCCAGTATCACGAATCGTATAAACAACAGTTTCAGTCCCGAAGAAGTTATCCGCAGGTTCATAGAAGAACGTACTTCCGTCACTGCTGATTCGTGCCGTACCGCCTTGGCTAGGCGTCGCGACACTGTCGATCACGAACGATTGGTTGTCGCCATCGCGTTGATCGTTCGCCAAAATGTTATAGGTCGCTTCGGCAGCGTCTTCGTTGACATTGAAACTGTCATTGGTTGCCGTTGGCGGATCGTCCGAGGACGTGACCAAGACACTGACCGTCACCTCTTGGGTCGAGGTCCCATCGCTGAGCGTGTAGGTAAACGTATCGGTTCCGGTGAAGTTCGTCGGTGGCGTATAGTTCACTCGGGTGCCGCCGGATGCGACAGAGACCGACGCCCCGCTGGTGTTGGAATTGACCGCGGTGACAGTCAACGTTTCGCCGTTATCAGGTGCACTCGAATCGTTTGCCAACACGTCCAACGAATTGTTGCTGGAATTCGAATCGACGGTAAACGAATCGTTGACGCCGGTTGGCGGATCGTTCACGCCCGTCACAGTTACCGTGACAGTCGCGACATCCTGGGTCGTGGTGCTCGTTCCGGCGCGATATGTAAAGGTCGCGGTACCGCTAAAGTCTGCGGTCGGCGTGAACACCAGGCGGCCGTTGCTGATCGTGACCGTGCCGCCTTCGCTAGGCTGGGTGACTGAATAGATCGACAACGTGTCCCCGCTTGCCGCCGTGTCGTTGGCCAGTACGTCGATCGTCGCCGCGCCGGAGTCTTCGGCGATGGTCGTGCTGTCATCGTTCAGGGTGAACGTCAATCCGACAGCCAAACTCAAACTTCCATAAAACACATCTTCTGACGGGATGTTGTCATCGATGTTATACAGCAGAACCTTCTCCGTTCCGTCTGCTTCTTCGCTACGGATGTTAACCGTCCCGCTACCGACGGCCTTCATCTGAACGCGAGCGATCAAAGATTCCGCTTCGTTTGAGGCGGTCGTCGATGTTGCAGACGCGCCGATTTCGTCGATCAAGCCGTCCGAGAACGTGCCAGTTGGTCCAAGCGTGAACTTGCCCACATATTCGATCGAACTACCGCTGACCGGCTCGATGATGTCAGAATCGAACAGGATGTCCGCGTACACACCGAAGACCCCGACGCGGTCAAAACTGCCACGGGCATCGACACCCACCAACTCCAATACAAACTCTTCGCCGACTTCCAAGCTGGTGATGATGTTTCCATCGGTATCACGGGCCACCAGTTTCACTTCGGCAAGCGGCTCGTCCGCGACACCAACGGTAAAGCTTTCCGTCGTCGCATTGCCAGCCAAGTCCGTCGTACGCACCGTGAAAGTATTGTCTCCGATATCTCCGGTGTCTGGCGTCCAAGTAATCACGCCGGTGCTCGAATTGATTGTCGCGCCCGTCGGAGCTTGGGTCAGAACATAAGCGACTGAACCCTCTTCGGCGCTGTTTAGATCCGTCGTGTATGGACGACCGACATTCGCACTTGTCGCTACACCACCGATTACGGAAGCAGGCGCGGTCGTGTCATACGTCACTTGCATCGTCGACGACAAGGTACTCGTTTCGCCATTGACGGTCTGACGAGCGGCAACGGTGTACACGCCATCGCCCAAAGCCGCAAAGTTATTCGTCGTGATTGTGACACTGGTCCCGTTGGCCGTTGCCGCACCCAAGACCGCGTTGGTTTGAGTGTTGATCAGTTCGACCGTCGCACCGTTGCTCACACCACCGATCGTAAATGCCAACGTACCGGCATTGGTGATGTTGTCGGTTCCGTTGCTTCCGGTGTCACTGCTGGTTCGAAGATCGATCGATGACGGTGCCGCAGGGCCATCGCCGGACACGAAATTAAACGTATAGACCTGGTTGTCGTTGTCGCCGCTGTTGTTACCGGTCACACCTGGCCCAGGCTGGACGCGGGCGTTGACTTGAACAGTACCGGTGAAGCCTTGCGCAGGGGTGACGGTCAGCAAACCGCTTTGATTCACCGACGCGGTTGCCCCCGTCCCTGTCGAAACGACTTGCGCCGAATACGTCACCGCATCGCCTTCTACATCGACGCTCACCAACTGCAGATTCGCCGCCTGACCAGCGGGATACTCCGCATCAGTGGTCACCGAATTGCTCAGGTAGGGTTGACTGTTCGCGGTATCGTTGGCGACATCGACTTCGAACGTCTCGCTGTGCGTGTTTCCATCACCATCGGTCACCGTCACTGTCACGTTCGTTGTCCCGACACTATTCCCGACCGGCTTCAACATGATCAGCCCGTTCTCGGTATCGTTGAACACGTCGATCGTATTGATCGCGATGTCCGTCGTGGGACGATCCGATGAATTGACCGCGTGATTGCTGATCGCCTCACGAACGTCAAAGCCTTCGATCAACTGGCCAAAGACACTATGGTTGAAGTCCAAGAAACGCGTCGGCACTTCGGTGACGAAGAACTGCGAATCGTTCGTGTCGTCGGATGACTTGGCAAACGACAGCACGCCGGTTCGGTTGTGTTGCAGTTCGGGATTGAAATCGTCGTCAAAGTCACCCAAAGTCGATCCGCCCGAACCGGTCCCCGTCGGGTCACCACCTTGGATCACAAAGCCATCGTCCACGCGGTGGAAAATGATTCCGTCATAAAAGTCGTCCTCTGCCAACTCAATCACCCGGCCGGTCGCCAGCGGAGCACGCTGTTCAAACAATTGGAACACCATGTCGCCATAGGTTTCCATATCGATCCGAATCGAACGGTTGCCGCTCAGTACCGTCGCGTCCAACAAACTGGGGTCCGCAACCGATACGGTGACGGTCAACGGCCCGCCATTCGGATCGTAAGCGTCAACGGGAATGTGCAGGGGAGATCCGATCAGCACCGTTTGATCACCGATATCGGCGAAGGTCGGATCCTCACTTGTCGGAATGGGCACGCCACTGCGGTCGCTGATCTGTTGCAGCGTCAACACGCCGGTTTCGCGGCTGTTGTCTGGAAAGACCCAAGTGGGATATGCGGTGATGTTGTTGTCGGTTCCGATCTGCCCGATCGTGCGGTCAGGATTCGTGACCTCAATGAACGGTAGGTATTTGTAGCCGTCTTGAAACAACGCTTTCTGCTCCGAACACGCCGGGCACCAATTCGCGCCAAAAAACTTGACGTCCGCCGCGGTGAGGTCTTTGGCAAACTGAACCAAGTCGGGTGCCGCTTCGCCTTCGGCGGCTGTATTGGTCGTCAGCGAAGCACTCGCGATCAACGCCACCTCACCGGATGTGTCGCGGGTGTCGACAGGCCCCAAGATGCTTTCGTCCAGCCCTGCGACGTCACCGGCGAGCAACTGTCGTGTCTCCAAACCCTCAAGTACCAAACGCTGGTTGCGACGTGGCCGCGGGATCGCCTTTGCAGAACCGCCGCGTCGCGCGGTGCCATCATGCTTCGAGGCGCCGATAAGATCGCCGAGCAAACGTGAAAGCTGGTTTCGGCGGGCAGATTGGTTGCGACCTTTAGACATCTTTGATAACCAAATTCGGTGAAATTCGTCGACGAGCGGACTAACCAGCCTGCGGCCCAAATACCGGGCAGAAACCAATTCGTCCTAAGCTCAACTAAACAGCAAGGCTCGCCTTGAAGCGGGGATCGACTTGAGGGGGAACTCGCCGTGACGCGGCTACGTAGGCAGCGGGTACAGGTGTTGTGTGAGCACACGTGTTAAGCGGGTACTCTAGGAAAGCTGCCGTGCAAGTTTTTTCAACTCCATCACGGCTGCAGTTGGGGCATTCGGCAAGCGACCGTGCTTGGGCTGAGGAAATCCGTCACAACCGGTACCTTTTGACACGCTACGTTCGACGCACCACCGACAGCGATGGTTCCGGCGAAGCGAACCGGTGAATCGAACTGACGCAAAATTCCCAGCTTCCCTGAATGCACAAAAGTCCATCGATTTCGCGAAACGCCGCAATTCATCGGTGAAACGCCGCTGCTTGGAGAATCGAATGCCGCTCGGCGGATCACACGTGGTCAGTCAGCCGACTTTCCGGGCGACTTTTGCGGTGGCGGATCGTGGCCACCTGGATGCAGTGGGTGGCACTTCAAAAGTCTCACCGCCGCATAAAAACAACCCTTCAGCGGGCCGCAATTGCGGATCGACTCCAACGCGTACTGGCTGCACGAAGGCTGGAACCGACAGCGGGGTGGGAAGAGCGGGCTGATGTACCGCTGATAGATGCGAATCAAACCGATGAGAGCTTTGCTAAGCACGGGTTGTTGACCGCAAACTGGGACGCCCAGGAGAAGTTGGGCAAAGAAGGACTCGTCGCCTCGTCCACGGTGTTTCGAGGAGGACTCGTCGCCTCGTCCACTACGCAATCGTGGACGAGGATTGGAGTTTGATTTGGCCGATTAGGCTTGGAACGAGCTGCCGCAGCCGCAGGTTTTCGTTGCGTTCGGGTTGTCGAACGTGAAGCCTTGCTTTTCCAGGCTTTCGTACCAATCGACGGTCGTTCCATCGAGGTACAGGGCGCTTTTCTTGTCGACAACGACAGCGACGCCGTGGCTTTCGTACTTCGAGTCCGCTTTGTCGTCAAACTTGTCGTCGAAGTTCAGACGGTATTCAAATCCGCTGCATCCGCCGCCGGCAACTTCAATGCGGAGGACCATGTCGTCTCCAAAATCGTGTTCCTGGCGGAATCGCTCAACTTCCTGAGCGGCGCGTTCGCTCAATTTGACTGCCATGGCAGCGTTACCTTCGTAATGTGGACGAATCGAATGTTTCGTTGTTAGTGTAGTTGCGGGAAAGGGTATTCCACATCTTTCCGGCAGATCGCGTAGCGACTGCTCCAACTACCCGTCATAGTATTCAGCGCAGCCCTTGCTGCGGCAAGTCTTATCGTCGTCCACCCCCGTGACGATCGACAACAATTCGGCGTTTCGACACCGCAAAACCGAGATCAACGGGGCCCCGCAGCCCCTCCTGTGGCTGTCCACACACCCTTAGCAACCAAGTTTTCATGCGCCGTATCGGCACTCTCACGAATCCAGACCAAGCGCGTCGTTTTGCCGACTACCTGTTTACCCAGTCGATCGATTGCAGCATCAATATCGAGAAACCACCTCAATCCGAGTCGCAATCTTTGGCAAACGAGGTGGCGACGCAGTGCGAGCTTTGGATCCGTGATGAAGAACAGGTTGACCGCGCCCGAGAGGAGCTGAAGTCCTTCCAGGACAATCCTCAAGCCGAAAAATACAAGGTTGCGAGCCAAGCCAACCAACTTCGCCAAGAGAAAGCTTCGGAGGAGATCCGTAAAAAAAAGCTGGTTAAAAAAGTCGAACACTCTACGCCACGTGGAGGCCGCCCCGCGTTCGGTGCTCGCCAGCAATCGACTCCGGTTGTCATTGCCATCATTGCGTTGTCTGTCCTGGCCAGTTTTTCGACCGGATTCGACCGACCACAACGTTCCGGAATTCCAGGCGAACCTTCCAGTGAGGAAACGGTCCGTAATGCATTGTCGTTCGTTTCGATGGACGACTACATGATCGACGGGGATCCGTACGCATCGATCAAGAAAGGCGAAGTCTGGCGTTTCGTCACGCCAATCTTCCTGCACGGAAACACCTTTCACCTAGCCTTCAACATGATGGCGTTGTTTTTCCTCGGCTCCGCAATCGAACGCATCGAAGGCTCCGTTTTCCTGGCGGTCCTCTTCATGGCGTGCGCGATGGCGGGGATGATTTTCCAAATCTCACTCCCGCCCGAAGAATCCTTGCCCCCAATCCTGCATGGTCTCGCCGGCTCGCATGCTGCGATCGGCGCATCGGGCGGCGTGATCGGCTTGTTCGGTTACCTTTGGATTCGGCCGATGCTTTCACGAAGCTACCCGATCGATATCTCGCCAGCGAACGTCGCGTTCCTGCTCGGATACTTGGTGATCTGTATTTTTCTGATCGATCACATCGCCAACGGCGCACACCTGGGCGGACTGTTTGCCGGGATGCTGTTTGCCGTGGGTGTTGCAAAAATTCACCCAGGCCGCTTTCCGTGAGCTCAGTGAACGCCCAACCGGGCGATGCCCAAGCCTCCGAGCCAGCAACGGTGGCAACCGAAAAGGATTCCGTTAGTGGCTACCGACCGGTTCCCGGCGACGACTCGTCTGAACGGGACGGCTCACAACAGCGTGATGAGTTACCGGCACCGACGACGATGCGTGGTGCCGCGAGCGAAGTGTTCCGGGTGGCGCTGCCGTTGATGGTCAGCACCGGGATGTTTTCGATCGTCCTGTTTGCCGACCGAACGCTACTTGGCTTTTTTGATGGCGTCTCGATGAGCGCATCGATGGCCGGAGGAAATTTGTTCTGGGTATTGGTCTGTGTTCCCGTCGGTGCCGCTTCGATGACCGGTGCGGTGATCGGACAACTGATCGGAAACAACGAAGAACACAAGATCGGGCGACTGCTCTGGCAATCTCTCTGGATGGCATTGATCACGTCGCCGTGGTTTGTCGTCGCCGGACTGTATGCCGAAGGCCTATTCACGTTTGCCGGGCAAGACCCAACGCTAATCCCCGCAGAAGCAACGTATCTGCGGTGGCTGATGCTCGGCGGATTAGGGCTGGTGATCGAATCGGCACTCAGCGGATTTTTTAGCGGGACCGAGCGAACGTCCGTGATCATGTGGGTTTCGATTGCCAGTGGCCTGCTGAATGTCGTCTTGGATGTAGTGTTGATCTTCGGCTTCGCGGGTTTTCCGGCGATGGGGATTACCGGCGCAGCAATTGGCAGCGTGCTGGCGTTTTGGTTCAAGGTCGTTTGCTATGCCGCGATCCTCTTCAAGCAGGAGTACCGCGAACGTTATGGAATGCGCAGCGGCTTTTGCTTCGACATGAAAGTGTTGTGGAACTTCGTCTACTTCAGCCTGCCGAGCGGGTTGATGTATCTAACCGAAGCGAGCTCGTTCACAATCATCGTTTTAAAGATTGGACAGCTGGGCGACATCCCGCTTCGCGCGACAACGATGGCGATCAACTTTAACATGATCGCATTCATCCCCTTGGTCGGTGTCGCGATTGCAACCAGCGTTTTGGCAGGTCGTCATTTGCTGCAAAACGGCCCTGCGTTTGCGATGCGAACCACAATCGCGGCTCTGCTAATCTCGCTGACGTATTCGCTTTCGTGGGTCGCGATGTACCTTGCCGCTGGCGATTGGCTCCTCTCGCTTTATCGGCTTGGGCCAACCGATCCCAATTCCGATGCGGCGATCGTGATTGCAAGCACTTTGCTGGGGTTCGTCTCTGCGTATGTCGTCTTCGACGCGGTCCAACTGATCTTGGCTGCGGCCCTCAAAGGCGCCGGTGATACTTGGTTTGTGCTGCTGACCGGGGCAATTGTCAGTGTCTCGGCAATCGGAATCGGAATCCTAATCGACGACCATCAGGATTCGTTGTACTTGTGGTGGTGGGTCATCACCGCATGGATCTGGACGCTTGCTGCCGCGATGGCAATGCGTTTCATCAGCGGACGCTGGAAATCGATGCGGATGGTTTAATGAAACAGTCAATCTCGGTCGCATTGCTACCCTCATTGATCACCTCAGATCTGCGACAAGACGAGACACAGTCGTTGCGGTGCGCGATTGTGATCGACGTGTTGCGTGCAACAAGCGTGATGACGACGGCGGGACGAAATGGAGCCGCCAGCTTGCAGACGTGCGGCGAAGTCGACTTGGCACGCGAGCTTGCCGATGGAACTGCCCCGCACCTGCGGCCGCTGCTTTGTGGCGAGCGAGCTTGTGTGCCGATTAAGGGATTTGACCTCGGAAACTCGCCCGCCGAATATCCGTCCAGCGTGGTTGCCAACCGTCACGTGCTGCTAACGACCACCAATGGAACCAAAGCGATCGCTGCGGTTCAACATGCGAAGCGATTGCTGATCGCATCGTTTTTAAACCTGACCGCTACGGTCAATAGCGTGGCAGATGAACAGGATTTGCTGATCGTCTGTGCCGGCACCGAAGGGCAAATCAGCTATGAAGACGTCTTGCTAGCCGGGGCAATTGTTGACGGGCTAATGCAGCGAGACACGTCCAACAAGGTCGATGATTCGGCACGAATGGCTTGGGCGTCCTGGCAACAGGCTTGTGCGACCGGCAAACCGCTAGCGGAATCGCTCGGACTTTCACTCGGCGGACGAAACCTGCTGCGTGTCGGTTACGCCGAAGACCTTCAACGCTGTGCGGTGATTGACAGCGCGAATGGTATCGTCGAGCGTGATCCCAAAAATCGATCCGAAGGTGTCGTTACCTTCGGATGGAAGGACGCCTGATCAAAACTAACGAAGGCCGTCAGGCAAGATCCCTTCGGCGACTTCGTCGTCCCACTGATCCATCAGCGGCCAAGACTCGGCGAGTGTTCCGAAGTCGGCCATTTTCAGGTAACCACGCACGCGATCAATCGTACGATTCATAAAGTCTTTGTCGTTGCGGAAGATTGGCCCGTGACTGGGTGCCAACCACTTCACATCGCTATCACGAATCCGCTCCAACGATTTAATAAACGCCTTGATGTCGCTCCCGTGGTGGGCATCCACTGCACCGATGCAGCCATCGCGATAGATGTTGTCACCGCTTAGCAGCATGTCACCGACTCGGAACGCTAACTGGCTGTTGGTGTGCCCTGGCGTATGCCAAACTTCGATTTCCAACGCCCCAACTTTAATAATGTCGCCATCGTTGACTTGATGCTCGACATCAACCTTTGGCATGTCCATTTTCAGGTTTTGGGCTTCGATCTCCGCCAGCGTCCACAGCGTGTCCCCTTCGGCGAGCGGACGAACCGCGTGCGGGTGCGCCGTCACACTGGTCTTCAAAATATTCTTGATCTTGGCCAGCCCCTGGATGTGGTCGACGTCGGCATGCGTCGCGATCAACGTTTTGCACTGGGACAGCGGAAAATCCAACTCGCGGATGATATCGATGAAATCATCAACGGTTTCTTCGTATCCGATATCAACAAGCGCCCACTCATCGGCGTCATACAAAAGATAAACGTTGCACCCCAAGACTTCGCGGGCTTGGAAGTTCAGTTCAATGATACCGGGATAGATCGGATTTCGTTCAAGCATCGGTTTTGTATTGCAATTCCAGTTCAACCGCGAACGCCACACGGAAGTGCAATTCCAAAAGGCGGCAGGGAACGAATTTGCGCAGGGGATAAGATACGTGGTCAGTCAGTCGGCTGGCCAGTGTAGCGGTCAACCCAACGCACTTACTAGACCTTGCCGATAGTCCGGAAAGGCCAAGTTTGACATTAGCGACCGGGCCATTTTGCGATTGCAAATTCGCTTGTTGGCCTCACCGCGACGCCGCGGGCTTGTCGTAGCCGCCGGCGGAACGAAGCTCGGGCTGGGCCCACCGACTTGGCGAGCAACTTCACGATAAAACTCGCCACGCGCCACGGGGTAATGATCCGCCACCAGCATCAATCGTTGCTGCATCGACGCCCCTTGAAAGGAGTGCGAATCGAGGTAATCCCACGAACGCAGACAAATTTTTGCTGCGTCGTCCACATGAATCAGATTCAGATAGGTGTCCGGATTTGCTTCAATCGGCTTTCCCGAAGCGATATCCGCCACGCGCGGGATCCGCCCCGGTCCATAGATTCCTGCCAAACGCAAAACCAAGAACTTGCCGTTCGGACGGTTACGATGCAACTCTTGCTCGGCTTGCAGGTGCACTGCCGCAGCCTCGCGTGTTGGATGGGTCGTGGACGTTTCATCCACCCATTCGCCGTTTCGTTGGTGATACACCCCGGTCGTGCTGACGTAGGACACCAGCGCGTCGCTGGGCAAATGCCGCAGTAATCGTCGCAGCCCAAGGACCTGGGAATCGTATCGTGATACCGGCTTGGCCCCCAAACCGCGAGGGTCATAGGCGACTGCAACCAACACTCGCAATCCTGGGGCGAAAGTTTGCCCGGAAATGGTGACCGTTTCGCCCTGGGGGGGATCCTGTTCACTAAATGTCCGGGAATCATTCCAATCGAGCAAAATCGGATGGAATCTATCCCGTTTTAGCTCGTCAAATCGATCGCGATGCCGCGTCGTCGCGAATACGCGATAACCTAATTGTTGAGACAGTCGGGCGACTCGCTTTCCTAGATAGCCTGCCCCAACCACCAGCACGTCCTTTTCGCCATTTGACGTTGCAATTTGCATCTGTTTTTCGCCTTTGAACACAGGTTGGCTACAATGGGACTCCACGCACAGCATGGCCATGCCGAACCCGTTCGCGCTGGCCTTAACGATCCGTGCTGCTGAGCGAGCGAAAACTTGACTGGGCCCGAAAAAATCGGTGCCCTTGGTGCCACCCACGAGGGACCGCTTTGATTTTTTATCGACAGAATTCACTCAGACGGCAGTTTGCAGGTCTCGGGGCATTCCTGGCAACCCTGCCTGCATGTTTGGTTTTAGCGGCGGCATGGGCGAGCACGCCGTCTGTATCCGCCCAGTCTTCTGCACTGTCGCAATCGACCCTGCCACAATCGACGGCATCGGCAAACCAAAACGTCTCTGCAGGATATCGTTGGGAATCGGACAGCGTTGAAACGGACAAAAAACCGCAAACCCAGCAGCGACTCGTCCAACAACCCCCTCTCGATGACATTTTTGGCCCGCCAGCTGTCCCCAAGCAAACGGGTGACACGAGGCCATCGATCGGCCCGATCCGTCCCGGTTTCGGCGAACAGCCGCTCAAGCAGACGCCAATCGCTGCCAGCTCGTCCACTTCCGCCCCCAGCCACTTCGTCCGCAAGCTGCCTTCGGAAGGAACTCAAGTTTCCGTTCCAGAAGACCTTGAGGAACTGCTGTACGAAGGCGGAACGCCCGGCTCGCTAGAAACATTGCGAATCATGGAGCGTCAGCAACGCTTAGTCGCTGAACTGGCCGCAAAATGCACCGTCAGCATTCGCATCGGCGCGGCCCAGGGTTGCGGCGTGCTGATTTCGAACAAAGGCTATATCTTTACCGCCGCCCACGTGGCGATCCGACCTGGAAAAACGGCGATCGTGACCCTGAGCGATGGACGCCGCGTCACCGCGACCACGCTTGGCATGAACCGCTCGGTCGACGCCGGCATGCTTCGGATTGATCCAGATCAAGGCGACGGAACACCATGGCCCTACGCCAGCTTGGGAAAAAGCAAGAACCTGGAACCTGGCATGTGGTGCATCGCGATGGGACACCCCGGCGGCTACGATGCCGCCAGAGGGGCGGTTGTCCGCGTCGGACGATTGCTTGAGGTTTCCAGAGATGTCATCCGAACCGACTGTGCGTTGATTGGTGGTGACAGTGGCGGTCCGCTGTTTAACCTGGCTGGTGAACTAATCGCGGTGCACAGCCGAATCGGTAACGACGTCGCCGACAACTTGCACGTCCCGATCGACCACTACGACACCTCTTGGGAAGGCATGCTCAAGGGAAAAGCTTGGGGATACCTACCAAACTTCAAACCTACCCTTGGCGTTTCAGGAAAGGGATCCGACCTGACTGCCTTGATTAGCCAAGTCGCCCCAGGCTCACCCGCCGACAAAGCAGGCATCCAAGTTGGTGACGTGATTTTAGAGTTCGGCGAGAAAGAGCTGACCGACTTCGCATCATTAAAGGAGGCCGTTGACGACACGATGCCTGGCGAACGTGTTTTGATCGTCCTTCGCCGACAAAATCAAATCATTCGCATGACAGTAGAGATCGGACGCAGCGGTGACTAGCTCGACCGATTCACAGGTTAGGTCTTTTTCGTACGACATGGACAATCACCCCAGAATGCTGATGAAACGCCAAGGCTGGACTTCTGCCGTCGCCACCGCACTGCTTTGCTTCACGTCGTCGCAAGCGATGGCACAAGAATCATGGCTACATCGCTGGGCGTCGCGCCAACCGGAAATCGAATCGCGTGACGGCGCCGAAATGATGCGCCTGATTCAGCCACTTTCCGAAAGCGTCGAACAATCCATTATCCAAGTGTTCTCCGGTGGCCGAATCGTGGCCATGGGGACCATCGTCAGTGAAGATGGCTATGCGATTACGAAGTTCAGCGAACTGAGCGCCGCGCCGATTTCTGTTCGCGTCCCCAGCGGCAAGAAAGTCCCGGCCCGCGTCTCGGCCGTTCGACCGGCAAACGATCTGGCCCTTCTAAAGCTCGAAGGCAGCGAACCAGATACCTGGGACATCCGGCCCGCAAATTTCGAAACGAGTGAGCCCCAAACGGGCAGCTTCGTCATCACGCCGGATAACGACGGAAACAGCATTGGGATTGGAACCCTCGGCGTCGGCGCTCGCCACGTCGGACACCGCGGTCGATTAGGGGTCACGTTCTATGATGGTGCAACCGAACCGCCAATCGTCCAACGGGTCGTCCCCAGCAGCGGAGCGTTTGATGCCGGACTTCAAGACGGTGATAAAATCCTGCGTATCAATGGCGAACAGATGCAAGGATCGCGTTCGGCAATCTCGACACTGGGGCGATTCTACCCCGGCGAAGTTGTCGAGCTTCTGATCCTTCGCGGCGACGACACCATCGAGCTGGCTGCTCGGATGCGAGACCAAGCGATTTTGATGGAGTCAAAGAACGACGCCAAAGTCAACGGCCCACGCAACGCGAGGTTGAGTGGCTTTGATCAAGTGATCCAGCACGACACCGTGCTGGCCCCGAACCAATGCGGCGGCCCAATCTTGGATTCCGAAGGCGATGTGATCGGAATCAACATCGCACGTGCCGGTCGCGTCGTTACCTATGCATTGCCATCGGCGCTGATCAACGCAGAAATCGTTAGCATGCTGAACGAAGCCCGCCGTCAGTAACCGGTGGCCAGATCATCGTGCCTCGAAGCGGCGATCGGCCTGATAAAAGAAGTACCCGTCGTGTCCTTTCGTGGCAGGCAGAACCCGCCATTGAGTCTTCGTTGAGTGCGTTGCAAGGCAGGTGCCTTGCAACGAGCCTGACACACTTTCTTTCCGCTAAACGTCCAAATTACGGACGTCCAACGCGTGCTTTTCGATGAATTCGCGACGCGGTTCGACCTTGTCGCCCATCAGCAAGCGGAACATTTCGTCCGCCGCACCGGCGTCCTTCATGTTCACTTTGACGAGGGTTCGGTTGGCCGGATCCAGGGTCGTTTCGCGGAGCTCCTCCGCGTTCATTTCGCCCAGTCCTTTAAAGCGAGTCACCTGCAGACCTTTTTCACCCGCCGCACGGACTTCGGTCAGCAAGTCGCGAAGGTCTTCCAGCGGCCGGCGGTGATCCTCACCACGGACGAGCTCGAATCGCGGGGTGGTCATCCCGGTTCGGTCGGCAGGGATCAAATCGTCGATCGAGAATGCCAGGACAGCGAGATCTTTCAGGCCGCTGTTGATCGTGCGAACCTCGTGCAATTCGGCCAAATGAGCGATTTGCTTTTTCTCTTCTTGTTCCTGTGTCTCAGCTGCTTCGGCGTTCTCTTCGCCTTCGGCAGGTTCCGACTGACTCGCCTCGTCGTCCAACACCAAACCGTTGGCGTTGAGGTGTTCTTGAACTTCGTCGGTGCTGTGGAACCAGTGTTCTTCGTTGGCATAGGTCAGCAACCAGGCGGGCAGCTTGTTTGACACAGGATCCAAGCGAAGTGCGTGCACACGCAACGAAACACCACGGCGTTCGAGTGCCATGATCGCGTCTTCGATCGCGGCCAAAGCGGAGCACAGCTTTCGCATGTCGTCGCCTTCGACACGACGTCCATCCTCGGCTTCGAACACGGTGTCATTCAAACCGCGTTCGAGCAACTGGCCTTTCATTTCTTCGTCGGTTTGGACGTAGTACTTATTGCGCCCTTGGGTCACACGGAACAACGGCGGCTGGGCAACATAAACGTGCCCGTCGGCAACCAACTGGTACATTTGACGATAGAAGAAACACAAAAGCAGGGTGCGAATGTGGCTACCGTCAACGTCCGCGTCAGTCATGACGACGACTTTGTTGTACCGACGCTTGGAGATGTCTTGGTCGTTGCCGATGCCGGTCCCGATCGCTTGGATCATCGATCGGACTTCTTCGTTGGCCAAAACCTTGTCTTCGCGACTTTTGTAAGCGTTGATGATCTTACCGCGCAGTGGCAAAATCGCTTGGTAGTCACGCATCCGGCCACCCTCGGCGGATCCACCCGCCGAGTCACCTTCCACTAAGTACAACTCGCAGCGTTTCATGTCTTTGCTGATGCAGTCACGTAGCTTGCCGGGCAAGCCGCCACCGCCGAGTGCGTCTTTTCGTTTGCGGAGCAAGTCCTTCGCCTTGCGTGCCGCTTCACGTGCTTCCGACGCCAACAGACCTTTACGGACCAGCGATTTGGCGGTCCGTGGGTTTTCTTCCAGGTACTTGGCCAACTGTTCGCCGACACCTGCGGCAATGATGCCTTCGACTTCGCTGTTGCCCAGCTTGGTCTTCGTTTGCCCTTCGAACTGTGGATGAGGAACACGAACGCTGATGACTGCGGTGATGCCTTCGCGGATGTCATCACCGGTTAACGCGGTGTTCTTCAGCAAGTTTTCTTTCTTGCCGTAGTTGTTCAGCGTCCGTGTCAACGCGGCCCGGAAACCGCTGACGTGCGTTCCACCTTCGATGGTGTGAATGTTGTTGACGTACGACTGGACGTTTTCGGTGTACTCGGTGCTGTACTGCACCGCGATTTCGTACTGGCAGCCTTCCTTTTCGCCAATGATCGAAATCACATCCGCATGCAGCGGATCGCTGGCGCGGTTAAGGTGCTCGACGAATTCGGTGATCCCGCGATCGTAGCGATAGTCGCCGCCTTCGCCGTTGCGTTCGTCCAAGAACGTGATGCGGACGCCGCTGTTCAAGAACGCGAGCTCTTGCAGTCGTTTGTTCAAAGTGTCGAAGCTGTACTTCGTCACGCTGAAGATCTGCGAGTCCGCTTTGAACGTGGTTTTGGTTCCAGTCTTGCTGGTCTCGCGTCCCTTGGTAATTGGGCCGGTAGCGACTCCGCGTTCGTATTCCTGGCTCCAGGTGTAACCGTCACGGCTGACTTCGGTTTCCGCCCATTGGCTGAGGAAGTTCACGACGGTGACACCGACGCCGTGCAGACCGCCGGAGGTTTGATAGGCACCTTTTTCGAACTTCCCGCCGAACTTCAAGACCGTCATCACACCTTCGAGGGTGCTGACCTCGCGGCCCATTTCGACAGACAGCTCTTTGTGCTGAGTGACGGGGATGCCGCGGCCGTCGTCTTCGACAGTCACACTACCGTCGGTGTGAACGACGACAGAGACTTTCGTCGCGAAGCCAGCCATGGCTTCGTCGATCGAGTTATCGACGACTTCGTAGACCAAGTGGTGAAGCCCCCGAGTCGACGTGTCACCGATGTACATCCCGGGACGCTTGCGCACGTGATCCAAGTCGGAAAGGTGCTTCAAGTCCTCGTCGGTGTACTGCTCGTTCGCCGCAGGCGTGGACGTGGTCGCAGGATTGGACGCTGGCGTCGAATCGATCGGTTCGGAATCGATCGGTTCGGAATCGGCCGGTTCTGGGGAGGAGGCGTCGCTCATAGAACCCTATCAAGGAGGCGGAAAATCGTCGTCGCACCTCCGGTCCGATACCCGCGTCGGGCATGGCCCGAAGGGCTGCATTTCGAATCCCGATTCTAGCATTTTTCGCGTTGGGTCGCGAGGCGTCTGGAGCCGCTAGAACCTCGTCAAACACGGGGTTTTCAGTTTTTCCGACAATCAGCCTCACCCGCCACCTAGTCGCAATTGCTACTACTGCTTGGTCGCCTGCTCCGAATACCGCGCAGCCACTCGAAAGGGGACTAACCGGGCAGTCCGAACTGATCGCCAGCTGGCACCTCACTAAGGGCAGGGGCTCACCCCCAAATCGACAATCGTTCGTAACGACCGCGGCTTACTACGGGCCTGCAGCAACTCCGATTCAATCGCCAACGCCGATGTCATCGTCGAAGGAATTCAGTATCAGCTTCAACTCTGATTCTTCGTGCGATTGAAATTCGGCCTGAAAGGCTTGGAATTTGCGAAGCACCTTATCGACCTGTCCGTCGCGCTGCAAATCGACTTCGGCAAACTGGTCCGCAAGGTCACGGATTTGCGCGAACAACCCGCTGTGCTGGCCCTTCAACGACTCTGCTTCGACACTCAAATGTGGCGCGACATCGACGGCGTCGTCAAAGTACCCGTAGGCTTCTTCCAGCGAAAAGTGAATCGCCAGTTGATCGCGAAGCTCCGCCAATGCGGCGATGATTTCACCCCAGTGGTTGAGCGACGTCTCGGGATGAGAAAGCAGCGGTAACAAACGATCCCAAAGATCCTTCAGATGACGGTTGTCCTCTTTGATCTCTTGCAAGAAGGCGGCGTTGACGCCCAAGCGACCGCTGCGCGGCGTCTGCACCTGTGGCTGCTCTGTTCGCGATGTGTTGACCGGCATCCCGGTTCCACCTTGCGTAACCGCATCACTCATCGGGCCTTCTCCTTATTCGTTCGAGACGCGTTTATTGTAGCCGTTATTGAGCATCTACGGCGGAGAATCAACGCATTTTACACTGACATTGAAGACAACAGGACGGCTGCGCCGGTCAGTCAGAATCGTCATGCTTGGTCAAACGGCAAGGGAATCACTTCGGACAATTCGCTTGCCTTCACGGACAACATCAACAAGCGATCAAACCCCAGCGCCACACCACTGCATCGAGGCATCCCGACATGCATCGCCTCGATAAGGGTTGTGCGACAGCTCAGCGGCTCACGACCACTGGCAGCCCTCTTGCGGTTGTTGTCTTGATAACGCGTCTCCAGCTCTGCCGCATCGAGCAACTCGTCATATCCATTGGCAAGCTCGACGCCTTGGTAAAACAACTCAAACCGCGCCGCACAACGTGAGTCCGCCGGTGACGTCTTGGCAAGCGCCGCCTGGGCAAGCGGATAGTCCGTCAGCAGCACCGGCCGCTCCGTTCCCAACGCCGGCGAGACCTTTTCCGAAAGGATCAAATCCAAACAGTCATCTCGGTCCGCGTCATCCGCTAGTGACATCCCCGGCATCAACTCGCGAGCCAATTCGACCACGTCCGCATCCGATGCCTCCAGCGGATCGATCCCGGCCGTTTGCAAAAACGCGGCCTGGTAACTCATCCGATCAATTCGCTCGCAGTTCAAAATTGGACGGACATAGTCCGCCGTCAAACGCATCGCTGACTCGTAGTCGCCGCCCACCTCGTACCACTCCAGCATCGTGAATTCGAGGTTATGATTTCGCCCCAACTCAGCTCCACGGAATACCGGCCCCAACGAATAAATCGACGGCGCGCCGGCAGCCAGCATGCGTTTCATCGCTGATTCCGGCGAGGTTTGCAGGAAATACTCTGGCGCCAACTTGGGGCCGGCAACACCTAGCCGCTCCACCGAAATCGAAATAGGATCCAAGTACGCATCGACGACACAGTCCCGCGACAAACATGGTGGCTGGACTTCGTAGAACCCGTGCGAATCAAAAAACTGACGCGTTCGTCGCAACGTTTCCGATCGCGCCACCAGATGCTTTAGATTGATCATCGACTCTCGATTCCCTGTTTCCCGCCACGCCTACCGATACCACGGCCATTGATGTCGAACGACACTCACGACCGGTACTGCCGACAAAAACAATTCGCGCCGATCGGCGACGAAGGCCAACAACGCTTGCAAGATGCCGACGTTGCAGTGCTTGGCTGCGGCGCGCTCGGCACCGTCGCTGCAGAGCTGCTCTGTCGTGCCGGCATCGGACGAATTCGAATCATTGACCGTGACATTGTCGAGTGGAGTAATCTGCAGCGGCAATCGCTGTTCGACGGACACGATGCCGAAACAGGTGCGAGCAAGGCCGAAGCGGCCGCATCGCGTCTTCGAGAAATCAACAACCTGATCGACGTCGACGCCCAAGCGGCCGACGTGCGAGCGGACAACATTCATGGCTTGCTGAACGACACCCACTTGGTCATCGACGCAACCGACAACTTTCAAGTCCGCTTTCTGCTGAACGATTGGGCCCTGTCGACGGGCACCGCCTGGGTTCACGGCGGATGCGTAGGCGCCGCCGGTCAAGTGCGGCTGTTCGACGGTGCAGCCCGTCCCTGCTTTCGCTGCCTCGTCACCTCGCCGCCTCCACCGGATGCCGTCGACACTTGCGACACCGCCGGCGTGTTAGGATCGGCAACGCATGCGATCGCAAGTTTACAAGTGACCGAAGCGATCAAGTGGCTGAGCGGAAACCGTGACGCGGTTTCCCAAGACGTCTTGGCGATCGATTTTTGGCACAACCGCACGCGGCGCATCCGCCTGACCGAAGACCTCTCGCCCGATTGTGTTGCCTGTGTCGGGCGCAAGTTCGAATTCCTGGATGGTGACCAACAACGTCAAACCGAACTGGCACTGTGCGGACGCGACGCGGTGCAGATCACTCCCGCCGAAACACGCCAAGTCGATTTGGCGACAATGGAAGAACGCTGGAAGCAGATCGGCACGACACAACGATCACGATTCTTTGTGCGTGTCCAAATTGATTCTGAAACACAACTGACGCTGTTTCGTGATGGCAGAGTGATCGTCAACGGAACCAGCGAATTACCCCGCGCCCGTTCGTTGGTGGATCGCTATGTCGGCGGCTAGCGGCGAGAATGCCGCTGCCCCACCTACTCGCGATTCCACTGACGGCCCAGACCGGCCAGCACGGGGTCGTTCAACACTTGGTTGACCTCGTCGATTGATGTCAGACCTCGCATCACATAACTGAGCGCGACTTCAGGCAGCGTCAACATCCCGTTGGTGATGCTGATCGATTCGATCTCCGTTGCTGTCGCACGATTGCTGATCGCGTTGATGATTTGATCATCCACCACCATCACTTCGGGCATCGAGATCAGGTGATCGAACCCGCCATCGTGACAGGTATTGCACTGACCTGCGGTAAACACTGTCGGATTATCTTGTCCCATTCTGGTCCGAACCCGATCGGGAACTTCATAGACATCGGTGATTTCAAACGGCTGACGACACTCCGGACATAAACGCCGAATCAACCGTTGATTGATCACACCGCACAGCGAACTGGACAAAAACTTGTGATCGCTTTCATATTGCAACATCATCTCGATCGCTTCGGCGGCACTGCGTGAGTGCACCGTCGCCAGCACTAACTGGCCACTCGCGCCGGCTCGCACCGCCGTCCTGGCCGTTTGGCGGTCACGGACTTCGCCGATCATGATCACGTCGGGACTGTGCCGCAGCACCACGGTCAACAAATCTGCGAAGTCCATCTTTAGCTTCGTATTGACCTGTGATTGCATGATCCCCGAAATGGGATGTTCGACGGGATCTTCGATCGTATGGATTTTCTTGGTGCCGTTGTTGAGGTAGTCCAGCATCGCATACAGCGTGCAGCTTTTGCCGCTCGCGACGGGCCCGGTCACCAAGATCAGACCGCTTTTACGCCGCACCAGACGTTCGATCGCCTGGACATCAACGGTATCCATCCCCAACTGCTGAATCGATCGTCGCCCACGGCGTGGATCAAACAAACGGATGGCAACGTCGTGGCCGAAAACCGTTGGGACACAACTGAGTCGCAAGTGGGCGGTCGATCCGTCGGGCGTTGTCAATCGCCCACGGCCTTCGGACGGCCGCACCGCTTCGCCCGCGTCGGCACCGGCAAGAACGCGAAAGTGACCTTGCAACCGATGCCCGTAAGCTGGCGCGAATCGACGCACCGGCTCGATTCTTCCCAGCCGCCGGACTGTCACCATCACCGCCCCATCGACATCCGACAAGAACAGATCACTCACGTGCCGCTCCAGCGCCCATTCGATCAAATTCGCGGCGAACAGCTCCGGCGGCGTTAGTTCGATCTCGCCAGCACCTTCATCCACTTCCTGAAAATCGATCCTCGAATCATCACTCACAGTTACGTCGTCCCGTTGTGTCGTTCGTCGGTTCCCAATGCACGCTTCGCTTTCGGCCCGCCTAATATGCGCGATTGATCCCGTGGATGCAAAATTGCTGCCTGTCTTCGCAAACCGTGGATTTCAGATTGGCCAACCCAAACCAGCCCCACGGGGTGGTGCAAATTTTACCGCGGAAGCCTTTCGCGGAACCGTTTCAGCGTGACAATTGACGCGATGAGTAATGACACCCCACAACAGCTTCTCAAGCACTACTTCGGCTACGACTCGTTTCGATACAGCCAGCAAGCGATCATCGACCACGTTCTCCATGGCGAACACGCGATGGTGGTCATGCCAACCGGGATGGGAAAATCGCTGTGCTACCAGATCCCCGCACTCGTTAACGCAAAACGCAGCCCTGGATCGTTGACCCTGGTACTGTCACCGCTGATTGCGCTCATGCAGGACCAATCGCAATCGCTGACCGACCGTGGGATCGACGCCACCTTCATCAACTCGTCGCTTGATCGGCAAACACGAACCCAGCGCTACGAACGGCTGGCAAAAGGCGACTACCAAATCCTGTACGTCACGCCGGAACGGTTTCGCAAACAAGAGTTCCTCGATGCGATCGCACAGCGTGACATCAATGTGCTGGCGATTGACGAAGCACACTGCGTAAGCCAGTGGGGACATGACTTTCGCCCCGACTACACACGGATCGCAGAAATCCGTGAGCGTCTCGGCAACCCGACCACGATCGCTTTGACCGCGACCGCGACCAGTGAATGCCGTGCCGACATCTATCAACAAATCGGTCTTTCCGCGGACCAAATCAAACTGTTCAACGAAGGCATCGATCGGCCGAACCTGAAGCTGGATGTCGAACCGGTTTACGACGAGTCCGAAAAACTGTCGCTGCTACCGGAAATCGTTTGCGACCCAACGTACAGCGGCGGCAGCGTGATCGTTTACTTTTCGCTGATTAAAACACTTCAGCGATTCAGCGACGACTTGCTTTCCAAAGGCGTCGACCACGTCTGCTATCACGGCGACTTGCCGCGCAACGTTCGCACCCGCGTTCAGAACGAATTCATGTCCGGCGACGCTGACTTGGTCCTGGCCACGAATGCGTTCGGAATGGGAATCGACAAGTCAGACATTCGCATCGTTGTGCATGCCGAAACGCCAGGATCGATCGAAGCCTACTATCAAGAGATCGGCCGAGCCGGACGCGATGGCGAACCCAGTCGCTGCGTTTGGCTGTACGCCCAAGAAGACTTGATGACACAGATGCAGTTCATCGAGTGGTCGAACCCGGACGCGGCGTTCTACACTCGACTCCATCGCTTGCTGGTCGAACGCGGTGAACAGTGCCATGCCTATGGTTTCGATTGGATCAACGAACAACTTCAGCGACGCAGCAAGCACGACCATCGCTTGGCCACTGCCCTGCCCATGCTGGATCGTCACGGCGTGGTCAAAGGCCCCCATCCGCCAGCATGTTACGACGTGATCGCGGATCTTCCCCCGGGTTTGCAAGACGAAGACATACTGGGTGAAAAGAAACGCCGTGACCAACAGCGGCTTTATGCGATGGTGCAGTTTGCCGGTGAAGAAGGCGACCGCAAAGAGTTCCTCAATCGCTATTTCGGCTAGCAAGCCGTACGGTCGCATTCGATTCCGATCGCATGAGAATCGGCGTAATTCTCACATTCGGCGGTGGCTGGCGGTTACGATGAAAGTGGCTGCCAAACGAGTATCGGAACGAATCGCCATGATCACGTCGCCCTACCAACCGCCGCACGACCTTGCTCACGAAACACCTTCGCACTCGACGCTGATCAACAACGTTCGCGAGTTCATCGTCTTCGTCAGTTTCATCGCCGCTTGGGTGATCTCACTTGACGGGCTGCTTTGGGGCTCCAGCATCGGCTTGGACCTAAATTCGATCGCAAACGTTTCGCGCCAGACGCAAGCCTATCTGCTGCTACTTGTGGGCGAGTACTTGGTGTTCTCCACTTCACTGTTCTTGCTGGCCAACGGGCTGCGTGGGTTTCAACGTAGCTGGGTGGGGCTAGCGACCGCGACGCTGGTCACTGCAACGGCGATCTCGTGGTATTTCCAACTCGAGGTGCCAAGCAATTCGCTGTGGATGACGTTCATGGGAATGATCCGCTGAGCGACAGCTGACAAGCCCCCGTTAACCAGACGGTGCCCACAGCGTTATACTTCTGCGATCGTTTCCCCATCCACCCGCGGCACGAATTCAATCAATCCACCCATGTCTGAAAGCGACGGCGAAGATTCCAAACCGGTTGTCCCCCTGTCCGCGAACGCCCGCCGCGTGTTGGGAGTCTTGGTCGAAAAAGCAAAAACGACGCCGGACAACTATCCGATGACCGTTGCCGCGTTGATCAGTGGATGCAACCAAAAATCGAATCGCTCGCCGCAGATGTCACTCGACGAAAACGATGTGCTTCTGGCACTCGACGAGTTGCGTGCGTGTGGTGCGGCGAGGGAGATCCAAGGCAGCGGGCGCGTCAACAAGTTCCGCCATTCGGCGTATGACTGGTTGACGCTGGATAACCCACAAGCCGCCGTGATCACCGAGTTGCTACTGCGTGGCCCGCAAACGATGGGTGAGCTGCGCACGCGAGCTTCGCGAATGTACGCGCTGCCAGATTTGGACGCAGTGAAGTCAGTGCTCGAGTCGCTGATCGAGAAGGACTTGGTCGAAGCCCTCTCGCCACCGGGCCGAGGCCAAACGTTTGCCCACAAACTGTACCCGCCATCGGAACGCCAGTACTTAGAAGCTCGCGTTGAGAAGCAAGCGGCAAAGTCGTCTGCCGTCAGCGAAGAGCAAAAGGACGCGATCGAGATGCTGATCGAACGTCTCGAAGCGGTCACGATCAGAATCGACGACCTCGAAGAACGCATCAAACGCCTCGAATCCTAGCACCGCCAGCCAAGCTCGAAGGCTCCACAACGTAGTGGATCTTGTTAAAGATCCTTCGGCAGACCTGACACCAGGGAGCTCGGATCTTTGACAAGATCCACTACAAAAAAATCGCCCTGGGTCGTGAATCTTGCCAACGATCCGGGCGTGGCAATCTGACCAAAATCGTCGACCTCGAATCCTAGCACCACCAGCAAAACTCGAAGGTCCCACAACGTAGTGGATCTTGTTAAAGATCCTTCGGCAGACCTGACGCAAAAGGGCTCGGATCTTTGACAAGATCCACTACCAAGAAGACGTCGCTGGGTCGTGAACTTGTTAAAGAACCGGACCTAGAGGTCGAGGGCATCGAGCGAATCGATCAGCTTGTCGAGATCGTCTTTTGGTTTTTGCGCGACATCGCGTTGACGGCGTTTCAATTGGTCATCGATTCCGACCGCATCTCGCCCCGTCAACAACAATTGCTCATCGCGTTCTCGTGCCGCGGTCGCGATCGCGTCTTCGCCTCCGTCTGGCGCACCAAACAGTTTCGAAAGGTCGATTTTAAAACCTTCGTCACCACCGATATCAGCACCGGCAATGGCAGGCGCCTTGTGCTGCGGAAAGATAATCGCGTTCTCAGGACAAACACGGCTACACGCCGGGCAGCCCTTGCGACAGTTGTCTGGCTGCTCGACCAAGATCGTTTCGGCTTGGTCGACACCGTAGACACCGAACAGGCAAAAGTCGACGCACTCCATGCAGTTCGTGCAGCGACTAAAATCGATCACGGGATACCAACGCCGGGCAGTCGTTTCGTCGACCTCTACGAGCTTCCCGCCGATGATCGGCAACGAACGATCAGCAGCCGAATGATCCGCTTGTTCGGCCAAAACGATCTGCTGCAACAGTTCGATAAACCGCTGTGGGTCTTCGCCGTTTTTCAAATCGATACAGTGAATTTCCCGATCCGGGCGCGGATACAAATCCGCCACTCGGTCGACGTCACGTGCACTCGCGCTGGACGGCTCCTCGTCATCATCTTGGTCGTCGTCAACGGCCACGAATTGGCCGCGGACACCGTTGCGATCGAGGACCCAGTGTGCGGCCCGGGGAAAGATCCACGAAGCAACAATGATGTTGGAATCGATCTCTGCCAGCGTTGTCAGCGACTCGCCGCCTTTGGGCAAATCGTAGAGGTGCGGCACCACCACCACCGCAACGCCATCCAGTTTGCTGGCGGCGTCGGCGAGGGCTTGTTCGAGCGATCGCTTCACAGGGTTACGCGATTGCCCTTTCGAAATTACGACCGTCCAATTCGTGCTGGTTTCAGGCTGCACGTTGGCAGAAATCATTGCAAATCCAGTGGCTTTTTCCAGGCTCGTTTGGCACTGTCCATGGCAACTTCAAGGCAGGTCGACGTTCCGTCCTGGCCTTTGACCGACAGCACCGGTTCTGCCTGCATTGTACCTAGCTGGGCAGCGGCAACACCGTGTTTGCGGAAGATCTCGGCAATCTCGTCAGCCGCCGAAGCGGGAGCTTCCAACAAGAAACGCGAGTTCGATTCGCTGAACAGCCACTGGGTATCGGACAATTCGATCGCCATTTGGTCGCTCGCGACCGACAAGTCGACCTGCATGCCCAAGCCGCCTGCCATTGCCATTTCGCAAGCCGCGACGGCCAAACCGCCTTCGGAAAGGTCGTGGCAACTGCGGACCAAGCGTCCGCGGATCACTTCGTGCACGGCGGCAAAAGTCGCTTTGGCAACCGGGACGTCCATCACGGGAACTTGGCCGCCATCAAGGTCACTGACCAAGCAGTAATGGGAACCGCCCATTTCGTCTTTAGTGCCGCCGACCAGGAACACAACGTTGCCCGCTTCTTTGGCGTCCATCGTGATCGCATGGGAAACGTCTTCGATCTGGCCCATCGCACTGATCAGCAAACTTGGCGGGATCGAGATCGTTTGTTTTTCGCCACCATCGTCAAAGTAGCTGAACTCGTTGTTCAAACTGTCTTTCCCGCTGATGAACGGGGTGCCCAAGCCGATCGCCACGTCGTGACATGCGATCGCGGCGCGGACCAACGAACCGAGTGTTTCGGGTCGATCGGTATAGCCCCAGCAGAAGTTGTCCAAGATCGCGATCCGCGACGGATCGGCACCAACTGCGACCGCGTTACGCATCGCTTCGTCGATCGCCGAAGCGGCCATGTGATAGGTATCGAAATCGCCGAAGTGTGGGTTCATCCCGCAAGAGATCACCAGACCGCGTTGGCTGTCCAAAAGTGGTCGCACGACGGCGGCATCACTCGGCCCATCGCACATTGGCCCGACCAAAGGCTTAACGACGCTGCCGCCCTGGACTTCGTGATCGTACTGACGAATCACCCAGTGCTTGCTGGCAACGTTCAGGCTGCCCAGAATTTTGAGCAGGCTTTCACCGTGATGCTCTGACGACGCGTTCTCGGAGAGTGACAGCGTCTTGGTTTCAGGCGGTTGGTAGACGGCATCGCGAATGACCGGTGGACGGCCATCGTGCAGGAACTCCATGCTGACGTTGCCGACGGTTTCGCCGTGATAGGTCAGGTGCAATTGGCCGGTCGGCTTGAACTCGCCCAAGACTGCCGACTCGACGCCTTCGCTGTCGCAAAGCTCACGCAACTCGTCCCACTTTTCACGCGGCACAGCCAACACCATGCGTTCCTGCGCTTCGGAGATCCAAATTTCGGTGTAGGACAAACCGTCGTACTTCAGCGGAGCCTTGTCCAGCCAAACTTCCGCACCGACGTCTTCACCCATTTCGCCGACTGCACTCGAAAAGCCACCTGCTCCACAGTCGGTAACGGCGTTGTACAAGCCGCGATCGCGAGCTTGCATCAACACGTCGAGCACCATTTTTTCGGTGATCGCGTTCCCGATCTGGACGGCTCCACCGGACAGCGATTCGGATTCGCTGGTCAACTCGGCGCTACTGAACGTCGCCCCGTGGATCCCGTCGCGCCCGGTGCGGCCACCCAGCGAAACGATCAGGTCGCCGGCGTGAACTTGCTTGTCTTCCATTCCGACAGGATCATGCCGACGTTTCCGGCATAGACCAACGGGTTGCCCAGGTAGCGTTCGTCGAAGTAAACGGCGCCGTTGACGGTTGGGATCCCCATTCGGTTACCATAGTCACGCACCCCGGCGACAACGCCTTTCATCACGCGACGTGGGTGCAAGACACCCGGCGGCAACGATTCTGGTGAGGTGTCTGGCGGTGCAAAGCAGAACACGTCCGTATTACAAACTGGCTTGGCGCCCATCCCGGTTCCCATCGGGTCGCGGATCACACCGCCGATACCGGTGTTCGCTCCGCCGTAGGGTTCCAGTGCCGAGGGGTGGTTGTGCGTTTCGACTTTGAAGCAAGCATGGAACTTGTCGTTGAACGTCACAACGCCCGCGTTGTCCTTGAACACGCTGACACACCAATCGTCATCGGCGAGTTGCTTGCGGATGGTTTGCGTCGCGGCAAAGACGGTTTCCTTCAGCATGTTGTCGTACTGGCGTTCGTCACCGCCTGGCGTACCGTCAGCGCCGATGCCGCGGTAGTGAATCCGTCCGGCCAGCGTCTTGTGGCTGCAGTGCTCCGACCAAGTCTGCGCGATCGTTTCCAACTCGACGTCGGTGGGATCTCGGTCGAGCGACACAAAGTGATCACGGATCGTCTGCATCTCGACCAGTGTTAGGTAGAGCTGACCTTCTTTGGACAGACGCTCCAGTTCTTCGTCACTGAGCGAGCGAATTGGGATCCGTACCAAGCTGAATTCATAGTGACTGCCGACTTCCAACTCGTCCATGTCCAGAGGACCGACGACGACTTGTTCGATCGAGTCATTCGACAGGGCACGGCGGCAGATCGAATCAAAGACTGCGTCGTCCGATTCTCCGATCCAGTACTTTCGCATCGTGCGGACAGCATCAACTTCGAAGCCGATATCACGTGCGGCGTTGATCGTGCTGCTGGCGACGGGGTCCATCACGCCCGCCTTAGGCATGACGTTGACCAAGCGGAACGATTCGGCACCGCTGGGGGGAGCGGCCAGATCAGCGTCACCGACCTGCGCGACGACGCTGCGTTCGGTGACATTATCACTCAGTAATTCGGCGGCCAATCGCTGGGCTTGGTCAGCGTCCAATTCGCCTTGGACAAGAAAACCTCGGGCAAAAACAACAGAGATTTGATCGCCCAGTCCGAGTTCGCCGATCTCTTCGCTCGTCCGAGCGCCTTCGCGATCAATCTCGTTTTCTGCGGGATAAATGTCGATTTGCCAAAGTGGCATCGTTGTGACCTGACCAGAGGGGAATTACCAGTGACATGACTGCCCGGAAGTCTATCGAAATCGGGCGTCTCGGGTAATGGGCAGGCTGCCAGAGAACTGGCCGGGTGGGCAGAGAATTCGGCGCTGCGTTCCGGCGAATGGCCAGACGCAACGGTCAGGCGAAAATGAAAATCAGTGACTGGGCGACGATGATCCGCAAAATCATCGTCAGCGGATAAACGGCCGCGTAAGCCGTCGCGCTCGCGTCGCAGTCACGCATTGACCCGGCGAACGCCAGCGCCGGTGGGTCGGTCATACTTCCCGCGATCACGCCGCAGATCGTCAAGTAATTTTGCTTCCAGACCACCCTGGCCAAAATGCCTGCGACCAGCAGCGGCACCATCGTGATCACCAACCCCGCCGAGATCCACTTGGCGCCGTTGAGACTCATCGCTGATTCAAAGAAGGTCTCACCCGCCCCCAAACCGGCACAGGCCAAGAACAGGATGATGCCCAACTCACGAAGCGCGAGGTTCGCCGACGACGGGATGTACCAAACGAAGCTACCGATACTGCCGACCAAGCTAAGCACGATTGCGGCGATCAACGGGCCGCCGGCAAGCCCCAGCCGTACGGGAAAAGGCACACCGGGAATCGACAGCGGAATCATCCCTGCGAGCACGCCGACAGCGATGCCAACGAACAGTGGCGAGAACTGGGTTTCCTTCATCGACTTGGTGGAGTTCCCCAGAAAGCTTGTCGCGCGATCAAGGCTTTTGTTGTCACCAACGATCTGGACGATGTCGCCATAGAACAAGCGACTGGAACCACGCGGAGCCATCTCAACCCCGCCACGAATGATTCGCGTGATCGTCACGTTGTAAAATCGGTCCAGTGACAACTCGGCCAGCGACTTGTTGAGCGCATGAGTCTCGGTCACATAAACCCGTCGATAGGTCACATTGCCGGACGTCATCATCAAGTCCTCGTCACTTCGTCGCCCAATCAATGGCACGAACCGTGCCAAGCCGCTCCTCGGCCCAACAACTTGGATCACGTCGCCTTCACCAAGTAATGTCTGCTCGGTCGCCGCTTCGACCTCGGTGTCGTCACAGCGGCGAACACGCGAAAGTCGCACGCCGGTTTCATCGATGCCGGGGATCTCGCCAAACGGCACCAGATCCAAACGCGCGTTTTCGACAATCACACTTTGTCGCTCAATTGGCTCGTGCCCGTTTCCGTTCTTTGACTGGTACTGCTCCACCTCTTCATCTAAGTCGACCTTGAAAATTTTCTTGAGCAACAGCATCGACGCGATGATTCCCAAGATTCCGCCGGGATACGCCACTGCGTAGGCCGACGCCAGATACGACATCTCCAAAGACTCTTCACCATCACCCATCATCGCGGCCGCTTGCTCGGCAGCGCCAAGTGAAGGCGTGTTTGTGGTCGAACCGCTAAACAAACCGGCAACCGCCGTTCCCGGAAACCCGTACAAGTACCCAAACAGCACGACCAGCCCGAAACCCTGCAAGACAATCAGCAACGTCAACCCATTGAGCAGCAAGCCTTGCTGCTTCCAAAGCTGGATGATCCCTGGTCCGAGCTGAATGCCAATCGTAAAGACGAACAAGATCAACCCGAACTCTTTGGCAAAGTGATTGATTTCCGGATTAATGGTCGCGCCGAAATGCGCGAAGACCAACCCCGAGAAAAGCACACCTGCCGGACCGAGCCCGATCCCGCGAATACGCAGACTTCCGAAGACCAATCCGCTGACCGCGACAGCAGAGATAATCAAAATGGCGGTGGTGATCGTGGACACAGTCTCGATACTCCGAAAACCTTCTCATGCGTTTGGCGCGACGAATAACATTCAATTGTTCGCCGACAAAAAGCTCCATCTGCTGGCAATGTACAGATGCGGGTGGTCCCGACAACATCACGACCGAATCGCTCCTACAAGCAACGCACGCGACTCCCTAGGAGCAAGCTGCGGAACGATATCAAACCCTTATCACAAAGCGAGGGTTACCTGTCGCGCGAAGTGTCATCTTAAAACGGAATGAAGAAGCGTGACACATACGCCCACTTCGCTATTCAGTGGACAATGTCACTGGGGATCGCTGTCCCGCTTCATCGACCAACCAAGCTTGCACGACAACCTCATTGCCGTCGTCATCGGTCAGATGCTGGACCACGACCTGGCCTGAACCGAGCTTGCCGACCACGTCGTACACAAAAGTGTTCTCGTCGTCTTCGCTAAAGCTTTCGGTGTAGTTCGGATCAAACGAAACGATCTCCCCGATTTGCGATTGAAACTCTGGCGTCACCTCCAGCTGCTCGGCGATCTCCCGAGAGACCAACCCCATCCCGAAGTTCGCGAGGAACAGAAATCCGCCGCAGCACATCAGCCCCGTCAGCAAGACTCCCGACAACAGCGCAACAAGCACCCACTTCCACGCTCCGCTGGAACGCTGTGGTTGGCCGCTCGACATTGGGTCGGCAAAAATATCATCCGTCATAGGGCTGGTCATTGATCCACAGGCAGAAACAAAATGCGTTGCAAACGCTAACGAAAAACGGCTTCGAAGCAATGGTGCTCCGAAGCCGTTTCGCAGTTTACAGATTCACCAGCAGCACATCAGCGACGCGCCGCTGGGATTTCGATTACTTTCCGCAATCGGTGCAGCCTTGGCCTTCAGCGACGGTTTCGCCACATGAAGCACAACCGGCTGCCGAAGGGGCAGACGTGCCGTAGCAGTACACAGGAACCTTGACGGTCGTTGGAACTTGCTTGCAGACACGAACTTGAACTTCCTTCACCGACTCGACAGGAACGCGAACCTGATAAGTCTCGGGAACTTCTTCGCTGACGGTTTCACAAACGGTGACGTTGTAAGTACGAGTGCGTTCCTCTGGAACACAGACGGTGTACTTCACTTCGCGTTCTTTCGTTTGCTCTTCCATACGAGTCTTGGTGACTTCGCGAGTGCGATTTTCGGTGGTGCAAGTCGTCTTGGTAACCATACGAGTGCGGGTTTCCAAACGGGTCTTTTGAACCGGAACCATCTTGGTGCGAGTCTCGGTGACCATCTTGGTTACGGGAACCGTTTTCGAACGGGTCTCGTTGCGGTACTTGGTGACTTCGCATTCGCGAGTTTCTTCGCGAGTCTTGCGTACGCAGATCGTGCGTGTACGCGTCTCAGGCTGCATGACGCAAAACTGAACTTCGCGAGTACGCTCTTCCGTACGGGTCTTGCGAACCGGAACGGTGCAGGTGCGAGTTTCGGTAACGTATTCGCAGTAAGGAACTTCGCGGGTGCGAGTTTCCATACGAGTCTTGCAAACCGGCACTTCGCGGCTGCGAGTTTCGGTGCGGTACTTGGTGACGTTGCAGGTACGCTCTTCGGTGCGAGTTTTGCAAACGGTAACCGGACGGGTGCGTTGCTCGGTGCGATACTTCGTCACGTTGGTGGTGCAAGTACGAGTCTCGGGACGGTACTTGGTCACGCAAACTTTGCGAGTACGAACTTCAGGAACGCAGCGGGTCGTCGTGTAGGTGTAGGGCTCTTCAACCGTTTGACGCTCGTAAGTCGTCACAGGGACTTCCTTGGTCACCAAGTTAGGAACCCAAACACGCTTGTAAGTCACTGCTGGTGCACACGCATTGCCACAGCCAACGACTGCACCGCCGCATCCGCAAGGGCTCACGCTTCCGCAACCGGTTTGGCATCCGCCACACCCGCCGCAAGCACTCGTCCCGCATCCGCCACAAGCCGCCGGTGCCGACTCGATCGCTTGGCATTGATAGCTGCCGTGATCTTCGGTGACGTTTTTGGTGGTGGTCACTGGCACGCACTTGGTGATCGTACGAGTTGCCGATTGGGTTTCCGTGACGGGAACTTGAACGGTGTACTCTTTTTCAACTTCCTCGGTGTAAGGAACTTGAACGGTGTATTCACGCTCGATCGCTTCGGTGTAAGGAACGCTGACCGAGTATGGCTGCTCAACCGTTTCGGTGTAGGGACCTGAACGGTGTAAGTCTTCTGTTCGGTGTAAGGAACTTTGACGCTGTACGTTTGGGTCACGTGGTCGGTGTAAGGAACACAGACCTGGTACTCAACTGTACGAGTCTTCCGCACCGGCACTTTGACCTGGTACTCTTTTTCGACTTGCTCGATGTAGGGGACGCACACGTTGTAGGTCTCAGTGCGGGTCTGCTTCACTGGAACCTGAACGGTGTACTCTTGCTCGACCTGTTCGGTGTAAGGAACGCAGACGGTGTACTGCTTCTTTTCCTTGTAAGGCACGCAAACGGTGTAGGTCTGCTCGACTTCGGTCGTTTGAGGCACGCACACCTTGTAGGTCTTTTCAACTTCTTCGGTGTAAGGAACACAAACTTGGTATTCCTCTTCGACTTCAGTCGTCACCGGAATGGTTACGGTGTAGGGGACTTCTTCGGTGTACGAAACCGGCACCATGACCTTGTACGATTCGGTGCGGGTACGGACTTCAGGAACGTTGACCGTGTAGGTCTCTTCGCGGGTTTCGACCTTGGCGACCTGTCGGGTGACGGTGCGCATGCGGGTTCGTGTTTCGCATTCGTAGCTGGTCACCGGCACTTGGCGTGTTTCGGTGACCCATTGGTTTTTCATCACCGTGCGTTCTTCATACGACACGGTCGGTGCACAATCGGCGGCGGTGACACACGCCGCGCCGGCTGCACAGCCACTGCAGTCGCCGCAACCGGCGAACAGATTGGCAGCGAGGAACAGCGCGGAACACACGCCCGCGATGCCTCGGACAAGACTCTTCAACATTCAGTGATTCCTCCAGGTAGTTTCACAGCCCGCAAGCTTATGTTCGTCAATGGAAAATTTCGAGAAAATGCAACGGCTGCGTAGACTGGGCTATGCCCTTGTCCCTTGAATGTAGACCTGCCCTAAACACTGTCAACAATCCGCTCGAACCAGTTTCCTCAAATTAGCAATTTTGCCTAAACAGCACGCTCGCCGTATTCAAACGGTGCGCCAGGCGTGCCGGCAAAGCACGCGTTTTTCTTAAATCAAACCCGTGCATTCGTTCAGGTAATTTGAAAAACAAGCTCAGCAACGGGTATTTGCACGCCACTGACGAAATCGCGCCGCGTAACTTTTTTAGCGGCGATCGAACTGGCGGCACGTTTCATGCAGAAAGTCCCGACAGCCGGGGGACCAGAGTCCGATTCCAAACGCACCAACGCGGTCGATCGGCAGACAGCCTGATCGGAATTGGATGAACCGACGTCCGTTTCTCGCCCCAGAACGACGAATGATTTATCTGAGAGCTAAGAACATGCAGCCACGACATCGCGGGAAGGGCTCGGAAACGTTCGGCAGTGCGTTTTGTAGCGAACTAAAACGCACTGCTACAGTGAATTTACCCAGGGGTCTCTTGGTCTCGAATAAGTTTTCTGGTGGAGGAAAGCTTTTTTCGATCCGATGGAGATCCTGTTAGCGGCAGATGAATGGACGCAAACGGGGCCTAACTGCAAACTGTTCCGCTATGATTACTCCTGGACAAATTCGGTCCCGAGTAAAGGTGTATCCGAAACGGTTTTCTCTTATCATTCATGGTGAGCGGTTGCCGATGAACACCCGTGGATGAAAGTTCCAATCATTGGTCATACCGAGCAGGCGGGCTCGAGAGAATCCCTCCGCTCCATTCGTTGTGTCGCGTGGTCAGAGGCGTCTTCAATGACACAATCGACTTCCTCCTTCGATGCTGCTAATCAAGTCAGCCAAGGAGATCAGTCTGCACCTTCGGAGCCTGGAACCGGTCAAAAACGGTTGATTTGCGTCGGCAATCTCGGCAGTCTGCCCGAAGACTACTCGTCTGACGATGTCCTGGTGCTGGATTCATCGGCAACGGTGCTTGACCAACTCTCCGATCAAAAGATCGAAGGTGTTTGGATCGCACGCGACTTGCTGCCCGAACTGGGCGAACTTCGCGGTCTTTGTCAAAGCGGACTCATGCTCCGCGACTTCCCCGAAGGCGCCGCACTGCTGGATCAAAAGAACCGCGTGCTTTGGGCGAACCGCCGACTCCGACGCTGGTTCGACAAACTGGACATCGATCCGGTTGGCGACACGATCTACGAGATGATGGGCAACCCAGAAATTTTGGGTTCGGACCTTTGCCCCTTCCACACCGCATTCACCACTGGCGAAGAAAGCAGCGGCACCTTCCAAACGGAAAGCAGCCGTTACTACCAAGTTCGCGCCGCTCCGGTTGGTGACCACTCGCCGGCAACACAACTCGTCATTACCGTCGGCGACATCACCGAAGAAATTCTGCAGCAACAAAAGCTGGCCGCGATTCACCGCGCCGGCCGTGAGCTTGCCGACCTTCGCCCCAGCGAAATTTTCCAAATGGGTGTCGATGAACGCATCGACTTGCTCAAGGACAATATTCGCCACTACCTACAAGATCTGCTGAACTTCGACGTGATCGAAATCCGCTTGCTCGAACAAGCAACCGGGTACCTGCTGCCTTTGTTGAGCGTGGGAATTGATCAAGAGGCCGCTGATCGCCAGCTTTACGCCCATCCACACGGTAATGGGATCACCGGGTACGCCGCTTCCAGCGGAACTAGCTACCTGTGTTACGACGTGATCAACGATCCGCTGTTCATCCCTGGCGTCGCTAACTCACGTAGCTCGCTGACCGTGCCACTGATTTTGAACGATCAGGTCCTCGGTACGATCAATGTCGAAAGCCCGCAGGTCGCCGCCTTCACCGAAAGCGATCTGCAGTTCCTGGAAATCTTCGCCCGCGATATCAGCTACGCGCTCAACACCCTGGAATTGCTGGTCGCCCAAAAGGCAGACACGGCCCAGCAAAGCTGCAACGCGATCCACAGTGCGGTCGCGATGCCGGTCGACGAAATCCTGAACGACGCCGTCAATGTCATGGAAGACTACATCGGGCACTCGCCTGAAATGGTCGACCGCATCCGACGGATCCTAAAGAACGCCCGCGACATCAAGCAAACAATCCAGCAGATCGGCCAACGCATGACACCGCTGGAAGCTGTGCCACCGGGAATCTCCTCCGTTGAACACGCCCTACTTCGCGACAAACGCGTCCTCGTCGTCGACGAAGACGCCACCGTCCGCGAGGACGCCCACCGATTGCTCGAACGCTACGGCTGCATCGTCGAAACCGCTCGCGGTGCCGTCCAAGCAGTCCCCATGGTTCGTGACGCCAGCGAAGAAAATAAATACGACGTCATCATCAGCGACATTAAGCTGCCCGAATACAGCGGATTCCAGCTGATGATGCGGCTGAAGGAACTGATCGATCCGGTCCCGATGATCCTGATGACCGGCTTCGGCTATGACCCGGGACACTCGATTGTCAACGCATTGCAAAACGGCTTGCACCCCAAGGCTCGACTTTACAAACCGTTCCGCCTGGACCAATTGATCGACGTCGTCAAAACAGTCTTGGAAGCTTACGCGGCGGCAGATGACGCCGACGCAACCGAGAACAACAACTCGGACCAAACCGAAAGCTTCTCGCCTAAATAAGCGACGCTGCCGTCGCTTATTCGACTGGCCGCGTCACGGACCAACCCTCTGGCGGATCTGCGAGATCAAACGCCTCGTGGTAGTCCCGCTGCGCCTGCTCCACCCAAACCGCGGCGCGCTGGTGGCGCTTCGTGGGTCCAAACACAACCGATCGGCTGGCCCAGTGACGCGCCTGCGAGAAATCCTGCTTCGCTGACTTTGCCAACGCCAAGTTGTGCATCGCGGCGGACGAGAACGGATTCCACTTCAACGCACGCTGCCATTGGGTTTCTGCATCAGCCCAGCGCCCGGATTTGGCATAAAAGTTTCCAGCCACCGTGTGCCAGCTCCCCGGCAGGGGCAACGGGTTATCGAGCCGCACCTTGTCGCGCTGAACGGTCGGCGACAGCAACGCAAACGTCTCGCGCACCATCGCTGTTTCTAATGCAGCGTGCTTGTCGTTCAGCCACGCCAAGTCGGGATACTTCTTCAACGCGTCAGCAAGATTGATCGTCAGCGGCGTGCCGTACTGCGCTTGCTGGTGCTCGGATTGCTGGCGGTCATCGCCCGGCGATAAGTCGCGATCAGAATTGACCGGCGTCAAACACCAGGAAACCACCAACCGTTGATCACGGTCGGCCAACCACGGTGCGGTCTGATCTACCAAGACCTCACCACGCAGCAGATAGTTCACATCACCTCGTTTTGCCAGCGGCAGCAGAGAGACATCGCTCGCAACGCTTTCCTGGTGTGAAACCAATGCGATCGGGTTGGTTTCGCTATCGGAAGATTGTTGCCGCAGTCGGTTAACATCGATAATTGCTAGTTTACGACCTTCGTCACGAGGTGCGGTATCCAGCAACCGTTGCCGAAGCGATGCGGCGAGCTCAGCGGGGCCCTCAATTTCAGACAGCACAACGGTCTGATCCACTGCGGCATGCAATCCCGGCGGCACCCAGCGATGCACAGGCGCTGTCACGCGACATCCAGATCCGACCACAAGGCACAGCCCGAACGTGAAACACAGCAGACCCTGCAGCAGATAGCGATTCAATTTGCCGATCATGCGTTTGCGATAAGACATCGCAAACACGGCGGTCAAGATCAATCTTCCAACGCTTCAATCCCTGGTGACCGGACAGCACTGACTTGCCCAAAAATCGCTGCCTCGGGGACTGAGCCAACTTCGCGACTGTCGATCGAAACAGGAACATTGTCGCCAACGACAAAAACCTGTCCTTCTTCGACTTCTAGCGGGTAGTTCGCACGTCGACGAGGAATGTCATCGCGGTACTCGATTTCACGCCACAACTCGAACCGGTGGGGCCATCGCGATTCTACGTCGACCGCGTCATTGCTCGGTGGCAACTCCACCGCGACGGGATGCGCGGCATCAAGCGTTGGCAGGCTGCCATCACTCGACGCAGCGAGCGATCCGAACCGCGACAACGCTCGGCGATTAAACACCTCAGTGAATCGCAAGTGCTGATCGACGAAGAAAACAACGCGACTGTCATGATCAACTTGATTGACGACCAACAACAAGCGATCGACTGGATTCAGTCCCCGGCGGACCTCGGTATTCCCCGGATAGTCGTCCAGCACTGGCGATTCGGCCCCATCGCGGTACGGGTTGCGTGTGGTCAGCACCAACCAACGGCCGTCGTCAGTAACATGCCAATCATCCGGCGAAGTCGCCACACGGACGTTACCTGGCGGAATGGCAAGCTCGACTTGACGCTCGGCAAACCAATCTTCCAAACGTCGTCCGTTGACCAACAACCGACCGCGATCAAGCGACACCTGATCTCCCGCCAACGCGGCCACACGCTTGACATGGTCTGCCCCGTTGAAACGAGTTGCGACCACATCACCGATTTTCAACTGGCCAGTCGGATGATCGAGCTGACACAGATCACCGTCCCGCAATGTCGGCATCATGGAATGCCCACGCACGACAAAAGTTGTCGGACGAATGGGGGGCCGCGAAGCAGCAGACAGTGAACCGGGGGGCTGCGAACCGGCGTGAAACCCCAGCCGTGAAACTGCGATCACGAGTCCCACAAAACCGGCAATACACAGCAAAATTGAACGGTTCGACAACTTCACACGACAGGGAAAGAGGGGCAAACAATCCGCCTTGGTGGGGCGGAACTGCGGCGACAATCGCCGGGGTGCGCGATTCGGCTGACGCTCGATCGCACCTCTCGTTATACTCTCAACCGACGTACACATCGGACTTTTCCCAAGGTCGCGGTTCGAGCCCAATACTTGTCGGCTCGCCGTCGCCCCGTTCAACACGGATTTGCAAACTGCCTGATGCGAGACCAATCCACAGTCCTTCAAGAAACCCCGCCTGCTGCGGAAATGAAATCAGAGAACGAGATTGACTGCCGATCGCAAGAGACGCCATCGACAGAAGCCAAAGCAGCACGCGGCCGCATGGGCAGCGTCCCCGGAGTTCGAATCCTCGGATCCGGCGCGTTTGTGCCTGACAACGTGATCACCAACGAGGACCTGGCCGAATTGGGTTGCGACAGCGAATGGATCGTCCGCCGCACTGGCATCCTACAACGCCGACACGCGACGCCCGACCAAGCCACCAGCGATCTGTGTTACGAAGCCGCGGTTCGGTGCTTAGATGACGCCGGCGTTTCGATCGAAGAGATCGACTTGATCCTGGTCGCCACGATCACCCCGGATCACTTCACCCCGTCCACCGCTTGCCACTTGCAACGACGTCTTGGTGCGTTTGCCCCAGCAATGGATGTTGGCGCCGCGTGTGCTGGTTTCATGTACGCGTTCACGACGGCAGCACAATTTGTTGCCAACGGAAACGCCAAACGCGTTTTGGTCGTGGGCGCCGATTTGATGAGTCGCCTGATCGACCCGAACGACAAAAAAACCTACCCGCTTTTCGGCGACGGTGCCGGTGCGGTGATCGTCGGCCCTGACGACACCGAAGGTTCCGATGGCGATGCGGCAGGCCCGTCTGGCATCTTGTCCTATCAACTGGGCAGCGAAGGCTGCGGCGGCGAAATGCTATGCATCCCAGCCGGGGGTACACGCATGTCGCTGACCGACGAAGCCAAAGAGCAAGGTTTGCAATACTTGCAGATGGACGGCCGCAACGTTTTCAAATGGGCAGTCCGAGTCTTCGACGAGAGCGCCAAAGACGTTTTGAAAGATGCCGGGATCGGATCCGACGAGCTTTCTTTGGTCGTCCTCCACCAGGCCAATCAACGAATCATCGACTCGGCCGTTTCCGATCTCGAAGTTACCCCGGACAAAGTCCTGGTCAACCTTGATCGCTACGGCAATACCTCCGGCGCGAGCATTCCGTTGGCACTTGACGAAGCCTTCAAAGCTGGCCGCATCGAACGCGGAGATTACGTCTTGCTGTGCGGGTTCGGCAGTGGCTTGGCCTGGGGCACGGCACTGATCCGTTATTAGCCCCTATCCGGTTTGGACTGCCTCGTTCCAAACCGCGAGTCTCATAAAAGTGGCCGCCTATGGCCACTCCGGTGGGCGTTTCTCGACAAATGCCTGAATCCCTTCGGCGGCCGAATCGGTCGTGCATAGCGCGGCAGCTGTTGCGGCTCCGCCGGCCAGATTGGTCAACAACGTTTCGCCGATCGCTTCATTTAAGATGCGCTTCGTCGCCTGCACCGATTCACGCGGCGACTGCCCACAGCGTTTTGCCAACGCATTGGCTTGCACCCACACTTGATCTGCGGCAATCACTTCGCCGCACATGCCTAAACGGTATGCTTCAGCAGCGTCGATCGCATCACCGGTCAACAACATCCGTGCTGCCGTCGCAGCTCCGAAGCGGAACTCAAGCAGCGGTGCGGTCAGCCCGCCGATTAAACCACGCTGTGCGGCGTTTGCAATCAACTGAGCCTGTTTGGAAAGCACCATCAAGTCGCATGAAAGTGCAAGTGCCAAGCCGGCACCAATCGCATCGCCATCGACCGCCGCGATAATCGGCTTCGGGAAACGCAGCAACGTCTCGCAAAGCTCAGTCAACTGACGCCACGCGTCCATCCACTCGGGATGCGCGTCGATCGGTTCCATCGTCGCGATCTTGGCAAAGTCCTTGAGGTCAACACCGCTGCAAAAGTGATTGCCGCGACCGGTCAACACGACGGCCGATACCTTCTTTTCTTGATGGATGTCTCCAAACGCTTCGATCAACTGATGAATCAAAGAAGCATTCAACGCGTTACATGCATCGGGTCGGTCTATCACGATTGTGGCGACCGAGTCCATCACTTTGATATCGACTTGTTGGCTCATCGTCCTGATACAAAGGGGTTATTCGAAGTCGGCCAATGCGTGCATCGAATCGGCCAGATCACTGTACAGCTTTCGGTAAACAGGGAACAGCTTGTCATAGGCTGCCGCTGCCTTGCGATCAACACTGGTCGATTCTGCTTTTTCGATTGTTGCTTTGCAAGCCGATTGAATGTTCTTGTACGCACCGTCGCCGACGGCCGCCAACAAAGCGACACCGTAGGCAGGACCTTGCTCGACTTTCAGGGTCGTGATTTTCTTTCCAAACACGTCTGCTTGCATTTGTCGCCAGAACGGATTTTTACTTCCGCCGCCTGACGCTCGGATTTCTTTGACAGGCACGCCGAGCGACTGGATAATTTCCAAACTGTCACGCAAAGCGAACGTGATGCCTTCCATCACACTGCGGGTCATCGCGCCGCGTGTGTGCGTCAAATTCAAACCGACGAATGAGCCACGTGCCTTGGGATCGGCGTGTGGGGTACGCTCGCCGTTCAGGTAGGGCAGAAAGACGACACCGCCGCTGCCCGCGTCGACCTTTTGCGCTTCGGCGGTCGCCGCGGCATAAGCTTCGCCGTCGCCAATTCCGGACAAGCCTTGCAGGATCGACTCAACCCACCATTGCAGCGATCCGCCGCTGGTCAAGTTGACGCCCATCATGTGCCACGCACCGTTCACCGCGTGACAAAACGTATGTAGACGTCCAGACTCGTCATACTGTGGTTCGTCGCTATGAACGAACATCACGCCACTGGTTCCGATCGAGGTGCTCAACACCCCTTTCTTGACAACGCCATTGCCAACCGCCCCCGCGGCACAATCCCCGGCACCGCCGACAACTTTGCAATCGGTCGTCAATCCAAGTGCCGTTGCTGCGGCCTGTGTCAGAGTCCCAGTGACCTGTTCACTCTCGACGACTTCAGGCAGCAAGTCGATATCCAAATCCAACTTCGTCAGCAACTTCTTTGACCACTGGCGTTTCACGACGTCCAGCAGCAACGTTCCGCTGGCGTCACTGACTTCGCTAAAGAACTCGCCGGTCAAGCGTCGACGAATCTCGTCCTTCGGCAGCAATACCTTGGCCAGCCGTTCGAAGTTCTTGGGTTCGTTGTTGCGCAGCCACAGGATTTTGGGAGCCTGAAAACCGGTCAACGCCGGGTTGGCGACCATCTTGATCAGCTTCTTGCGTCCGCCGGCCGCCGAAGTGATTTCATCGCACTCCGCTGCGGTACGTTGGTCGTTCCACAGCAACGCCGGCCGGATCACGTTGCTCTGTGAGTCCAAGAAAACGCTGCCGTGCATTTGACCACTCAGGCCAATCGCTTTGACGTCTTGCGGTTTGAGCTGAGCCTTGTTCATCACCTCGCGAACAGTCTTAACCGTCGCGGCCCACCAATCGTCGGGGTCTTGCTGAGTCCAACCGGGCTTGGGTTGCTCCATCGGATAGCTCGCATCGGCTTCCGCCAACAACGCACCTTTTTCGTCGATCAACAACGTTTTGGTTCCGCTGGTTCCGACGTCGATTCCTAGATAGTGACTCATGGTGAAGATTGATGATGAGGGTAGGATGAAGATTCAACCCGGTGCTGCTGTAGAGACAGGCAAGCCGAACCGGATTCGAAGGGATTGCGTATCGTACCGAGAGCCAAGCCGCGTCGTCATTTCCAGATCAGGCCGAACCGAATTGTTTTCCCGAAATAAGCTCGGCCTCGGAGATATATTACCGCGTCTACAACTTCCCCATTCAATCTATCACACCGCTACGATGCCAAGCTTCGATCACGGAAGTCACCGGAACCTCAACCGACGCCATGCAATCGGGATCCTTTCAGCCTTGGCCGTGACCGGCTGCGGTAGCTCCTCAGAACCGACTCCGGACAACAAGCCATCGGGCGAGCGCCGCGACGTTCCCTTGCGAATCGTCTTTGATGGCTCCGAAGATGACGCCGCGGCGATCCGGCGCGCTTACGGAACCGAAGCGGAACAATCACTACAAATCACGGCAATCGATTCCAGCCAAGCCGGTCAGATTGAATCGATCATCGACGCCGTCCGCAACAGTGATGTGGCTATCGTTTCACACGCTTTGATTGGGACATTGATCGCGAATGAAACGATCGTCGATATCAATCAAGAAGTCTTGGATGACATCGCGTCAAACCATGGACCATTGCTTCCCGCACTTGAACATTCATTCGGCCGCTACGACGGATTGCGGTGGGGCGTCGCTGCTGGCGCCAAGCCACTCGCGGTACTGTCCCTGGATCCCGATTTGACTCTCGAAAACTGGGCCGACTATCACACTTGGCTTGGCGACAAAAAAGGCAAATCGGGTGAACCACTCGCGACGTCTTGGGCGGCAAATTCGTTTCTGAATCGGTGCGCATTGACAATCGATCGCGCATGGTTGTTTGATCGATTGACACTCAAAGCACAAATCAATCAACCCGAATATGTCGAACAGCTGCAGGCGTTGCTTGCCGACTCAAAGCTTTATGCATCGACCGAGATGACGCCTGCGATGATTTACAACGGCATCCGCCAAGGCGAGCTAAAAGGTGGCATCGCATTCCAAACGCCGATCACGGCAGCAGCACCGGACGCGTCCGCAGAGTTTTTTGACGTTTCGGCAACGGCTTGCCCCAACGAAACCGAAACGGAGCGTCTGTGGCTCGGCCGCCAAACCTTGATCGCATGCGTCAGCACCGGCTGCCGCCAAACGGAGGCGTCGCGAAGATTCGTTGGCTGGATCTCAGGAACCCCGTCACACTCCACGCTAACACAACAAACGGAGCTGGTTTCGCCAACACGCACGCCTCGCGAATCGACCGTCGGCGGACAGTTGACCGGCTACGCGCGCTGGGCGAAGGAGCAGTTGAACACATCGCTCGTCGTCAGCGGCCCTTGGCTGCCGAACGGCACCGAATACTACCAAGTTCTCGACGATCAAGTGCGCCGATGCATTGGCGGAGAAACCGATCCGCAAGCGGCGCTCAATCAGGTTGCAGAACGCTGGAACGAAATCAGCGATCGCAACGGTATCGAAAAACAAACGGCCGCGTGGAAGAAGCTGGACGTTTAATCGCGACGTTACAGCAGAACGATTTTTGGCTTGGACTCACCGACCTCGCCCCGGCGCCGTGCCTTGATTCGCACGTACGGGGCAATGAATTTTGCCCGGTCGGCAAAACTGTTGGCTGGGGCCTCCGGCTTCGCATGTACCGGTTCAACCAAGTCTTCGATCATAAACCCCGAACGGCACATCCCGCCAACGATCTGCTCCCAACGGTGCAGGTACTCAATCGCACCGCTTTCCCGCAATCGCTTTGATGCCGCAGTCGCTTGACGCGGCGGAGGAACGGGCTGGCTGCGATAATACGTGTGCAGCACCGGGTACCCACGTTCGGCACGTTGATAGTCCGCTTGCAAACTCACTGGCTGTTTGTGCTGGCTGATATAGATGCCGCCAGGCTTCGTGACCCGAGCGACTTCGTCAAAGACGGGACGTATGTCGGGAACGTAGCAGGTACTGACCGGATGAATCACGATGTCGAACGAGGCACTGGCGAGACCGGACAGATCCTCCATCGTGGTTTGCAAGATCCGCAAAGAATAGCCTCGCTTCGCCGCAACTTGACGATCAAGTTCCAACATCGCCCCGCTCAGATCGACCACGGTTACGTTCGCTCCGGCAGCGGCATACAGCGAACTTTGACGCCCCCCGCCGGCAGCCAAGCACAACACGTGTTTGCCAGAGATGTCGCCTTCAAGCCATCCCGCCTGATCAACCACTGACAACGGCCGCGAAAGCTCTTCAGCGGTCGCCGGTCGGCAAAGAGGATCACCCGATGCAGCCATCCGGTCGTAAACCCGCTGGTTTGCGTCAAGCACGCCTGGGTCCGCTTGCTGTTGGCGATTTCCCGAAAATGGCGATCGATCGTTCGGTGGAAACTCGCTCACGGGCGTGGCTTGATCACGTTGGGGGATCTGGGAGAACCATCACGGGCGGTCGACAAAACAGCCCCAATGTTCAAGCAGCTGAACCTAATCGCAGGCGAGAATTCCGACAATCGAAAACAGAGAGGGAAAGCGGTCAGCCGCCAGGGGACCCAAAAAAATCCGCTGAGTCACGGAAAAACAACCTAAAACACGGGTTTACCGCCCCTTTCCGAACTAGGACCGCGAAAAATAGGGAACTTTCGCGATTCCATTTCATCCGAAGGTTATACCGACCGTGGCACGCCTTCATCACCGCCACGCGTCGGAGGAATCCCCTGGGAATCCCCCCTCCCCTGACGACCGTCACGGTTGGGTTTGACTTGACAGTGCAAAACTAGGTTATCCTCTTGGCCGGTGCTTCGAACTGAATCGCAAGCAACCCGGCGACGGGCTGGATGTTGTAATGGCTTTACCTGACGACCTTCTCGACGAACTGCTGTCGGCGTACCTGGATGGTGCGGCGAGTTCGGATGAGTGCGCTCGTGCCGAACAGTTGATCGACAGCGACCCAGAAGTCGCAGAACGGTTCCAAGCCTTCATTGAGCAACGTGAACACCTGCAGGCGATCGCCCGCAGTAACCAGCAAACCGCGTATCGCTTGCCCGCTAACTTTGCCGACAATGTTGTTGCCGCGGCAATCGATCACGTCAAGTCGCAAAGTGGGATCGATCACCACCCATTGCTTGTTGCCGACCAGGAACTTCGTCCTGCCGGTCGCTCTGATTCACGAATCTCGGCGAGATCAATCACAATCGGGGTGGCCGCCTTGGCGGCATCAGTGCTGTTTGCCATCGGCGTGCTGCGTGAACCTGCCCCAAGCGATCACCCCGCAATCGCCGAGAACAGTCCCGCCCCGCAAGAAACCGCCGAGCACTCACAGAGTGACAGCCCGTCGCCTGTGACCGAAATGCTCGCCGAATCAGAATCCCAGGGAAACGCCGATTCCCAGGGAAGCACTTCAGAGCCCCTTCCGGCAATAGACGAAGCCGGAACTACGGAAATAGAACCGATGATCGCGATGGACGCACCGTCGTCCGCGGCAACGATCGACACTCCTGACCGAGAGCCGATCGAAGCGTCGGTGGAGCAATCGCCAGCGACACTACGTCCACTGAACACCCTTTTGGTCATCAAAGTCGAATTGACCGAAGCAGGACGAACTGCCGATTCGTTCAGTCAAGCGACGAATACCCTGCAGTTTCAAACGAGCGAAGAACGCCCCGTTGGTAACGACTTGGCTGCCGCGGCCAATCGCGAGTCTGGTGAGAGTGACCTTGGGGCTCCGCAACGGGTGCTGCTTCTGGAGTCACCCGCAAAGAAACTCGATTTGCTCGTCAATGCCTTGGCAAATGATCGCGACCACGTGGCATCACTTTCGTTCAGCTTGCTGTACGCGGAGCATGATGCTCCTATCCTGAAAGCGGTGAATGCGGCTCGACTTCCAGATCCCACCCGAATTCGCCACCAAGGCCGAAGCACCCCTCTGGTAGGCGAAGGCAACGATGCGTCCGTCGGACTTTGGCAAGACGAATTCGGGGATCGAGTCTTTGCCCCAATCACGCCAACGACCGCCGCAATGGTGTCCAGCATGGGCTCGGGGCAGCCACTCGAATTGCCCACAAATGCTGCCGATCTTGACGGCAGTTTGAATGAAGAGCCTGACCAAATGGCGAACATTCTGTTTCTGATCCGCTGATCGATTTCTATTGACGCTGACTGCGAAAACCGGGTATCAAAAACACGATTCCCCGCAAAGAATCAGCAGAGCGAGGCAGCAAGACCGGACCTCCCACGCGCCTCGATCAGCCACCCTACCAATTGCCAAACAGATAAAAAGCAAGGAAGGCTTTCCCATGACTGGCTCGACCCATGTGCCGCTGTTGGATATCAACCGCGACAATCTTCCACATCGCGATGAGTTCGTAGAGGCGCTGACCGCCGTCGTCGACAGTGGGCGTTTTCTTTTTGGTCCCGATGTGGTCGACCTTGAAAAAGAAGTTGCCACACACAGCCAAGCCGAATTCGCCGTGGGCTGTGCATCCGGAAGCGACGCGTTATTGCTCGCCCTGATGGCACTCGACATCGGTCCCGGCGATGAAGTGATCGTGCCAAGCTTCACGTTCTTCGCTTCGGTCAGCTGCATCACGCGACTGGGTGCGACTCCGGTTTTTGTCGACATCTGCCCCGATACCTTCAACGTCGACCCGCAGTGCATTGCCGACGCGATCACCAGCAAGACACGGGCGATCATCCCGGTACACCTGTTTGGCCAGTGCGCCCAAATCGATCGGATCTGCCAGATCGCCACGCAACACGATATCCCTGTGATCGAAGATGCCGCCCAAGCAATCGGTGCGGCGTATCACTCCCGCCCCGCAGGTAGCTGGGGATTGGCCGGCTGCTTCAGTTTCTACCCCACCAAAAACCTTGGCGGGATGGGTGACGGCGGGATGCTGACTAGCAACGACGAAACCTATGCCGACCGCCTGCGTCTATTGGCCGGACACGGCATGCGACCGCGATACTATCACCAAGAAGTCGGCATCAACAGCCGCTTGGACACGTTCCAAGCAGCGGTCCTGCGAATCAAACTGCGACACCTCGATGAAGCCGTCGAGTCACGCCAAGCGATCGCGTCACGCTACATGACTTTGCTGACCGATGCAGGATTGGTTGGCCCCGATCAAATCGTTTTGCCTACTGTCGATGCGAACGCATTCCACGTCTGGAACCAATTCGGTGTGCGTGTCGGTGGCGGACGTCGCGACGCTTTGCGTTCACACCTCGGTGACCGCGGTATCGGAAGCGAGATCTACTACCCCGTTCCTGTTCATCGCCAAGAGTGCTACGCGAGCCTGAAAATTGATTCGGCGACTTTGCCGGAGACCGAGCGAGCTTGCGCAGAAATTTTGAACCTGCCGATCTTCCCAACACTTACCGCTCGCGAACAAGAGCAAGTGGTCGACGGGATCGCCGCCTACTATCGCGCCGGCGCACGAGTGGCCGCGTAACTCGCCACGCCAAATCGATTCAAAGCAGACAAAAGCCGTGTCAGTTCGCTGACGCGGCTTTTTTTTGTTGGGCAATGGATGAGAGGCATTCACTCTCGAACGTCACACGCCGCCAGGACAATCCAACGGCTTCCAATCCATCGGCTGATGACGCAAACCGCAACCGCTTGTGACTCAGGAAATGGCGACTGCGATAGGCAACTCCCCTGCAATAAAAAAAGCGAGGCCGGGTCCTGATTCCAGAACCCAGCCTCGCATCGATCGTTAGCAGTGAATGCTTTCGAAGTTACTGACCGAGGGCTTCCTCGATGACTTCACCCGAAGCTTTCGTTCCCATCGCACCCCAAACACCGTAAGGGCTCTTACGACCTGCACCTGCGGTTCCGTAGGTCGGATCCAGGTTGTGGTAAGGCACTTGAGTTTGATCGCCGGTGTCGATGCTGTCGGTGATGAACGTAACCGCACCGTCACCCATCAGGATGTGAACGCCACCTTGGTGCAAGCTGGACGCCGATCCGTAACCGAAGTCGCCGTGACCACGGTAAACGCAGTAGCTGTTCGGTGGACGAATGGTGTTGAACACAGAGAACTGTGGACGACCATCCGACCAACGACGACCACGACCGTGGCGGTCTGCTTCGTCCAAACCTGGGTCACCATCGGTCAACGTTGGCGACCAGTAACGTGGACGTTCTGGGTCGAGATACTGTTCCCAAGTGTTTGGCGCTTGAGCCATGTCAGCAGCTTCTGCTTCACGGTAAGGAACCGTCGCAACCAAACGCTCACGGGCATCGACGATGTTTTCGCCACACATTGCAGTGTTCGAAAGACCGTCGCGGATGTCGCGGAACTTGGTGAAGTGGCGAGCGTGGAAGACACCACGCGCCCAACGGCTTCCAGCTTCCGAACCCCAAGTACCGTCACTGCTCGCGACGCCTTCGTCGTTCACACCGCCGTGGTGTTGCTCGAAGTACGCGTCACCGGCACATGCCGAGTAGTTGGTGTAACCGAGGCGGTAAGGTGCCGATTCGGTCGGGTCGCTGGGGCAGCGATAAGCGGCAACCTGGGTCAACCAAGGCTGGTAATTATCGTTCCATGGCACAGGCCCCATCGCTGGGTAGGGCAGGTTACCACCGTCCGTACGGCGCGTGCCGTCGCGGTTCAAGTCGAGCGGATTGCTGATCTGATCCCACATACCTTGTTGCTCGAGGAACGGAAGAATCCCGACCATCCAGCTCAGGCTAAAGTAGTTATTGAAGTCACCACTGTCGCCGTGCGAGTGGGTGCGGTAGGTACCACCACGGTTCATCGGCAAGTTCTTGTATGCCGAGTGATAGTTGTGCAGGGCCAAGCCGATTTGCTTGAAGTTATTGCTGCAGCTCATACGGCGAGCGGCTTCACGAGCGGCTTGAACCGCTGGAAGCAAAAGACCAACCAAGATTCCGATAATGGCGATGACTACCAGCAGTTCAACAAGCGTGAACGCCTTCTTACGTCCTGAAAAACGTCTCTGTCGCATAAGATCCTCGTAGAGAAAAGATTAAACCGTACCCCGATCAACCCGCCCACCAGGGCAATAAATAAAACGTCAGCGGATTGAGAATGGGATTTGACGGGTATACTAACCAGATAAGCGTTTGGGGGATTCGCCCAATCCTGCAATTTCTTACACAAAAACTGAAATGGTGCGACTATGCACTCCTGTATCGGTGCAGCACGACGAATCGTTCAAACAAACTTAAGTTGAGTTTTATTCTGCAGGCTCGTAAAGCCCCCTCTGTTGACATGTCAACAATTGAAAGTTGGTTCATTTTCGACCACAACTTCCCCATCGGTTAACGAAAACTACGTCCCCCGATAAACCAGCACCACGACGCGCTTATTTGCGACGATCTTGACCTGGTGAAGTGCAATCGGTCACCAGTGACATATCCCGACATCAATGCGTGTACTCACAATCCATTCTTTGGCGGATCGTCGGTGAATGAAAACAGAAACGCTTTTCCGATTGATCATGCTCCACACCCGGCATCGATTTTGAGATGCGACAGACAGGCGTTTAAAGGAACGGCGGCTGTCTAATGCTCTTCCCAACTTCTCGCCCTATGTATCAACAACGCTTTCAAATTCCGTCGCCGACGCAGGTGTCTCTTAACGTGCACAAGCGGTTGAGGCCCCAGACTCCCTGCTTGGCCTGCTGTTTTGCCGCCGTACTCCTGTTGGTCGCCGGATGCAATCGCTCAAATGTCGAACCGCAGAAAAGCGAAACAAATTTCCAACCAGCGAAACAAGACGCGGCGGCGAACGAAAAAACAGAAACACAGGATGCGAGCCTCGCAGAACAGGCTTATCGCGAACACCGACTGGGAAACTCGCAACGTGCAATGCGTTTGGTTCAGCAATCGTTGATCCAAGACCCCACGGACATCGCCACGCTTCGATTGGCAGTCGAACTGTATTCCCAAAGCGCTGACTATTGCTTAGCCGCGGAGTTCGCAAGCAAGCTGGCTGATCTGGATTCACAGAACTCTGACAAGATCCGCCTCCGCGTATTCGATTGGTACATCAAGTGTGGCAACTTCGCCGCCGCGGAACAGAATTTGAAAGACGGTTTAGCGGTCGATCCGAACAACGTGAATTTCAACCGTTTACTCGCACAGCTTCTAAATGCCCAAGGCCGACGCTTCGAAGCGAGCGAGTACGCGCGAGAATTGATACGGCTTCGAGCGGTAAACCCTGCAGAAGTACTAAGTCTGATCGACCTCTCCGGACCTTATTACCTGGCCTCTTTCGACGAGTTCATTTCGCTTGACAAGCCGTCTCTTTTCCAGCTTGGCAAGCTTCGTGAGCAGTACACGAAACTGAATGTCGATCCCGATCGAATACTCCAAAAATTGCGTGAGCTGCGTGAAGCGTTCCCCGACAATGCGGCTCTGGCGGCATTTCAAGGACGCGTTCTGACCGAATCGGCGCATTTTGATGAACTCGCTCAATGGCTCGATGCGTTGCCCGAGAACACCAGCGAACAACCTGAATACTGGAGCACGATTGGCAACTGGTTGGTCCATCGTGGCGAAGACCGTTCCGCCATCCGAGCGTTCGGAGAATCGCTACGTCGTGACCCCACCGATCGCGAGTCGCTACGTCAATTACTACAGGTGCTGACACGACTTGATCTCGACACCCAAGCGGAGAAGGCCAGACAAAACCTGGTCACACTCGATCGAATCTTCCGCATTGCCAAGCAGGCCGATCCGGATCAAATGCGTTGGATCGCCGAACAACTACAACAACTGACTCGTCCTTGGGAATCGATCGGATGGCTGATCTATGATGCCCAAGTCACCGGTCAAATGGCACTGCGAATTCCGCAAATCGGAAAACGTGCCGACGCCGTCAAGCAATGGGAGAGCGCCGCAAGCGAAGAACAACTTCGTAGCGTTCGACTGAACAGCCTGTTGGGTTTCAACATCAACGAGATTCCGCTGCCTAACTTGAAAGGCGTCACCGATTCCACGCAGACGCCTTCTGGGGATAACACCGCGAACCAAGCTTCCGAAGGAAGACGCATCGACTTTGCCGACATCGCGTCGCAGTGTGGAATCCAGATGACATTCGAAAGCGGATTCCCACACGACGGCATGGGCTTTCATCCCTACCAAGTCAACGGCGGTGGCATCGCGGTGATCGACTTCGATCTTGACGGATGGAATGATTTGTACTTCGCAAATGCTGGCGACGACCCACGCAATGACAACGCGAGTCAACCCAATCGTCTCTATCGTTCGCAACATGACGAACAATTCCAAGACGTTTCCGAGATGGCGGGCGTTACTTCACGACACTTCGGTCAAGGCGTTGCGGCTGGCGACTTAAACCAAGACGGTTTTCTTGACTTGGTGGTTGGCAACATCGGGCGGAACGACATCTACTTGAATCAAGGCGATGGGACGTTTCTTGAACTCGCCGCAGACAAAATCGACGACCAGTCTGCCTGGACATCCTGTGTGGGGATCGCGGACGTGACCGGCGACCATCTGCCAGAGATTATCGAGGTGAACTACATCGACGACCCAAAGTCCTTCGACGCCCGTTGCGAAGAAGACTACCTGACGTGTCAACCACAACGATTCAACGCAGCTGCTGACCGGGTGTTCGTCAACCAAGGCCAAGGCCACTTTACAGCTTGGGATCAATTCGATGCCCATCGTGACGTTCGACAGCACGGCTTCGGGCTTGTCATCGCCAACTTTGATCGCAAACTTGGCAACGATTTCTTCGTCGCCAACGACGGCGACTTAAACCACTACTGGGTCAGTGTTCCAAACGAACGCACCGACACCTCACCCTATGAATTGGCCGAATCGGCAAGCATTCGCGGATGCAGCATCGGGCGTGGTGGGAACAGCCAAGCTTGCATGGGCGTCGCATCCGGTGACCTGGACCGCAATGGGACGTTGGACCTTTTGATCACCAACTTCCATAACGAACCGGTCAACCTTTTTCTGCAATCCCGATCCGGATTCTTCGCCGACGAATCCGTTCGCTACGGATTGTTTGAGCCAACTTACTCGGTACTCGGCTTCGGAACTCAATCGTCTGACTTTGATAACGATGGGTGGCCTGACCTAGCTGCACTAAGCGGTCACGTCTTTAATGCGACAGCCGAGGGCGTTCCGTTTCGAATGAAACCACAATTGTTCCGGGGCAGTTCCAACGGATTCGCATTGCAGAACGACGAAGACCTCAGCGACTATTGGCAACAAGAGCAACTCGGACGAACACTCGCCGTACTGGATCTGCAGCACGACGGACAAATTGACTTGGTCAGCAGCCACTTGGACTTGCCAATCGCGCTGCTAAAAAACCGATCGGACTCCGGCCATTGGTTTCAGCTTGAACTGATCGGTGTCGAAAGCGAAAGAGACGCAATTGGCGCCGAAATCAGCGTCCGATCAGGCACTCAAACATGGCACGCTTGGCAAACCGGCGGCGACGGATACATGTGCAGCAACGAGCCCGTGCTCCACATCGGTTTGGGTTCCGCAACACGGATCGACGAAGTCAAGATCGACTGGCCGTCGGGAAAGACGCAAAGCTTTTCAGACATCGACGCTGACCAACGCTACTTGCTGATCGAAGGCGACGACCAATTGGCACCACGTTGGTAGTCTCAACAGGTTCGCCGCAGATTACTTTTCGAGCAGTTCCGTAGCGATCCCTTGCCCTTCAATCACCGTGTAGCATCGGTTTGCGTCCAGGTCTTTCAATTCTTGAACGTACCCGGAGGGCCAAGTGATTTGGGCGCGATCGACCTGATCATGCCCCGCAATCCCGAAATCCACAATCGGTTCATTCGTGCAGAGCATCCCGTCTCCACCGACCAGCCAGCCTGTCCACGATTCGGTACCACACTCGATTGTCAGCTTCGCGCCATTCGCATCGCGTTCACTGTCGGTGCCAATCAATCGAAACTGAACGCCGTTTCTGCTAAGGGTTTGATTTTCGAGCAGCGCGACCGGTTGATCCAAATGATTCAATACCAAATCGACCTTGCCATCCAGGTTCCAATCGAGCGTTGCCATGATGCGTCCTAACGTCGGCTTGGACCAATAATCACCCACAGGCGTTTCTAAATTGAATCGGTCACCATCCCCGCGAAAAAACTGAGGCAGCATTTGAAAGGGCCGACCTTTCCAACGGTGGTCAACCAAATTGCCATTGAGCACCGCAAGATCTAAAAACCCGTCACGATCGAAATCGACCGCTTGAGTTCCCCACCCGACGGTCAAACGAGTGGGTTCATAAATCCCCGCAGCCGCAGCACCATTTGCGAACAAGCCGCCATCTTGTTGCAGGAACAAATCGGCGGACTGATTCCAAAAATTCGTGACATGCAAATCCAACGACCCGTTGCGATCGAAATCCCCGGATGCGACCCCCATGCATCCATTGCGTTGTCCGAGTACACCGAATGCACACCCCAGAATTGGTGCGCACTCTGACAAACGAAACGAACCGCCACCCGATTCGTCTCGATCGACATTCTCTGACAGCCAAAAATGGTTTGCTTCGGTGTCATTGGCGATGAAAACATCGTTGCCGGCGACACCATCAAAATTTGCGATGACTCCGCCGAAGCCGAAGTTCGGTTTTTGATCCATTTCCAAGCACCCGTCCCAAATTTGGAACTGTCCATCATTGGTCAAATGCCAAACTCGATCGAGCGCAGGCTTAAACCCGCTCGGATTGCATATATCGTTCTTAGGAGTGCATCTCGTTGTCAACGCCGTCGGATCGTCAACGTAATTGACTTCCACAAGCTCTGGTAAGCCGTCACCATCGAGATCGCCGGCCAGGATCGATGAAGTCCACAGTGGGCGCAATGGTTCTTGGTCAATCACTTCACGCGAGAATGAACCGTCGCCGTTGTTTCGGTAAAAAACATTCGGCCCGATATTGGACAGTGCAATGTCAACAAAACCGTCTTGGTTCACATCGATCGCCGTTGCGCCTTGCCCATAGCCACGATCACCAACACCGGCACCAAGACTGACCTCCGTCCAACGTTTGCCATCGAGATTTCGCATCAACACGTTAGGCCGACTCCCTGTCGGATCGAATGCTTCACCACCTCCCTGGACGAAGTAAAGGTCAGGTGCACCGTCCAAGTCGTAGTCCATCGCCGCTATTCCGCCGCCGGTGAGTTGGTGTAACGCATGGCTTTCCGCTGCCGGATCATTCCCGCTGTCATAGGAAAAATCCAGGCCGACTTGTGATGCGACATCATCTAGCACGATGTCGACCGTCTTCTCTGGTTCACGCTCTGTCACCTCGCGATTCACATCAACGCCAGAGTCCGATTCTCGATCATTCAACAATGCCGCGATCGTTTCCGGCTCGGGGCGCGTCCAATTGGCGGCGTCGATTCCGATTGCGTTTTCGATTCCGGCAATTGAGTCATTCGTTGAATGTTCGGCCTTCCGTCGCAAGTCAGCAATTCGCGTCGAAGTTTCCTCCAAATTCGGACGGAGCTTTTGATCGATCTCCAACCATGCGATCGCTTCCCATTGCCGGCCAAGGGAATCGAGCAGTTCTGCTAACCGAAACAGTTCGTCATGAGTTCCGGGACGAAGTCCGATCCGGCTGACGATCTGTGCCGCTTCGGTAAGGCGTTCGAATGACTCTCGCGACGCGGTAGCAGCAGACGATTTCTCGAGCATGTCCAGTGATCGGGACAAGGCCAAGAAAGCTTGCGGATCGGTAGGATCCAGTTTGACGGCTTCAAGTAAACATCGTGCCGCCTCGCGATGCTGGTTGTCGTGTTGGAGAAGCACTCCGGCGCTGTACCAGTACGAAGGCTGCACGACGATCTCACTCTTCAAATCAGGCAACAATTGTCGCAATGAATCGTCGTGGTTCATCTCGATCATCAGACGGCAAAAGAAAGCCGCGATCGCTGTCGAATCAGGAAACGTTAAATACAGCTGTTCCGTCAAGCGTGCGGCTTGATCCAGTTTCCGATCCGCGCGATAACGCTGTGCCACAGCCAGTGCGGCGGGAACCAACTGCTGTCCGAATTCTGGCTTCGGCAACGTTGTGTCGACAAAAGCGTCGCTGAGCGTATTGAGGGCGAATAATTCCTTTTCCGTGATCTCACCAGATTTCGCCAGTCGCCATAGATACGTTGCCGCTTCGATACGTTTGCCCTGGTTGTTCAACAGCGCCGCCAAGCGATGACGAAGTGTATTGAGTCGCGGATCATCATGTTCGACGGCAATCGGAATCGCTTTGGTCAATTGCCCCTCCGCCAGTTCAAATTGATTCGCCGCGGTTAACCACTCCGACGAATCGATCATTGCCTGAATGTAGATCGCTGGCGTTTCGGGCAAGATTTGATCGACCAAAGCATTGGCGGGAATGAGATCACCACCGGCGGCTTGGCATTTCGCCGCAATCAGCAAGACTTTTGGATCCACGGGCGGATCAACCAGCAGCGGGCGCAAAACGCGTTCGGCTTCGACATAGTTGCGTTGCCTTAGAAACGATTCGGCCTCAACGATCCGATCCGCAGCTGTCCGCCCGCTCGTCGCTTCGATCGTTTCTTTTTTCTGCTGTTTCCGCAGGAGTTCTGCTGCCGTGGGGTCCGTTCCGCCTGAACCGCAACCGATGCATGCCAACACCATCAACGAACCGTACAGTTGGATGCGGACTTTCACTGGAACCCTTTGAACTGAAAAGCAGACTCGGAATTTTCAATCAATAGATAATGATAGCCGGCATCGAGATCGTAAAAGGATTGGCGTTCTCCGCCCGGCCACGTGACGGTCACGTTTCGAGCTTTCATCTCGCCGCCCAGTCCGATCGAAATCCGACGTTCATTCGAACACATAAACCCATCACCGGCAGTCAACGGAAACATCACCTGACGGTCACCGACGTCGGCATGAACGATCGCGCCAATGGCATCTCGCTGCGATCGCGTCCCTTTTAGGTCCAACGTGATGACATTCCCAGCACTGACGGATTCATTGATTAACATCGCCGCAGGCTCGTACAAATGCGTAATCACGACGTCTACTTTGCCGTCACGATTTAAATCCGCCGTTACCAAAGCTCGCCCTAAATGGTCCTTGGTGAAGTACTCGCCTAAGCCGTCGCGTGCGAATTCCGCCCACTCGCCCGACCGCTTGCGATAGAACACCTGAGCCGGCATATAGTAGCTGACATCATCTCGATAGACGTTATCAACATGTCCGTTGGCAACGATCAACTCCTGGGTTCCGTTGTTATCAAAGTCAGCCCACTCGGTTCCGAAGCCAAGTAATTTATTGGAAACCTCGCCCAGTTCGCTGCGATAGGACTGGTCTTTCCAAAAGCCCCCGGACACCTGTTCGTAAAACGTGTTGTGGTCGTCGGCAAAGTGCGTCACAAAGAAATCGACATCGCCATCGCCGTCGGCATCCGCCGTCGCGATTCCCATTGAAGCCTGTGAATGCGACTGGCCACTTAGCCCCACACCACGCACGGCTGCCAAGTCAATTAATTCAAACGTTTGGTCTTTGTCGTTCTCGTTGGGTGAGCTTCGATTGGGCGACCACAAGTGATTGACCGTCATATCATTGGCGACATACACGTCAACGCCTGGACGCTCGTCGAACGAGCCACCCACTAAGCCTAAGCCACGTCCTGGCGTGACTTGATTCATCCACACATCGCTTCGGTCCGAAAAGGTCCCGTCGCCGCTGCCCTTCCAGACCCGGTCTTTGGCCGCCTCGAACTGCAATGGCGGGCAGGTCGAATGTCGCCCACGGTTCTGACAAGACTGCTGATAGGGTGCTTCCCCACCGCAATAATTCGTCGCAAACAAATCGGAAATTCCGTCCGCATCAAGGTCGGCGATCAATGCCGATGTCGACCACGCATCATCGCTCAAACCAAGCGGCACCGCCGCTTCACGGAAGGTCCCGTCTCCATTGTTGATGAACAGTCGATTCTGTCCGATATTGGCATCGAACACGTCAGGGAATCCATCCTCGTTGAGATCACCGATCGCAATGCCTTGCGAAAAGCCGTTGTCGACGTAGCCCGCCGTTTGCCCAAACTCAACAAACCGATCTCCCAGATTTCGAAACAAACGGTTTGGCGACGAATCCGCTTTCATCGGAGAACCATCTAACATCGTGATGGCGACGTCCGGGAACGAGTCCAAATCGAAATCGATAATCCCCACGCCTCCGCCAACGCTTTGATAGATCCAATGGCCTTCTTTGATCGCTTCGGGGGCGACTTCACAAGTGTGGACAAAACCGCGTTGTTGAGACTGGTCGGTAAAGAACAGATCTGCAGCTCCGTCCAAATCGAATCGTGTCTTCGACGGATCGCTGACGTCAGCGATACCTTGGCTCGCCAACCCTTCTAAATTCAAACGATTGGACAGCAACTTGTCGGACTCGATCCAAGGAGTCGACGAAGTGAGTTGTGAGCGAATGTTTTGGTAATGCTGGATGTTGTTCGGTGACTTCCCGCCCGGCAGGGAAACTGCAACTCGCGCCCAAGCTTCTGCTTCCCAAACACGCCCCAGATCAATCATCGCATCTGCAACCGCCATTGCCGCTGCATGACTGTTCGCCTTCCGTTCCAAGTGCGTCTTGACGGCATCGAGCAACTTGCCTTGCCGAACGACTTGCGCCGCAACCACATCCGCGTCCTCCGCCCGATCAAGCTGAATCAGACTTTGGTGTAACATCGCGAGCTCCGCCGGATACATCGTCGGCGCCAGACCTTGGACATTAAAAAACGATGTCGCGGCGAGCGATTGCTGTCCGGTTTCAAACGCCCAATTCCCAATCACACACCAATACTCCGGATCACGCTGCACCGATGAAGGGGCTTGGCGATTCCAATCGGGGATCTGATCAAGCTTGCCTGTCGCGATCAACGCACGACCATACAGGACATACGCGGCTGCCTCGCCTGGACGAGAATCCAATACACCGCGAGTGCGTTTTAGCACTGAATCCCAATCCTGTTTGATCGCGTCAAAACGAGCTAACGAGTACTCCAGACGCACATCTGCGTTTGGTTCTCGCAATAACTCCTGGCACCAATCGATATCCGGTTCCACACGCAGCGGATTCGCCAACACCAACAACGAATCCGGATCTCCCATTCCGCGCCGAGCCAACCAACGCAATGATGGTACCGCCCGTTCGGGAAGTCCGATCATCGTGACAAGACCAACCAAGTCAAAGCGGGACTGCGGTTCGTCTGGAAACCGGTCAACGAATGACTGAAGTGCATCGGTCGCATCGAAGACGCGCCCCATCTGTACGAGACGTTTTGTCAACTTGTCGAGCAAGCCAAGATTCGCCGACTTCGTCATCTCCAAAGCGGTTTGATACATCTCGACGGAAGCATCGAGTTTGCCAAGTCCGGCAGCGATGTCACCACTCAGTTCGATCGCCCGAAGGTCGTTTGGATAGGCGATCAAAAAATCACGAGCTCGTGTTTCGGCAGTCGCCAAATCCTTCCGCGAGATCGCTTGCCCGATCCAACGCACGAACTCATTGGGGGTCCGCATCGCCGTCGATTCGAGAGACGGTTCATGACTTGTCCCAGCAGGTGTCTCCTCCGCCGACGGACTTGTGCCCGGCGCGTTCACCCGCGTTTTATCCGAACAGCCGACATGCATGCATGCTAGGACCAGCATCATGGACGCCATTGTCGCTTTCCAAAACCGCACGCCGCCCATTGCTCCACTTCTTCTCACGATCAAACGTCTACTTCTCTGCTAGGATGCCCAACGCACCAGTCCGGAGGATCCGACAATATACACCCTGCATATTCTCGCCACACCCAAGTCGAGCTGTCACCGACAAAGTCCAAAAACGGATTGAGCAAGTGGCGCTTTCCGTTTACTCCAGAATACCCCCTAGGGCTTTTCGGACCACTATCGTTAAGGGCGCGGATCCTTGACTACATTGTGAAACGATCACACAATTGCCGCCTTCAAAAACCATTGCCCCTCCCCTTTCAGGATTGAATTTGCATGTCTATTGCAAAGCTTCTACCAGTGACATTGTTTGCTTTGGCCTTGAGCTTCTCCGGTTGCGGACGTAGCGACGAAGGTTTCGTCGAGTCGCCAGCTCAAACACAAGAAGACATCGACTACAACGAAAACTACGAAAAGATGATGCAAGAAGAACAAAAGAAGAACTACGGCAACTAGTCGTTGCATCTTTTGCGACACTGCGATTGAACGCTGGGCTGACTCGAACTCGGCCCGCGTTCTTTCATCCCCTCGCGTCTTATTCCCGCCACCTAATACAAGGCGTCGAGAATCGCGCCACGCCGATTGGCGTCTAAAATCTTCCCTGGCGCTGCGTCAGGTACTCGGTCAATGCCGTGTCAAAAGGCATGCTGGTATCGAGCGGAACGTAATCGATTTGCAGCTTATTGCACCCCTCTCTATAGGCATCGCGAAACTCTTGGAGCGCTGCCAAGTAGTCATCACGGAACCCCGTCGCGTCGACGCTGACAGACTGTCCCGATTCCGAGTCCGTGAATTGCACCGGGCCGTCGTAGGGGAACTCGACTTCTGCGGCATCGAGAACATGAAAGACGATCACGTCATGTCCGGCGTGACGGAGTCGTGCCAGCGCCGAGATCGTCTCGTCGATTTGCGATTTCCAATCGGCATCCGGATCATCTGGTGGCCACAAGTCACTGAACAACATCACCAACGAATGATGCTTTAACATCGCCGCGATCTGCGTCAGTGATGCGGGTACATGTGTCGAACCTTTTGGCTTTAGGTTCGATAGCTGCGCGATCACGTCTCCCAAGTGTCCGCGCCGCGAACGCGCGGGCAACGCCGCGTGCAATTTCTCGTCAAACGTCATCAGCCCGACGGGGTCTTGCTGCATGATCATCAAATACGTCAGGGCTGCCGCAAGGCAGGTGACGTACTCGAACTTGGTCATCGTCTGGCTTTCAGTGAAACCCATTGAACTGGACAAGTCGATTACCAAGTAACCGACCAAGTTCGTTTCCGATTCGAACCGTTTGATGAAGTACTTGTCGGTCTTCGCATAGACCAGCCAGTCGATCAGTCGTGGGTCGTCGCCGCGGTTATAGCGACGGTGTTCGCTGAACTGGACCGAGAACCCCTGAAAAGGGCTGCTATGCAAACCTTGCAAGAATCCACGAACCACCATCCGGGCGCGGAGGTCCAGCCGTTTGATTTGCTGCAATGCCTCGGGTGATAGCGGCGAACTCATTTGGCCAACTTTTCTGGCTTCGGTGGCTGGATGTCTTCAAGCAACCGTGACACGACCGAGTCCGAATTCATTCCTTCGGCGGTGGCTTGAAAATTGGTCCCGATCCGATGGCGAAGCACAGGCAACGCGATCCGGCGAACGTCAGCAACATCGACGCTAAATCTACCTTCCATGGCGGCCATCGCTTTCGCACCAGCGATCAGGTTTTGCCCCGCCCGCGGACCGGCACCAAAGTCGACCAGCTCGCGAACATAGCTGGGTGCTGTCGCATCCGCTGGACGGGTCGCTCGAACCAACATTGTCACATAGCGGATCACAAAGGGGTTTACCGCGACGCTCGTGACGAGTTGCTGCACATTCAAAATTGCACGCGCGGACAATACCTTGTTGACCGTGGGCGTCTCACCACGGGTGGTCGCTGTTAGGATTTGTTCTTCCTCGGCAGCCGAAGGATAGTCGAGCTTGATGTTGAACATGAATCGGTCCAACTGGGCTTCGGGCAGCGGGTAGGTGCCTTCCTGTTCGATCGGGTTTTGGGTGGCGATTGTGAAAAACGGTTTGGGCAGCGCATAAGTGTCTCGCCCAACGGTGACTTGCCTTTCCTGCATCGCTTCGAGCAACGCGGCCTGAGTCTTTGGCGGCGTCCGGTTGATTTCGTCAGCCAGCAAGATGTTGGTAAAAATAGGCCCTTCGACAAATCGAAATTGTCGTTTGCCGTGCTCGTCTTCTTCGAGAACCTGTGTGCCCGTAATATCGGAAGGCATTAAGTCCGGCGTAAACTGAATCCGCTTGAACGAAACATCCAGAATGCTGGCCAAGGTGCTGACGATCAATGTCTTTGCCAACCCCGGCACGCCCTCTAACAAACAGTGCCCGCGGGTATAAATGGAAGCCAACAGCTGTTCGATCGTTTCCGATTGACCCACAATGACTTTCGAGAGTTCCGACCGGATGGTTGCTTGGTGGTCGGCAAATTCACGGAGCACATCGCCAAGGTTTCGACCTGACCCTCCAGACGAAGGTTTTCCTGCTTTTCCCGGCGGTGGTGGCGGAGGCGTGGACGCGTTCACGATTGGCGGGGAACTCTTTATGGTGGAAACTGGAACGTGCAACGATTTACCTCGCAATTTAACGCTCTGGCAACCGTCGCTCTACCGCACTTGATGTAAACATGAATCCTCAACAGCCCCGCCGAACGGTTGCGATGCCCCGACTGCTAAGACTCGCCACTTTCGCAATCCTCGCCGGATCGTGCATCTTACCCAAACAAACAAAGGCGGCTGTCGATGCCCCCACCGTCAGCCGTGCGATTGATCGCGGGGTGGCGTATCTGCGCGGTATTCAGACAGAAACCGGTGGCTGGAACGAATACGCCGGACACTCTTGCGGGCTAAGTGCGTTGTGCACGTTGGCATTGCTCAACGCCGGCGTCTCGCGCGAAGACGACGCGATCAAAAACGCGATGCTTTACTTGCGAGCGACCGAAACGAGCCAAACTTATTCGGTCGCGCTACAAACACTGGTCTTTTGCCAATACGGATCGGCAAGCGACATGCCGCGAATTCGAAACAACGTCACCAAGTTGGTCCAAGGACAAAAACCGAACGGCTCCTGGGGATATGGCGATAGGGGAATGTCGCGTGGCGACCCTTCAAACTCGCAATTCGCTTTACTCGCCCTCGGTGCCGCCCAGGATCATGGTGTCCAAGTTGACCCAAAGGTCTTTCGCGCAGCGATCGAATACTGGAAGCGGCTCCAAAACCCTGATGGCGGCTGGAGCTACAGCGGGGGCGGATCGACGGGCAGTATGACGTGCGCCGGAGTCGCCTCGTTGATCATCGCCCAGGGCCGTTTGGGTGACACGAGCTCGCGAATCGAAGACGGCCAGATCGTTTGCTGTGGTGGCGAGATCGGTGAAGACGACCCCATTCAGCAAGGTCTCGAGTGGCTGGCTCGCCGCTTCATCGTCGAAGACAATCCGAACGGTCATGCCTCGACCTACTTTTACTACCTCTACGCGATCGAGCGGACGGGACGACTGTCGGGACGACGCTTCTTTGGCGGTCACGATTGGTATCGCGAGGGCGCCGAGAAACTGCTGTCAATCCAAGATGGCTTTCAAGGTTTTTGGTCGGGCGGCGACTGGGAACCCGAAGCGATCGCGACATCGTTTTCGCTGCTGTTTTTATCCAAAGGAAAACGTCAAGTTGTCGTCGGACAACTGGCCTATCAAGACAACCAACGCGAACAGTGGCAGCCACACCCCGATTCGCTTCGACAATTGGTGCGTCACGTCGAACGCGCTTGGGGCAGAGACCTCACCTGGCAAACGGTGCGATTGAAAGACGCCGGAGTCGTCGACGTCTTACAGACGCCAGTGTTGGTGATTAGCGGGCGCGAATCGCTGAATTTATCAGATGAGCAAAGCGACCTTTTGAAAGAATACATCGACCAAGGTGGAACGATTTTGTTTGACGCCAGCGGCGACCTCGGCTGTGGCAACGCGACAAATTTTCAAAACAGTGTCGCCAACCTCTGCTCACGATGGTACCCCGATGCACCTCTGGAACGGCTGCCAACGACACACCCAGTGTTCAACGCCGAACGCCAAGTCGACATTGACGCGATGCCCACCAATTTCTGGGTCTACGGAGTGCAAGCTTGCTGCCGCACGGCCGTTTTCTATGTGCCGCAAAGTCTGACCTGCCGCTGGGAACTATCAGACAAACTGTTCTCACGCGGTGACCCCGACAATCCGCTTCGTCGCCAGATCGATCACTCCGTTCGTATCGGACAGAACATCATCGCCTACGCGACCGGACGAGAACTGAAAGACAAACTCGATGCACAAATTGTTTTGCAATCAGAGTCGCTTTCCGAAGCCGCACGTGGATCCACTCGCATCGCAAGTCTGGCAATCGGCGCTGGTGGTGCCGACGCACGACGCGCCCTGCCCAACGTCGCGACCATCATCCGAAATCAGGCCCAAATCGACATCGCGGTCCCGGATTCCGAGGTCGGATTTGAATCCTTGGATCTCGCCAATGTCGACCTGCTTTGGGTGCATGGTCGACGCGAATTCACGCTGAGTCCTAAACAACGTGACGCACTTAGCGAGTTCATCAACAACGGCGGCGTGATCCTGGGTACCGCGATTTGCGGTGACGAAGGCTTCGCCGATTCGTTTCGAACTCAAATCAACCAAGTCCTTGGCCAAACGAAACTCGCATCAATGCCAGCCGATCATCCGATGCTGACACGGCAGTACTTAGGCTACGACATTCGATCGGTAACGATCCGTCGCCCCAGCCGCGCGGGCCGTGGAATGCCGGTAAGAAAACAAGTCGGCCCACCGATGCTGGAGTACGCCGAGCTCGACGGTTTCGTCGCAGTCGTCTTTTCACCGCTGGACCTTTCGTGCGCCTTAGAAAGTCAAAACAGCGTGCAGTGCCCTGGCTATAAAACCGAAGACGCCGCCAAAATCGTGACCAACGTGCTGCAAATGACACTGCACCAATAGCGGCTACTCTTCAAAGATTGTCATCAATTCCTTCGCCCAGGATTCCCAGTCCTCGGCGGCAGCTTCGAAGTCAACTTTCATCCACCGCACCGGATCTTTCGGCATGACACGTGGTGTGAATTTACTGTCGCGACTAATCGGCAACTGGCTGCTATCGCCCATCGCCAAACGGTCTTCGATCGCAGCACTGACGATGTAGTCAGCAAACTGCTCCGAAGCAATCGGATGCGATGCCGACTTCAAGATCGACAGAGTGTTTGGGATACGCATCGCGCCAGGCTGGTCGACTTGCTGGTCCGGGAACACGATTTCGACTTTACGCAAATTGTCCTTTTCAATGACGGCGTCGTCGGTATCGGTTAAACCCCATGCGACCTGCCCCGACGCGACCGCTTGCGCGACTTGCTTGTTGCCCGACAAGATTACCGCGTTGTCATGGATCTTTTCCAACAAGCCGATGGTTTCGTCGTGCCCATCCTTTTCACGAAGCACGGCAAAGTGCGTTGCTGTGGTGCCAAACAGCGGACGCGCCATCGCACAGTTGTCTTTCCATTTTGGGTCCGCAAGGTCCATGACACTTGTCGGGCGATCCGCTTTGTTCGGCAACTTGTCTGTGTTGACAAGCAGGACACGCGCACGCGCCGCAAACCCACACCACGTCCCGTCGCTGGCGATCATGTCACTCGGCCAGCCCGCTGCGACATCCCAATTCCGCGGCTTGAGCAATCCCAGTTTTTGCAACCGGACCGTGTGCATGATTTCGTTGTTCCAAAACACATCGCAAACCGGCGATTGCTGCTCCGCAATGATTTGGTTGACCAGACCTACTGTCTTCGTCGATTCGACATCGTATTTCGCGACCACGCCGATTTCATTTTCGGTACTGCGTTCAAACGCCGCGACAATCGGACGGGCGAATACTTCGTCGAGTGCACAGTAAAGCACAATGTCCGACTCTGCCCGCGCGACACAGCCCCCCAATAAGCTGGCAGACGAAAACAGAAGCGACGAACCGACGAATCGCCGACGACTGAGTTGTGGCTTACAATACAACGATGATTCGTTCATGTTCATTTCGAAAGTCGGTCCTGGAAACGTTGTTGAAAGCTCAATTCGCTCACGTGATTGTAGTGGCCGCAGCCAGCATCTTCGCCTTGTTCGGCCTAGCCGCCAACAGGCCAGCTTGGGGACAAGATGCCGCAACGCCCCCAACCGGTCGATCGGACTATCAAGTGGCTCGTGGGACACACCTCACGTTGCAAAGCGATGTCGGCACCGACGAATCACTCAAGGATTTGGTGGAATCCTTTGATGCGGCTGTCCCTCAGTGGGAACGCATGCTGAAGCTGCCCGCCGGAACGCTTGATCATTGGAAGGTCCGAGCGTATCTGATGGAACAGCCCGATCGCTTTCGTGCATCCGGGGACTTGCCACAAACGTTGGACTTCAAACACGGCTATGCGATGCCAGGCGTCGTGTGGGTCCGCCTCCAACCGAGCCAATACTATACCCGACACCTTTTGCTGCACGAAGGAGTCCACGCGTTGGCCATCGACCAATTCGGAAGCACTGGCCCGAGTTGGTACTCCGAAGGCGTTGCCGAACAATTGAGTGTCCACCGCGATCAAGGCCGAACTATCCAATTGGGCACTGTGCCCGGCTCGAAAAGCGAGGTGCCTTATTGGGGGCGATTCAAACTTATCGAACAAGCTCGCAACGATGCCAAGATCCCTAGCCTAGCAACCGTCATGGAACTCCCCACCGATTTGCGTGGTGACGTGGAATCCTACGGTTGGTGTTGGCTGGTAAGCTTGCTGTTCAATCAGTACCCCGAATATGAATCGCTTTGGCAACAAGCCGCACGCGATGCCAACGATTTGCCGGAAGCGTTCACACAAGCGATGCGCAGAAAGTTGGAATCCCAATGGCCAATCATCAACGCTCGCTGGCGTTTGCTAACCGAGACGGTTGATTATGGCTTTGATTTGCAGCGAGAGCAGGTTGATCTATCGATTCGCGATCCATTGTTCCGACAGTCCGAATTGAACCTGAACGTTTCTGCCGATCGCGGTTGGCAATCTACAGGTGTTCGTTTCGCCCCAGGCACAACGCTGACCATCACCGCGACGGGCCAATGCAGTGTCAACCAATCACCCAAACCTTGGATCAGCGAACCGGCAGGTATCACGATCCACTATGCGAAAGGGCGTCCACTCGGACAGTTGATCGGTTGCATGCTGCCCAATCTCGCTGATGACAATCAATACGCGACACCGCTAAAGACGTTTACACTCGACCAAACTCAAACGATTGTGATCGACCAGCACTGTTGGTTGCTCTTTCGCGTGAACGACTACTTGGGTGATCTCGGGAACAATCAAGGCGGCTACAAACTGAGCATTCGCACATCACCGTAGTGGGCCAAGCGAAATCAACCTGGACACCTGGAAACTTGTTGCTTGCATCTGCATTTCGCAACAGATTGGTCGTGACGCGGTGACTGGGTTTTGACAGGATCGCTGCACTGTCTTGTCACCAATCTCTTGTCTCCACCGTCCGATTCTTGACGACAACGCTTCCTTTTGTTGTCGCTTCCACGCGGTGGTTTGACTGCATCACGCTGTATCGGACTGCGCGTCATGATCCACCGCTTGCGATTGTCTCGTCGGAACCAGACAACCTCTCGAAAGGGTTCTACTTCGCGGCGTCGGTTGAGTCTTCAATCGCTTGAAAGCCGACGGATGATGGCCAGCGATTGGTGTGGCGTGATGACTGAGACGCCTCCACAGGATGCAGAGATCATAGCTGCATCCCTTTCACAAGAAGTCCGCATCGAAATGACGGCGACTGCGGCCAGCGATGCGGCTGGCAGCACCTTATCAACAGCAGCGGACCTTGGTGTGGTGCAGGGGACGATGTCTCGGTTGGGGCAACTCAGTCAATCAGACCGATTGGATGTGGTTCGCTTTGAAGTTCTCGATGACTCACACATCGACTTGACGCTCGACCATCTTACCCGCAATGCGGACTTGTACCTGCTCAATCGCAATGGCAAGAAGCTTGCTTCGTCGAAACTCTCGGGCACTTCAACCGACTCTATTCGTGGCAAATTGATTGCCGGCGAATACTTCCTCGTGATCGCGGCTCGTTCCACGCGAACGACTTGGTACCACATCAACTTTGACGTCGAGTCGTTGACACCGCCGATACCGATCGCACCGACACCAATTGCCCCGACGACGACGGAAAACGACACGATTGTTCCAGCCGTTGAGACCGCTCCTGAAGCGGAGTCGCCGATCGAAGTGTTGCCGGAGGTTGACTACTTTGGTTCTGCCAACGATTGGAACTTGAACACGATCAGCGCGCCAGAAGCGTGGGCGGCGGGTTCGACCGGTCAAGGCATCACGGTTGCGGTGATTGACACAGGCGTCGACTTGGACCATCCCGAACTGCAACACAGCTTATTCGTGAATCCGGGCGAGATTCCCGATAACGGCCTCGACGATGACCACAACGGGTACGTCGATGATGTCAGCGGCTACGATTTCGTCGACCTTGATGCGGTTGCCGATGATGGCAATGGCCACGGAACCCACGTCGCAGGCACGATTGCTGCGGCAAACGATGGTATCGGTTCGACTGGCGTTGCCCCCGGCGCGACAATCCTGCCTGTGCGTGTGCTGGATGACTCAGGGCGTGGAACAGACGCAACCGTTGCGGCCGGAATACGCTATGCGGCCGATCTGGGTGCGCAGATTATCAATCTCAGTTTAGGCGGCACGGCGAGTGCGAAAATCGCCGACGCGATCGAGTACGCCACATCGCTGGGATCATTCGTTGTTGCGGCCGCCGGGAATGAGTCGGCAAGTGTGCCCAGCTATCCGGCCCAGTCGAGCAGTCAATTAGGTGGCGTCATTTCTGTCGGGGCGTTTGATTCGTCCGGGCAAGTTGCCTCGTTCAGCAATCGTGTCGGCGACAGCGGCGCAGTTCAAGTCGACTCGCCCGGCGTGCAGATCTACAGCACGTATCTCGACGGACGCTACGCAACGATGAGCGGCACCAGCATGGCGGCACCTCACGTCGCCGGCGTCGCGGCACTCGTCCTCTCCGCCGCCCCCAACCTCACCGCCCCACAACTACGCAACGTCCTCGTCACCGGCGCGCTCAACCAAACCCAACTCTCCACCCTCTACACCATCCCTCTCGCCAAAAAGGTGTCAGGTACCTTTTTGGAGGCTTAGGCAATTCAGCATTCACGCTCCAGTATCACGAACCATTCACGGATCGACTTCAAAACTGCCTATTCTGCCTAAAAGGTACCTGACACCTTTTAGGCTTTTCGGAGGTGCTCGAGTGGGACGTAGTATTTGACGTAGCGGTTGCCGTCGCTGAAGCGTTGGCCTTTGGCGTTGAGGACGAGGATGGTGGCGCGGCGCGTGATGCGGTTGACGCGGCCATGTAAACGGTGGCCGTCATGCGAGAAACAAACGTTGTCACCGACGCGTATGTCGAACTTGATCGCCGCCCGTTCACGCTGCGTGATCAAGTTGTGTTGGTAATCGGTATGACCAAAGTACCGACCGGCGATCGACTGGAAGCGGGCTTCGTTGCAGTTGCCGTCGTTCCAAATCAGCATTTCGGTGAGGTGCACGAACTCGTGCTCGGCGACACGCTGCATCGCCTCAAGTCGGTTTTTGCAGAGACAGCCCGCGACTTCGATCGGACGTGAAACGTCTTCAAACGTCTGAAACAACAGTGTGCTTGAAAGCACCAGTTCGAACTTTCGCGCCCCCGACGCAAAGCCATTGGGATATTGAGTGACTAGTTTGCCACCGACGCTGGTCATCCGCGAAGAGAGTTGGAACGACAGTCCCTCTGCGGACGCGGCCTTGATGATCTGACCCTCGAAAAACAAGTCGTCGTACATCCGGACCATCCGCGTGAGGTCTTCGACGGATACCTTGGTAAAATTGGGTCCGTCCAGACATCGACTGCTCATCAAGACGTAGTCGTAAATCTGACGCCGCATCTTTTCCCGCTGTGGCGGCGCAAACTTTCGGAGTGCCACCTCACCGGCCAACGTTCCCAACACCTGTGGGTCACGCGGTTGCGGCGTCGAAGCAGCGGTTCCCACCGGACGAGTCGCCGATGGCCGTGCACGTTTCGCAGGGCTTCGTCGTTTCCCAGCCATCGTTAGCGCCCGCCAAGGACCGCCGGCGTGAAGTCATCTTCTGGCGTCAACGCCTCCGCGAAGCGAGCAAGCAAGTCAGCGACGTGATCGATATCGTCAAGTGAAATCGCTTCGACGGCCGAGTGCATGTAGCGGTTGGGGATTGCGACCAGTCCCGTAGCGACCCCCGCACCATGCAACTGCAATACGTTCGCGTCATTGGGAGTCGCGCGCCCGATCGCGGCAAGTTGGTACGGGATGTCGTATTGTTCGGCCAAGTCGATCAGGCGTCTGGACACGGCAGGATTGATATTTGGCCCACGGAAGATCACCGGGCCACCACCCAGCCGGATGTTCCCCTGTTTGTTTTTGTCGATCGTCGGGCAGTCCGACGCGTGAGTAACATCGACAGCGATTGCGACCGTTGGATTGATACCGCCGGCAGCCGTTTTTGCCCCGCGCAGTCCGATCTCTTCTTGAACGGTTGAAACACTATGCAGGTGACACTGCAGTTTGCCTTTGGTGAACTCATTGGCGCGGCGAAGCGATTCGATCACGGTCCACATGCCGGTTTTGTTGTCCATCCCCGGGCCGCAAACGATCGAATTCATCAGCGGCCGCATGCGCAGGTCCAATGTGATCGGGTCACCGATCCGAATGTCCTCGCGAGCTTGTGATTCATCGCAAGCACCGATGTCCAGCCACATTTCGTCGATCCCAACGACTTGCTTGCGTTCGGCGTCATTCAACAAGTGAATCGGCTTGCGACTGATCAAGGCTGGGACGGGCCCGTTGTCGGTCCAAATCGTCATCGCTTGGCCGATCAGTTGCTGTGGATCCCAACCACCGATTGTCTGCGCGTACACAAACCCGTTTTCATCGATGTGTGAAACAAGCATCCCGATTTGGTCACAGTGCCCGGCGTACATCAGGCGCGGACCAGACGTGTCACCAGCCTGGGCGATCAGGTTGCCATGGACATCGATGCGGACTTGATCTGCGTGGGGTGAGATGTAGTCATTGACGAGCTGCTGAATGCGTTCTTCGTATCCGGAAGGACTTGGGGTGTGGATTGCGTTTTCGAAAAACTGACGCGCTTCGTGGTTCATTCCGCAGCTATGGAAAGGAGTGGAGTTTGGGGCAAAGTGGATTCGCCATGAATACGATCGCCTGGCTGGCAACCAGGAGCTCGCTGGCAACCAGAAGTCTGACAAGCAGGATACCGGAGCGTCGAGAGCGATTCGAGACCAGACGGTGGGTTACGCTGTATGGTGGGACACTCCGCATGGTGGCTTAGGACGACAAGCCCCCCATGCCTGTCGGATCGCGAGTACAGGTAAGCAGGGCAACGGCACGCAATGCGTGCGAAAGCAGGCGACGATGTCCGCCAGCCCTCGTTGGCGGATTGCCCGTAGAAACCGGCGGGAAGCGTTCAAGTGGAAAAACAACGCGACTGAGTCGGCGATCCGCTTCGAAAACGGACCATGTCTAGGCTGATCGACCGACAAAATCGACTTTATGAAAAGTTTTTTTTTCGCCGAATTCGCAAATCCGATCGCGACACGACGACGGGTGTGGGCGTCAAAAATGTCAGAAACACGGGAGTTTTGCTCTGTCCGGTTGATTCCTGAGGTCCGGGTTAATCCGGTCAGGGACTGTCACAGTGGTCGTGGTGCTTGTTCCCTTCTAAACGCCCTAAAGAATTGGGGTGGTTTTGCTCGACACTAAGTCTCGGATCAAGAAATTTTGGCTGAGTTCTCTTACTCTCAAGCACCTTCGGGTGTCTCGAAACAAGAGGGCTGGTGGCAGTCGAATCGAGATCCACCCAGGGGGGAATTCTGGGCTAGCAATCGATCTGACGCAGGCCAACGCCTGTTTATTTTCGAGGGCGCATGGCGACTATAGCCGAACGTTCCTGCACGAGGAGCGACGTGATACTGCACCCATTATCACGCTCGCAGCCTTGATCGCCGGAACGTTGGGCGTTGGTCGCCTGACGCCAAGTTTCTTCCCTACCCACCGGCCGGATCGTCGTTCGGCCGTGACCGTTTGAAACCTAGCAAGTGATCCCGTTCGGCAAGCGTCACAGGATGTGAGCCGGGTGGCCTGACCCAGCTTTCGGTGCAACTCAAACATTAAAGTCAACTGGGTAAACGACCTTCGTCGCGTTCAGGACCGCGGCATCGGACGTCTTTCTCGGTAGACCGTTTGTGTGACTGATTGACCTAGGCCATGAGAACATTGGGTACCGACGCACCATTGTTCGAGGGAATAATCAACGAGGCGTTATGGAGAGCCTGATATGAAGGTCTTTACGACTGGACAGGTCGCCAAGATTTGCAAAGTCGCACCCCGAACCGTTTCAAAATGGTTCGATTCGGGGCGTTTGAAAGGCTACCGAATCCCAGGATCACAAGATCGTCGTATTCCTCGTGAATACCTGATCAAGTTCCTGAAGGAACACGGCATGCCATTGGGTGACTTGGAAGACGAAGCGATGGCCAAGTGCTTGATCGTCGCCCAGGACCAAGTTTTGATCGAGAACCTCAAGCGTGAATTGCCACCCGAGAAATCCTTCAAGGTTGCCGTCGCAGCCAGCGGATTTGAAGCCGGCATCCAGGCTGAGAGTTTTACACCAGATTGCATCATCGTGGACTTCTCGATCGGCAAGATCGAAGCCGTCCAAATCTGCCAAAACCTTCGCAAGAATGCAGATTTCACCGATGTGATCTTGATTGCCCTGTTGCCCGATGATGGACAACCGATGAGCTTCGACCGAAGCAGCATCAACGAAACGTTCAAGAAGCCGTTCGACGCCCACCTGTTGGCAGAACGCTTGCGAACGCTCGTCGGAGCGAAGAAAGAATTGGTGTAAGCGTCAAGTCTGCGGTTCGCCGCCTCTTGATTCGTCTGCCACCAAACGTAAAAAGACGCCACGCATTTGCGGGAAATGCGTGGCGTTTTTTATTTGTCCCGCGCCAAGTTCGCGTCCGCCCAGCCCACCGGTCACCACGTGGCTTCGAACCATTTTGACGCTCAGGGAAACGCACGCATGGTCGACGTCTCCGCCAAAGCGATCAGCGTCCGCAAAGCAGTCGCCGTCGCCTGCGTCACAATGTCCACCGAAACCGCGGGTGTCGTACGCACCGGGACAAGCAAAAAAGGGGATGTCCTGGCGGTCGCCCGTCTGGCAGCCATCAATGCCACCAAATGGACCGCCCACCTAATCCCCCTCTGCCACACGATTCCGATCGAGTCGGTTGACGTCGATTTCAGTTGGAAAGAAACTTCCGATCAGACAGACACACTGCAATGCCGCGTGACTTGCCAAACCACCGGGAAAACCGGAATTGAGATGGAAGCGATGACCGGAGCAACCGTGGGTGCGTTAACCGTCTACGACATGCTAAAAAGTGTCGAACGCGGGATCGAAATCCACCAAGTCAAGCTGACACACAAATCCGGCGGGGCAACCGGCGACTACGAAAGAGAATCGTGACCCACACAACGACGTTCCGTCGTTGCGATCGCCCCCGGATTGCGGTTGCTACCGCATAGAAGGTATGACGTTGCAGACTTTTCCTTGCACCAACGCCGAGAGATATGGACGCTTCCAACACGTTTGATAAACGATCGCCCTCCAGCGGGGTCGAAATCGGCGATGGCGTTCAAAATCATCACGGCAATCGTGAACCGGGCACCATCGCGCGTCCCGCCAATAAGCAAGGAACAAAGAACTCACCGTCGGCGTCCCTGCTCGATCGCCTCTACGGACCGATCACACAACCTCTCGAAGCGGTCGAAAGACTACTCCGCAAAGAACTGCAAAGTCCTTTCGAAGACGTCGCCGCGCTGCTGCGACACGGTGTCAACTTAGGCGGTAAACGACTCCGCCCCGCAATCCATTTGTTGCTCGCCGATGCCTTGGGCGAAGTCACCAACAACAACGTCGTGATCGCCACCGTCCTGGAAATGGTCCATACGGCGACTCTGGTTCACGACGATGTGCTCGACAACGCATTGACCCGGCGACACGTCGAAACCGTTAACGCGAAATGGAATAACCACACCAGCATTTTGCTCGGCGATTATCTCTTCGCACAAAGCTTCCGACTCTCCGCGACACTGGACAACACCCGGACATGCCAATGGGTTGGCGAAGCGGCACGTTTGGTTTGCGAGGGTGAACTGCGCCAGGTCCTGCATCGCGATTGGCTGGAACTCGACGAGGCGACCTACTTTGCGATGATCCGCGGCAAAACGGCGGAACTGTGTCGCGTGGCCTGCTCACTCGCTGCCGCCGAAGCGGGACGCAACGAACGAGACATCGAAGCGATCGCGGCGTACGGCGATCACCTTGGCATCGCATTTCAAATCGCCGATGACTATTTGGACCTGTGGGGCGACGACGGTGCGGTCGGCAAAACGTTGGGCACCGATTTGCAACAAGGCAAACTCACGCTGCCGATCATTCGGCTGTTGGAGACCGCGACATCAACGGTCAAACAGTCTGTCCTAGAAATTCTCTCCGGCGCCCCCGATTCGCGAGTCGATCGCATTCGTCCATTGCTCGACAAGTCCGACGCCAAAGCTTACACCGCAAACGTCGCGGCCGAGTACCGCGATCGTGCACTTGCGGCAATCGCAAACCTGCCGGAAAAAGACTCGCGGCGATGCCTGACCGAAATCGCTTACTTCTCGGTTGACCGCACGTTCTGATTGTCTTGGATGCGAAGGTCGGCGAAGCCTTTGCGGTAAACCCTGCGTTGCGTACGAGCCAGCGAGACCAAGCGTTTCGATTTACCTTCGAGTCGGTAGCGTTTGCCGACCGCTTGCCCGGTGCCATGTGCGGTCAATCGCTGGACGTTGGAACGTCGCACCATTTGCAACCCACACGACGCGCCGCGACTTTGCAGCGACTGCAATGCGTGTGAATCCTCGACACCCCACAAGCGGACTCTTCGCACCAGAGCCTCCGAGACCGGCTCACAAAGGCTTTCGGCCCGCGCGGCGAGAATACTCGGGTCGTCGATGAGTCGCAAAAGATGCTGCAGATCGATGAAGTTCAGCTCGACGTCTCCTTCTTGAATAAAGACGACGTCGCCACCTGATCGCTCCAGACCGGTTTGCCCGGCAGCCTCCATTCCACGCGGCCGATCGTGCCGCAGATAACGCACCGAATCGTAGCGCTGCGCCAAACGTTGGCAAATTTCGGGCGTACGGTCACGACTGCCGTCATCAACAAGCAAGATCTCGGGAGCCGGATCGAGCAGTGCCATCAGACCGCGAATCAATTCCTCGACCCGATTCGCGATTTCATGCTCACGATTTCGGATCGGCAATACGATCGAGATCCTATCTGGCATAGCCGCGGCCGCCCATTGAAGAGAATTGGTGTCTCCGACTGGTAACGCTATCGACGCACCAACGGCGTCGAATTCAACTTGCGGACGTCGTGCCTTCGAAAGAGACGGTCAACTCTCGCGGGACGTTCCGCACAGACCGAATCTGCCTATAATTCAGGGGCCAATTGAGCCCACCCAAAATACTGGGCCACCCGAAACGTGGCAGCCCGCCCGATTCTCAGGACCGTCATACCTTGACGCCACCATCATTGAAGGAGTGATTTGCATTGAATTCCAACCCCATCGCCGATTTTTCACGAGGCACCAACGGGTTGCTGCCCGCGATCGCTCAAGACGAGAGCACCGGCGAAGTCCTAATGATGGCTTGGATGAACGAGGAAGCGTGGCAAGCGACCCTCGATGAAGGCTACGCGGTTTACTACAGCCGCAGTCGGAAGTCACTGTGGCGCAAAGGTGAAACCAGTGGACACCGTCAAAAGGTCTCCGAAATTCGCGTTGACTGTGACCAAGACACTGTATTGCTGAAAGTCGAACAGGTCGGAGCGGCCTGTCACGAGGGTTACAAAAGCTGCTTCTTCCGCAAAGTCGTCAACGACGGCGCGTCCTTAGAAATCGCTGACGAGCGTTTGGTCGACCCGAAAGACGTCTATTAAACGTTCGCAACAAGGCGTGGTTTTACCTGCGTTTGCCGCACCAAACGGTCTCGCGCCACACCGTCTACTGGAAACAGCGAACGACCTACTGGAAACAGCGAACTACGCCTTCGTCATCGGCTACGAACAGTTGTTCGCCAGCAATCGCGACGCCGGACACGAATCCGCCACGGATTTCATAAACCCACTTTTCCGATCCGTCTTTGATTGACAGTCGCACTAAGCGTCCGTCCGTCGCGGGAACCCAGACGTCATCGCCAGCTATCACCGGCGACGCATCGGCGCGACGACGCAGCGTGTATCTCCACAGCCGCTTGCCCGTTTTCAGGTCGAGTGCATCGATGTTCTTGCGTTGACTGGATACGACCGCGACCGAATCATTGACGGCCGCACTGCTGCGGTATTCCTGTGACTGATCGACGTCTTCGTATTTCCAAAGTGTCGCTTTCTTTTTCCAATCGAATCCGTAAACGACACCGTCCATCACCGGAACAATCGCAAAATCGTTTCGAACCGCAGGCGTGCTGCCAGTCGGACCATCAAGCGGTAACTGATCCCCAGCTGCCTCGCCGCTCTTTAAGTCCACTCCGTGCAGTTTCGCATCACATCCGCCGAGCAGCGTGACGTCGCCGGCAATCGTCGGTGAGCAGCGAATCTGGTCGTCCGCTTGGTAGGTCCAAACGGGTTTACCAGTTTCCAGTTCGTAGCAATACAGTTTTCCGTCTTGGCTGGCGACCAAAACGTGGCCTTCGTAAACGGCTGCCGAGCCACTGATTTCGCCGTCGGTCGACTGCTTCCATGCCTCAGTCCCATCGAGCAGCGACAACGCATAGACATTTCCGTCGATGTCACCGCAGATTACTTTGTCACCGGCAATGACGGGCGAGGCCAAAAAACCTGTGTCATAAGCGTGCCGCCAAACCTCTTTCCCGTTTTTTCGGTCCAAAGCGTAGAGCGTCCCCATCACATCCCCCACGACAACGCGGTCGCCACTCACCACAGGGGTGACTTCGACAGCCTCGTCCGCTTTAAATTCCCACGTCACCTTCAATGAATCGGGTAGCACCGTGGGGCTTGCTCCGGATGCATGGACGTCGCCGCGTGGAAACGGCCAATCCTCAGCCAGTCCCGTTGAAGGGGCAGTGAGCAGGCTGCCGAACCACAGCAAAGCGAAGCAGCCGAACCCCAAATGGCGACGATATCGGCTCATCGCGGCGTTCGAACATCGCGTCCAGGCTCGCCCACACTCAGGTGTCCGGCGGATTGTGTTCATTTTTAACGCGGTCATCTGCAGACTCCGGAAAACCAGTGGTGATCAAGCGGATCACAGCGGATCACCTGATATCGTGGAAATAACGCCCCCCCCTGCTCGTGGCAGTATCGGCGATTTATTATACGACCCCGTGTTGAAAGGCGAACTCGCCCCCTGGCAAAGTCATCAATTAGCTAGCTGCTAAATTGATTCCTCTGGGCCATCAACCGATCACCCAACCGATTTTGTTCGATCATCGAACGTCGCATCGACCACCTATTTATCCCCGCGTTTACTCCTGAACTGAGCCCCTATGATTTGCGTTAGCCTCGGCCGCAGCCGTCATGCACGGATGATTGGCGAACATCAACAACTCGTTGAGCAAGGTGCCGAGTTGGTCGAACTGCGCGTCGACTACATCGGCCGCGCGGTCAATCTGGGACGTTTGATGGACAACCGTCCGGGACCAGTGGTGATCACCGCCCGCCGGCGCATCGACGGCGGACGCTGGACAAAAAGCGAACAAGAACGGCTGATGCTGCTGCGATCGGCAATCGTCGCCGGCGCCGAATACGTCGACATCGAAACCGATATTGCGTCGCAAATCCCGAGGTACGGGACAACCAAGCGAATCATCAGCTACCACGATTTCGAACGCACCCCCGAAAACCTCGAGGACCTGCACGCGGCGATGGCGGAAGAAGACGCCGACATCGTCAAGATCGCGACGATGGCCAACACGTTCCGCGATAACGTTCGCATGTTGAAACTGGTTCGCGAAGCCAAAGTTCCGACGATTGGTATTTGCATGGGCGAAATCGGGATGCTCACGCGAATCCTGGCCAACCGTTTCGGATCGCCGTTCACCTACGCGACGTACAGCGTGGACAAAAAGATGGCACCAGGTCAGCTGAACTGGAAAGACATGACGCGTCTTTATGATGTGAAAGGCATCGATCAAGACACCGAATTGTTTGGCGTGATCGCAGACCCGGTCAGTCACAGCTACAGCCCGATGATCCACAACTCTGCGTTCGCCGATCAGCAGCTCAACGCCCGCTATCTGCCGCTGCGAGTCCCACACGACGACCTTCACCACTTCATGGATTCGGTCGAAGAAATCGGACTCAAAGGGATCAGCATTACGATTCCGCATAAAGAGCGTGCACTCGATTACTGCACCCAGGCCGAAGCCAGCGCCAATGGCATCGGTGCGATCAACACCATGGTTTTCCACAACGGTGAAAAGCTGGGCTACAACACCGACTACCGCGCCGCGATGGACTGCATCGTAGAAATTCTGGAACGCGGCGATGCCCCCAAAGAGAACTCGCTACAAGGTGTAACCGCGATGGTCTTGGGTGCCGGCGGAGTCTCGCGCGCGATCGCTTGGGGACTGAAACAACGCCAAGCCGACGTGATCGTTACCTCACGCAACGAAGAACGGACACAGCACCTCGCTTCGGAAATCGGCTGCCGAGCCGTTCCTTGGGAAGACCGCCATAACCAAAAGGTTCAATTGCTGATTAACGGCACCCCCGTTGGGATGCATCCCAACGTCGACACCTCCCCGTTCAACGCGTCTGCTTTGAACCAGTTCATGGTGGTCTTTGACACCGTTTACAACCCGGAAAACACGCTGCTGATCAAGTACGCCCAACAGGCCCAGTGTCGCATCATCACGGGCATCGATATGTTTGTCCGGCAAGCCGCCTACCAGTACAAGTTATTTACCGGTAAAGATGCCCCAGCAAGACTGATGCGTAAAACGATCAAACAGGCCACCAACCCTGTCCAAATCCACTAACGCGTCGCACGAAATGGCTTGCGAAGTCGGCCGTTGGGTACCAATGGCCTTCGGAGACCTTCTGCCGCAGGATGACGACACGTGACCGAGATCATCGACCAATTGGAATTTCGCCAGGCTTTGCCCAGTGACGTCCCAGCGATTCATGCCTTGATGCGTCCTTATGTGATGCAACACTTGTTGCTCTCAAGAACCCAAGCAGAAATCGTCGAGCTATCGCGACACGGCTTCGTCGCGATGAAGTTGTCAGAAAAACAAGACGCAGAAACAAAGCCACAGCGGTGCTACGGGTTCTGCGCGGTTGAGGTCTACAGCCCCAAATTGGCAGAACTGCAGTGCCTGGCCGTCCACCCGGACTATCACAATGCGGGCATTGGCAAGCGTTTGGTCGGCATGTGTGTCGAGCGTGCGCGTGGGCTCGGCGTGATGGAAATCATGGCGATCAGCTCTTCCGAGCGATTCCTACAGAGCTGCGGATTTGATTACTCGCTCCCCGATCAGAAGCGAGCTCTCTTTCACCAGCTCCGCCCGCGGCCTTATGAAGACCGCGAGTAATCACCGCCGTGATGCTTATTTGACCAACTTGTCAATCGCTTCGTCCAATTCGTTTGCACCGATGTTGTTGCTGACAACCGTTCCGGTCTTGTCGATCAACATCATCGTCGGCAACGTCTGAACGCCGAACGCTTTTGACAACCGGCTGTACTCCAAGCCGCCTTCTTCGAATAGCTGAACCCAAGGCAAACGGTTCTCGTTCAAAAACGCGACCGCGTCGGTTCGCTGTGCGTCGACGTTGATCCCGACCAACGTCAATCCTTCACGACGATAGCGAGCTTGCAGTCGGCTGAGCAATTTCATGTCTTGCTTGCAGGGACCACACCATGTCGCCCAGTAGTGCAGAATGACAGGCCGACCACGCAGTTCCGAAAGCTTGAATTCCTTGCCCTCGATTGTCTTTCCGGTCAATTCGATGCGACGACCGACCGATTCCAAACGATTGACCGCACCAGCAGCTTTCTCCGCCTCGTCGGTTCCCTCGTAGTTGTCGCGAACTTTCTTGTAGTACTCGAGGGCGGCGCCACTATCGCTCTCAAACTCTTTGCCAAGCGCCAGTTGCAACAGCGCCTTTGCGGCTTCAACGCTACGCTGATGCTCGTCAACGAAACGGTTGAGAGATTCGTGGTACCACTCTTGCACCTCGGGCTGCTCTTCGTCCTTGGCTTGCTGCTGCCGAACAATCCACTCGGTTTGCAACGCTTCGTAGTCCGCGTAAGCAGACAACTCTGGATTCTGACGCACGTAGCGGCTTGCGACCGTCTTTAAGCGTTCCATGCCGCCGGGGTATTGACCACTTTGCACCGCCACTCGCAACGTGTCCACCAACTGTCTCGCCCAAGACTCTTTGTCTTCGGGAGTGACCGATTGGGCGATCAAACGCTCCACAAGCTTTGCCCGCGACTCATGTAGCTTCGCCGCGTCGGCGCCAGATGCTCCCGCCAACTCTTTATCAATGGACTCCAAGTTAGCGACCAACGCTTGCATCTCTTCGCTACCGAGTGCGCCACCCAGGCTGGATGTTTCTGCGGCTGGCGAGAAGAAAATCGGCTGGCTTTGTGCAAGCGTCCCGTCCCCACCGCCGATCGTCGGCAGCGAAACCAATCGCCAGCGATCATCGACTTGAATGAGTGTACCGACCATCAATTGCCCGCCTTGCCCGGCATCCTCATACATCGCAACAACGTTTCATAGACCAGAACGTCTTTGCTCGATCCGGCGGTTCCGGCAGGCACGATCCCGGGTGCTGGCGCAGCAAATTGCAACCATTTCGCGTTTTTTGATACTGCAGATTGTGCTTGTGCTAGCTTGCCGAACTCGCGGTTCGCTAAGCGTACTTTGGCAGCGATCTGTTCAGACTTCTCCGTGCCTAGTCCGAGTGAATCGAGCTCTTCTGGTGTAATCAACAAGGCCGCGAACCGCGCTGCATCTTGTTCGCGAAGCGCACTGACCACCTCGGATGTAACCTCTTCGGCCGACAAACGTTTCCAAGCATCAATCTTACCGTCTTCGTTTCGGTCGATCCCCCAACGCGTGCCAGCGTTGCCCAGCCAACGGTATTGGTCGGCCTTGCGGTTTCCGTCGTCGTCAATGTCGCGGTAGGACTCGATTCCGAAGTTGTAATACGACCACACATCAATGCTTTTGTCGCCGTTAGTGTCGACAAAACGGCGAAGAAGCGTCCCTTCGGGGCCGATCACTTCCCACCCCGACTGGCCCGATTCGTCGACAGTTACGACTTGGCAGCGGTCGAAGTCAGCCTCTTCAACGGATTCATAAACGGCATCCGCTTGAATCGGTTTCAATGACAATGCCTTGGCAACCGACGGCCCGGCGGCATGAACTGACGCCGTAAAGGCTGCCATCAGCGAAGGCACCACCAGTGCCATCCATCGTTTGCGGCGTGGCAACAACAAGTTTCCGATGTGCAATCGATCCATCATTTTCAAAACTGTCCAGTTGAAGGGCTGTGTTGGTCACATACTTCGGCTGTGCGGATCGTAGGACGTGACCGAAAACCGAGGTTCCTCGAGGTAGGACTCTCGGTGTCGAAAAACGATCGCCAGTCGGATTCCGACCGAACGCTGGTCCGAACGCTGGTAACCGAGCCGCCACCAAAACTATTTTGCCCGAACCTGCAAGTTTATTGGAATGTCGATTTAAGTGATTCGGGGGCACTGACCGAAGATTAGTGCTCCAGCAGCAAATGAAAGCGATGGCAACAACCGAAACACACTTCGGACCACTCGCGAGAACCATTTTTGCGGGTGCAAACATCGTGGAATTCGCAGCGAAACGATCCCTCGGGAAAATTTCGTCCAACAAAAGCCAAGATGGCTTTGACAGACCACATCGTTTGCGTACACTTCTCCCTCGCTTCGCAGCACATGTGACTGCGAGGGCCGACCGAGATGTCCTCCACTTGTTGGAACGACGTCAAGGAATCGGGCGTGTAGCTCAGTTGGTTAGAGCGCGTCCCTGATAAGGACGAGGTCCCAGATTCGAGTTCTGGCACGCCCACTTTGAAGTTAGCCGGTTGACAAGCGAGAGTAAATTTCGCAAAACAACCGCAAGCACTTCAAGCTTCCGGAAGGGGGTATAGCTCAGTTGGGAGAGCGCCTGCTTTGCACGCAGGAGGTCGTCGGTTCAAGTCCGTCTACCTCCACTGAAGGAAGACTGAGAGGGTAGCCTTTCTTTGGAACCAGGGGTTTCAAAGAAACTGGCGAGACACTAAGTTCCTCGCCCCGCTGAACTCAGCGGATCCTCACGCTTCACGGCTCTGCCCGATCAGAAACGATCGACAGCAAACGCCGGACCGAAGCACGGAGACGACAGCGAAAATCTTCGCAAGAATCTTCAAGGATGGAGTTGACCTGAGCAAGGAAGTCTCTATCTTACCCGCCCCGACCCGGGGAAAACGGGACCTGCTCCTCACGGAGCGGTTTCGAGAGCTTTAAAAAACATTTTTGAAATTCTCGAGAAGACCGGTTGACGACACGAACTGTCGCCCGTATCTTCCCGCCTCGCTGATCGGCAACCGAGTGACGCACTGCGGTGCTTCACTCGGCTGCGGATAAGCAGCGTCTTCCGAGACGTGCCTGAAAGGGCGAACGCCGGAACATTGATATTTGACAATTTGGTTGTTTGGTAATTGGCATCAGTAATCTGCCAAGCGGTTTTAACGAACCA
>NZ_NPDI01000003.1:0-120695 GCF_002251265.1 Rhodopirellula sp. MGV | reverse complement strand
CATTTTTGCATCGTCAATTAACAAGCCCGACGCCATTGCCGCTGCCTCTGCCCATCACCGTGCGGTAAACAAGTACGTGCGATAAACAGGCAACTGCTGTCCCATGAATTCAGATGGGAGTCGTTCGAGCAACACAATCAAGCCGTGAAGTCAGTTGCGATCAATAGGAATCTGACGTCTTACGAAATCAAGTGGGCCGAGTTCTCGAGCAACTATCAAACCGTAACCTTAATTGCGGCGATTAGCTAACAGTTGCCACGTGATATCAGATGGGCTGAATTAAGCAGCGTTGCTGACAGGCGTCGGTTATTGCAGTCACAACCACCCGCGCGAACGGTAGGCATAACCGAGTTGCGGCGGTTGACGAACCACTTCAAAATCCTTGACTCCGCAACTTCGGTTCATGCCATGGTTCGTCGGTTTCGGGAACTATTCCAAACGAAAGTCTTCAATCGCATCTTCAAGCTGCGCTCGCACGTCGTCGTACCGCGCGCAGAATTCCACCTTTACTACATCCGCCTCACGGTCACGTCCCTCGGCTCTCAGTGCGGCAATCAATTCACCGCGAAATGAAATCCAATCACGTGGAGTACGAAATCCAATGTCGTCGAGCCGTGCAATTATTGTAGACAAATCCTTCGGGCCGAACCCATTCCCGATTCCGTAGTAATAAGCGGCGGTGAGAACTAACCGATCTCGCCACACAAGATACGCGACATCATTTCGATCGGATGTGTTTCTGACCACTTCGGCGTTGATCTTCTTGAGCAACACACTTAGACGAGAGATACCGGAATTGCCTTCGTCGCGAATGAACGACATGAGCGCGTCCTGCAATCGCTGCAAATCGGCATCCGTCTCAATTATCGGTTGATTCAAGGAGAATCTCCGTGATTGTTAATCGCCAAATACGTCCGACGAACGATTGCGATCACGTGGTCGACGCGAAAGACTCACCACTTCAATTAAGTCAACTCGGCGACTCACGTGCATCGCCTGGTTCCGCAAGTTCCGTTCTACTTAGGAGTCTGTGGACTCGAACTCCGGGAATTGATCTCGAAACTCCTTCGAAGCTCCCCCAAGCCAAACATATTTTCCATCGGAAACGACAATTCGCAGCGTTCCCATGTTCCAAATTGCAAACAGCACGATCCCGACGACAAATAATAGCACGCCGACGACGATAACGGGTATCATCTCTTGTCCAGCTGGGCGACGTCCGGCCGATTCGGCCATATTAATGATGGTCGCCATTAATCCACCTGCAGCAACAGGGGCTCCGATCAACGACACGATTGATCCAATCAGGAACATCTTTCGTCGCTTCTTGAGCCGCTCAATCAAGCCAACTCGAAATTCCATCCTTTTCTTTTTGGCTACCATTTCGCCAATCTGAAAAACTGCCCCGCCTGCTTTTCCAGCAGCCAAGGTTGCGACAGCCTTCCCAGTCTTACTGGTTGGCTCCTTCTTTAAATGTACCGGTAGCAAGTCGAGAACAACCTTGTAGTCAGCGTTGGATACTGATGCGTTTGACTTGATACACCTTGCAGGGAAGGACGTGCCTGCGATCGGCACTACCAGCATGTCACGGTCACGATATATCACAGTTGTGTTTTCAGACAAAGAAGCACTCACTTATGTAATGCGGAACGATTTCGATCACGTGGCCGCCGCGAACGACTGACCACTTCATCGAACACAATACGGCGGCTCACGTGCATCGGTTGGTTCGCGGTCTACCCACGACGACCGTTTGAAGCTCGCCGCTGGTGACAAGCTTACTCGATCGGCATTGCGGAGGGTAACGAGTGCCGAATTTGAAGTCGGCGCGTCAGGCGTCGGATTGCCTTCAATCGTGCTCGTGCTCAGCAACGCGGTGCTCGTAATCGCAATCGGTTGCCAGGCGTCGGATTGTCTTCCTCGGCCGAGTCGACCGCGCACCAATCAAACCGTGACATCAGTTGCGATCAATAGGAAACTGAGGTTTCGTGATTTCCGATGGGCGATATTCGAGCGCACCAATCAGCAGCATTGAAGACAGGCGTCGGTCTTTGCGGTCACAACTACACGCGCGAACGGCGACGTTCACCGAGGCACGGCGAACGAGCTTGTAGTAAATCGATTGACGTGGACTCCGTGCCTTCGCGTGCAACGAATAGTTCGCGGCGTCCCCACGACGACAGTCCGCAGTTCGCCGTTGCTGACAAGTTTACCCGATCGGCATTGCGAAGGGTAACGAGTTGCGAACTAGCAGTCGGAACGTCATGCGACGGATTGTCTTGAATCGTGCTCGTGCTCAGCAACGCGGTGCTCGTAGTCGCAATCGGTTGCCAGGCGTCGGTTTGTCTTTATCGGCCGAGTCGACCGCGCACCAATCAAACCGTGACATTAAATGCGATCACTAGGAAACAGAGGTTCCGTGAGATCTGATGGGCATGATTCCTGCACACCAATCAGCAGCATTGAAGACAGGCGTCGGTCATTGCTGTTACACCTACCCAGCGCGAACGTTATTGATAACGGGGTTGCGGCCAGATGAGCTGACCGCAGCCAAAAGTGGCACCGCAACTCCCGTTCATCAAATGGTTCGCGGTCTCCCCACGACGACAGTTTGCAGTTCGCCGCTTCCGACAAGTTTACCCGATCGGCATTGCGAAGGGTAACTGCAGCGAATTAGCAGTCGAAACGCCAGGCGTTGGATTGTCTTGAATCGTGCTCGTGCTCAGCAACGCGGTGCTCGTAGTTGCAATCGGCTGCCAGGCGTTGGATTGTCTTCATCGGCCAAGTCGAACGCGCACCAATCAAACCGTGACCTCAAGAGCGATCAATAGGAAACAGAGGCTCCGTGAAATCCGCTGGGCGACATTCGAACGCTCCATCCATGCCGTCGACGAGCTGTTAAACCACGAAGTTCGCGAAGCACACGAAGAAGAGATGGGCACGACCATGAGACATTGGTCAGAGCTGCCAGCGCGAACGGTCGCGATAACCGAGTCGCGGCGATTGATATTCAACTGTCAAAAACGCTAGCTCCGCGACTTCGGTTCATCGCTTGGTTCCCCGCTATTCCGGGCCTTCGTCGAGCCAGAAGCGTCGGGTCGAACCTGATTCATTAGATTGCCAGCAGATACCAGTGTCAACATCAAGACAGGTCAACCAGCCACGCCCGCATGCCCAAGTATCGATGCAGATCGCGTGTCCAACGGAAAGTGGGACACCATCGCGTTGGGGCGTGTGACCGCAAACCATCGTTAGACCAGATTCATGTGGCGTTGGTTGGCCGAAAGACTCCCAATAGAGCATGAAGTCGGGCTGCTCATCGATCGGAATCTCGGCGTACGCATTTGCGTGAACGAAGAAATGAGTTCTGGTCGAAAAATGCGACCGTAGTGAGTTTGTGAGAAATCGCCAGTGATCATCGGGGATGTCATCGAGTTGATCAGTGCAGTAAGAGGACAGGACAGCATCGCCACCGCACGCGAGCCATTCCTCGCGATGTCGATCGGATTCGCGTGCCGCGAGCATCATGAGCTCGTGATTACCGCGGAGCGGAATCAGTCCACCGGTCGAGTGTCGTTCGAGCAACCATTCGATCACGCGCTGTGAGTCAGGGCCACGGTCAACGTAGTCGCCAAGTGTGATGATTCGGTCGTCAGGTTCGAAGGCTGCGAAAGATGCCAGCGCGTCGAGCGAACGGTAGCAGCCATGAATGTCACCAATCGCTAGCGTTCGCACTGCGTTCGAGTCTCCAGTAGGTCTTCAGTCGGGGAACGGTAGCCGTCACCGAGGACGGACGAAAAACTAACCACTTCAAAAACCGCGACTCCCGTCCTTCGGTGCACGGCATTGTTACGTCGATTGCGGGATCATCGCCCAGACCGGTTGTGTAGATTGTACCAAACGCCGTGCGAAGGGAGCAAACAACGAACATCAAGCTTTCGGTTCGGATAGATCGAAATGTGATCCGTTATCCAGCCGATACTTAAATCGAGTTCGCGATACTCAGCAGGAAGTACCGAGCTAATTGGAATGTTGATGCGGTGCAGGGATGGAATTCGAAGCAATGAAAGCAACGTTTCTCGGCAAGTACCAAATGGAACGGTGACGACCTTTAGCGTTTCGGACTCAACAAGACGCCGGAGACCAGCATCAGCTAGTGTTGTGTGGGCAACGTCTAGGTATTCGAGTCGACGCAAGAGCCACCCGATACGCTGCATATCACTATCGGTAAACTTTGCGTTGGGTGAGAAGATGACAGAAAATGGAACGTAATCAGGTGGACCGTAGGTATCGATGGCCGCATCAGGATCGGACTTAAAAATGCGGTCTGCGAAAACCTTACCATACTGTGGAATCATCGGTCGGCGGATGTCTGACCGCCAGCTTCAGCGTACAAATAGGATTTGTGACGTAACGATATTAGTTAACGGTAACTCAGTGACGCATAATACCGGAATTTGGGTATTACGCCCTCACTCAGTGCGTCTTTTCCCTGGATATCGCTTAACTGGACCATTGGTGGGGTGGGTAGTGATTGCATGTTCAGCGTTCGCACGTTTTCACTCGGGGCGAATGCTAGCAGAGGATTGGGGGCTTGGACACGATTTTGGTGCGGCAAGCAGACTCGGTCGAACTCTCTGGAAATGCCTGCTTCCGGTTTGCTAGAACACGCCCCATGGTGGAAGAATTCAAAGTCAATCGAAGCAGTCGTCAATGTTTTGCCCAGCAACGCCCACTCCGCGAAGGCGAATGGTATTACTCCGTCGTCATCGCCAATGACAAAGGCTATCAAAGACGCGACTATTCGGCCGGAGCTGGGAAACGCCCCCTGAAGGCTCCGTCGGCTTTTGGAAATGCCAAATGCCGCTCAACGGTGAGCGAAAAATGGTGCTCGCCCCTCGCGAAGTCCTCATCGACTTGCTGCGGCAAATGGAATCGGACCCTGACCGAGCCAAGTTGCGTTTCTTGCTCGCATTGATGGTGCTTCGTCGTCGCTACGTCCGTGTGATCGATTCGCCGGGCACGGATGTGTCAGCTGACACCGAGGGGCTGAAGTTCATGCACCTTGAGGTGATCGATGACGGGACGACGATCGAAGTGCTGGAGTGCCGGATCGGGAAACAAGAGTCCGAGTCGCTCAGCGAGGCGTTGGTCGAATTGTTGTACTGTGAAGCAAGTGAGATGGAAGACGCTTGAAACGGCGGTGATTGTTGGCGGGCTGTCGGCTTTTTGTTGGGAAGGTTTTTGGGGGGGCAGGCGGGAGCCTGCGGTGCAGTGCGTGACAAGGCGGGAGCCTTGTCACGAGGACGCTACTTTCGGCGGAGCGAAAGGCGACAATGGTTTGGGTGATGTGGCTGGGAACGCGGTTGTGGTTGGGCCGGCGGGAGCCTGCGGTGCAGTGCGTGACAAGGCGGGAGCCTTGGCACGAGGTTTTGGTGGGGATGGCAATGGGCAAAGAGTGAAATTGACCTTCGGCCAATGGTGATTGTGGGCAGCCGTGGTCCTACGGCGTTGCCGTAGGCTACGGTGAGTGAGGCCTTCGGCCAAACGTTTGTGGAAAACGCAAGGGGCATGTCTGCGGCAGGCGGGAGCCTGCGGTGCAGGGCGTGACAAGGCGGGAGCCTTGTCACGTGGACGCTGCTTTCGGCGGAGCGAAAGGCGACAATGGTTTGTTGGGTGATTTGGCTGGGAAGGCGGGAGCGTGCGGTGCAGTGCGTGACGAGGCGGGAGCCTTGATACGAGAGCGCTACTTTCGGCGGAGTGAAAGGCGACGATGGTTTGCTGCCGGTGGATTCGATTTGCGTGCAATTTGATGTCGCGTTGCTAGGCAAATTATTGGTATTGCTTGGTCGGACGGCAGGTCTTCGTCGGACTTGGCACCATTTGCAGCTATCCACTCGAGAGAATCGATGTACGACCGCAACGCAAGGATGCGTTTCTTTCTCTTCTTGACCTGGATAGCGGTGTGCTTTGTCTCCGGCGGTGCGACTTGTTCGAGACATGAAGCAGTACTGACCTTACCCCCACCGCCTCCCGTATTGACGACTTCTCCAGTGGTTGGCGATATCGTTGCGGCGGTGAACCGTACCAGTGCGATCCGAGAGCTTTCGACAAACACCGCGAGCGTCGACGTCTTGTCGATGCCGGCACTGCCGAAACTTTCAGCGACTGTGAATCTACGCCGGGATCGAGATTTCCGAATGAGAGCCCGATTACCTGTCGTGATGGGATCGGGGTTGGACATTGGCAGCAACCAAGATCTGTTCTGGTTCGAAGTCCCCGAGAATTTCAGCCGCACGCTTTACTATGCTCGCCATGACCAATACCAAAGACAACTCAACCGTGCAATCTTGCCGGTCGACCCCACTTGGCTGATCGATTCGTTGGGCTTGGCCCAGATCAACCCGAATCAAATCGATCAACCCTTGCAATACACTGGCGACGGCAAGCTAGTCTTGCAAACCGCTGTACCGATGGCTGCTGGAACGTTTCGACGGATCTATATGATCGATGCGGCCGGTGGACACGTGATCGACCAATTCGTGTACTCGCCGGCGGGACAGCTGATCGCGGAAAGCCATGCGTCGAACCACGAGTTCTTTGCCGAGCACGGTTGTTCGCTTCCACATACAGTCCGGTTTAAATTGACACCTGCGGCAGGCGATCCGCTTGAAATGCAAGTCGATATCGGAATGTACGCGATCAATCAAATTTTGAGCGGGGATCCAAACCTGTTCGTGATTCCGCAGGGCGCGGCCAATGCGGTGGACTTGACCACGATCAGTCCCCTTGCGATGCCGCCGACGACGGCGGCACTCCAACCGGTCAACTATCAGCAAGAACTGACAGTTGGTTACCAGCCAGAACTGCCGAACTCACCTCAGTTTCGCGGCATGTAGTCGATCGACTATGACGCCTTACGACGCCGGCGTCGTGAGGCCGCGAATAGTCCCAGGGCTGATAGGCCCAACAAGGACGAAGGTTCAGGGATAGCAGTGACGGTGAATTGGGCCGATTCAAAGCTGACAGGTCCGGCAGGGAAAAACTCGTCATCAAAAAAGACGGTGCCAAGTTCCGTAGTGGGCGACAAACTTAGGGCCGCCGTTTCGCCAGCGTTTCCGACGACTTGAAAGGTCACCGTGCCCACAAGGATTTCGTGTGAAATTGCATTGTTGGCGATCTTGATACCGGAAATCGTTGACCCGCCTAAAACAGCAGAGAAGTCTCCATTGTTGATCTCCGTGGGAAGTGTATCGGTGAAGTCACTGTTGATCACGATGTCCGAATTGCTGGCGATATTCAAGACGTTCGCTTCTGGGGCGTCCGGCGCGTAGGTCAGAGTGACGGGGCCGAAGGACGTCAAACCAAGTGCGGAAGATGCAAATCGCAGCTCTTCTCCAAACGTCGCTGTCTCGCGAAAGATCACGCTCACGCTGATGGTAGAACCGGATTCAGCTTGATACGAAGACTGATCAAATCGGAAATCATAGATTAAGTCAGCTTGTGAATTGGACGCACCTAGAAGCAGCACGCCAACCAACGTTAAAGCGCGGAACATTTAAATTGCCTATCGGCTAGAAGGAGGGGAATCGAATGTGAATAACGTTGAAGGGTAGAACTAAAACAACAGTTTTTTTCCGTACTGGCCGCGGAAGTATAGGTAGTCCGTTCCGTTGACCGTACCGTCCTGATTGTAATCAAAGCGATCGTCAAAACCGGGTTGCCCTGAGGACTTTGCATAGGTCCCACGGAAGAATAGGAAGTCGGTTCCGTTGACCGATCGATCACCATTGACGTCACCGTAGAAACGGAAAAACTGGTCGCTTTCCTGATCGCCGAACACGAAGTCATCGCCGGCGAGCCCGTCACGGTTTGCGTCTAATCCGAAGCCGTCAACGGACACAATCTTTGCCGCGTCGACCCGCAATTCGAAGTTGCCATCGACAAGCGAGCCGTATTCGGCAAACGCTCCTTCAAATGCCAATACAAAGGTTCGGCTTGGGGTCCCAGAGGAAGGCGAAATGATCGTCCCGACCAAGCCTCCATTCGTGCCCCGTCGATGAACGGTGATCGCGCCGTCTTCTAAAATCACGTCGGTATCGAATTCGACGGTGACCGACTGGACTTGCGAGCGTTGACCGCTGCCGTCGTTAATCGTGACGTCGGCCTTGTCAATTTCGATCAGATTGTTGACGTCGACTTGAATGGCTTTTTCAAACGACAGACCGGCGGTGTCTGTCACGCGTACTCGAATTGAATAAGACGGCTTGAATTCATAGTCCAGTACGGTGTTTTGCCTGAATCGCAAACCATTGCCATCGATTAAGAAGTCTGTGTTGTCGGCGTCACCATTGCCACTGACCAGCTCAAACGTATGGGAGTCGTTTGGGTCTTGATCGAGTGCGGAAAGCGTCGCGAACAGCAGGTCGGCTGCAGAAGTATCCGTGTTTTCGTTGACCGAAACCTGTGACAACAAGATGTCACTGGGCGAGTGTTGCGGGGCCAGACCGAAATCGAGTCCCGATTTGATCGTCGGTAAGGAAAGCGAAACGGCATGATCACCAGACGAGGGAGCGGTCAATTGCCAACTGGGCGGAACGACGGTTCGTACGATCAAGCTGCCGGCACCGAGCGGCTGCCCAGGAGCTAGTTCGGTGAATTGATAAGTCCCGAGTTCGTTCCAAGGTGTCGCAGGATCATCATCCGCGGTGGTTTGCGTGGGTTCGTTCGTATTAAGCAGGCCATCGCCGTTGAGGTCCAAGTAAACCGTCTGTCCCGCCAGCCCCAATTCATTTGAATCCAAGTTGCCATTACGGTTGTCATCTTGCCAAACCGTTCCAGACAAGGTTGTTATCGGATCGATGCGTTGATCGACCAGTTGAAAATCGAGATTGGCAAATTCCGCGTCGGGGTAAACGCTGGCGGTATGGTAGGCCACGTCAGAAAGATCAGCGGCAAGTCCGTCGGTCTGGTACCCAATACCTAGGAAACGCAAGGTGAGACCGGTAAGCGTTTCTACCGAGATCGCGTTTTGATAAGAGCTATAGAACTCGCCGGCTGCAGATGCCAAGGCGACTCCACCGGATGGTACCGAGAGGCGTTCTTCGACAATTCCGGTTTCGGGATCAATGATGTAGCCGACACCGAATGCATTGCGGGTATACAAACGCGTGCCATCCAGCGTCGTGCTAAGGTTGCCGCTTGTGAATTGGACATCCTGGTTCAATGCATCGATATCGAGCGTTTGCACGACTGAGCCGCCTTCGACATCGATACGTGTGATGGTACCGAGCGAGCGATCAAGGACATAGAGATCGCCGCCGAGGACAGTCATGCCACCGTGATTCCCTTGCGGCAATTCGATGAACGCTTTTGTCGCTCCCGTTATGCGATCAAGCATCCAGACGCCTTCGCGAGTTGAATAGTACAAACCGTGATCATCCAGTGCCAAACCAGGGCTTGAAGTGTCTATCCCTGGTGCATCGAACGTTCGTAGAATCGATCCAGAATATGGGTCGTGTTGATGAATGACGGTCGGGCTGCCAGTCGGCTGCTCGATCGAAAACAATTCCACCCGGGGTTCTGACGCGATGACGCGATCAGGTGAAACGACGCGGATGCGATAGTCGCCGGGCAAGAGGCTATCAAACGAGTACCCGCCACCTGCATCAGTTTGTGTCCAAGCTTCGTCTGGGTCTTGCAGATCGTTGCCATTGGTGTCCAAGAATACCACGGCGTCGGCAACCGTTTCTCCCGTATCAACTATTCCGTCACCGTTGATATCGCGTCTGACCACACCAGCGATGATTCCATGCGTCGAACGATGAGCCTGATTGAGAACGGTTGGCGTCAATGCGCTGACCAACAGCGGCGTTCCGGTTTGCAGATAGCTGCCACCCGTTAGTCCATTCGAAAACAATGCATCACTGCTTTCGACGAAATCGAAATTTTCGTCCAGCATGAGACGCCCGCTTACAAACGACTGCGCCGTGACGGCATATTGGTTACCGATGATTGCAGCACTGTAGACCCAGCCATCGGTTACGGGGACATGCTTCACCGAAGTGATGCGAGCGGTCTTTGGGTCGATCACAAAAACGCGATCGTCGAAACGTGAGAAGACCACCAGCGACTTGCCGTCAATCGACTCGGTCATCGTCGTTGACAAGTCGAGAGGATTGCTTTGCGACGGATCTTCAAATGCGGTGATCATGCGAGCTCCATAGAGCTGCTGCGTAAACATGTCGAACCGCATCAATACGCCCGCCCCAGTTCCCAGCAGATAGGGAGTCTGGTCAATCACGGCCAAGCTGTACCCTCGAATCAATCCGCCATTGAAGTATTGTGGAAGCGGGGTTTCGCTGACCAAAGACCCGTCCAAAGCCACTTGCAGTAGCACGCGCCGTCCATTGTCGACAACCAGCAGACGATTGCCGATTTGCGTCACCGATTCCGCGCTGAGCACCTCCGTTTCCGTCACGACACTGTTGATCGTGGTCCCATATTCGCCCGGGAAAATACGAAGGAGCTCCAAAACGTATCCCGAATCGGTCGGTCCGTTGACGCGAGAAACGCCAACGATCGATTCAACAGCCGGAGCGATTGCGACCGGCACGGATCCTGGCGTGGGTTCCGTATCGATGATGTGAAATCCAAAGGGTACGTTTTCGATCGCATAGGCTCCTGTCGCGTCGCTGACCGCAAAAGGTTCGCCGGCATCACGATGCCCATTTCCGTTGTAGTCGGCAAAGACGGTGAGCCCTTCGAGAGGTGAATCTCCGGCATCGAAAGTTTGATTTTCATTGGCATCAAGAAATTGAATGCCTGTGACAGTTCTTGTTGACGGGGCGAGATTAAAGTCAACGTTTGTTTGGTCGATTTCGGCTTTCACCCGCAACGGAAATGTTGTTGCCTGGGTGCGAATCGCGGCGAGACCACCGAGTGATCCTTCACCAAACACCGGAAGCCGCCGGACGATCTCGCCGGACGCATTCCGCACGTCATAGACCACGAATTGATTGTTCTGAGAGAATCCGAATTCGAACCATTCACCTCCTGCGCCAGCCGCGCCGCTTCCCATGTTGATGTTCGCGAAGGTCGAACGGATTGAACCGTTAAAAGGATCGACTGCCAGCACATCACCGGAGCTGAGCCCGACGAGCAATTCATTCCCATTCGCCGATTCGGATAAAACACCGTCGATGTCGTAGTTGCCGGGGACGCCCTCGTTAATCACGCTGAGGTCCCAAATAGCGTCGATCCGTTGCCGCGCCAAATCAACAACCGCGATTGCGTCGGTCCCCGAGTGCGATACGAATGCTCGATTTCCAAGCACGGCTAAACCGTCATCAAATCCAATTGGCAGCGCTATCGAACGTTCGACCTGGCCGGTGGACTTGGAAAGGAAATCCAAGGTGTGGTTGCGAACGAGGAACAACCAGTTCATGTCTGCCGCCAATCCGACCCATTGATCCTGTGGATAGGGCGACGGAAACTCGTTCAGAATTTTGCCTGTCTTAGGATCGAGTTGCTGAATGACCGAATTCGCATCAGGCCGCCCGATGTAGGCGAACAATTCTGTCACGGGGTTCGTGTTGGCAGATACAACGGTGTTTTCGGGCGGCACGACGTTGACGACATACTCGCCCGGCAACACGTCGCCGAATGTGTAAGCTCCGGTCTGATCCGTGATCTGCGTCGGTTCACCTTGATCGAGCATCCCGTTTTGATTGAGGTCAAGGTAGACCTCGACGTCGGCTGCACCTGGGGCTCCGCCGACAAAGACTGTTCCAGAGACGTTCGACCGAGTCGAAACAACTGAAAAATCTTGTTGCGAACCAGCGTTCACCATCGCTTTGGCAACGCGATGCTCGCCGGCCGCAAGGCTGTACTGCCGATGGGGCACCGCGAATGATCGCAGCAACTGCGATTGATCATTGAACACGCTGACATTGAAGTTGGTGTCGGCGACGAAAAGCTCTTGGCCAAGGGTTGCTGCACCGATCTCCTCGAGTGCCCCCAATGGCTGGGGTGCTGGCGCGAAAGTAGCGATCGCTGTAACCGGATCAAGATCGAACCATTGGTCATCACTCGTTCCGATCAAAATGGATTGACCGTCGATCGATTCTGTCACTGCACTGACGGCATAGGGTGCCTCCGCCGCATGAGTCACTGGGTATTGGAGCGTGACTGGACGTTCGCCGATGAATTGGTTTGTTGCGACGTCGTATTCTGCGAGCGTCAACGATCCAAACACGCCACGACGGACCGTGAACACGGAGCCACCGATGAAGGCGGGGCCAAGGTCATCGACTGGGGAGTAGGCAGGACCGGAGATGGGAGGATGTTCGATCAGTTCCCCAAGATGCAAGCTGCTGATGAGTTGCCCATCAGTCGTCAATTGATAGATCATGTCGTCCGCGTTGTCGACCAATAACAGCCGGGTTCCGTCGAACGCCAAACTGATTTCACCGTTGCGGAGTGGGATGTCAGTCAAGACATGCTGCAATACGTCACCGTCTTGCGGATCAAATTCCCAGAATTCAGCCGAAAGTCCTGTGGGTGAGTTGGAGTCTTGATAGAGTTCGACACCGAACAAACGGCCTTCTGGGGTGTAAACATCGCTGGCCCGATAGCCGACCGGCGGTAACACGCTGACTTGATGGCTTCCGGGGCTGATGTCTTCGAACGTGTACGCGCCGTCAGTTCCAGTGACAACAGACGCTTCCCCGCTATCTGGCCATCCGTTTCCGTTGACATCGAGAAAGACAGTCGCGCCGGCAACTGTGGTTTCACCCGCTTCAATGACACCGTTGCTATTCGTATCGTTTCCAACAACACCGGAGATCGTTGCGGCGAGTGACAGATAGCCATGATCCAACAAAACATCCGTTGTCCCACTGATCGGTGTACCAAACTCGTCGAAGGTGGCGACAACAAATCCATCGATGTAGGGCGTATCAAGTTCACGAACCAGCGTTTGGTTTTGGTCAAAGACCCAAATGTCACCATTGCTTTCTTGGTTACGCAGGTAGACTTCGTCGTTAAATGTCGACGCAGACCAAAGCGTCTGAGCTGTGAATGGGTAATCAAAATCACCGATGATCTCGGCAGTGGTTGGGTCGAGAACCAGCACGCGGGATTGCTGGTTGACGAACATCCAAATGAAGTTGCCATCTGGAGATTCTGTGATGACTCCAGATGGTGGAACGGATGACAGCGTCGATTGCATGGAGGGTGCAATCGTTATCGGTCGCTCATTCGTCAATTCACCGGTGCGCGGATCGACGGTGCGAATTTTGAATTCATAGCCGGTGATCCAATAGACCGTGTCATTGATCACGGCAGGACCTTGGCTGTAGGGGATTCCCCCTGTGCTGAGCATGGGGACCGGGATTTCACGAACCAAGCCGCCTTGAGGTGTCAGCTGGATCAGGACTTTGCGAGTGTTATCGATCGTGTAGAGATAGCGTCCGTCGGTGGTAGTGCGATTCGGCCAAATCGATTCAATTTGGGTCTGAACGACGCCAATTGATTCTCCCGTGATCGGGTCGTATTGGTTCAACGCCAAGATGCGTCGATCGGGGTCGGCCGGGTCGCTGACATCATTGGACGCAATGACCAAATCAACGGACGATTCGACCGACGACGGTGTAAGCGACGAAGGCCAATCACGCCGAATCCAAAGATCGCCACGGGGAACGTTTTCCAAGACATAGCTGCCGTCGATCCCGCTGACCGCCGAAGGCTCCGCGCTGTCCGGCAATCCGTTTTCGTTCAAGTCCGCATAGACCAAGATTCCTGCAAGAGGCGACTCACCGGGATCAAGTATCCCGTTGCGATTCGAGTCGAGGAATTGCTGTCCCGAGACGGTACGAATCGCGATGTCGATCCCAAAATCGTTGCCGGTGGATTGCTGGTCCAGACTTAGATCCAATCGGTGAGACGTATCGATGTAAACCCCAGCCGCGGCAGATCCTGGGATACAGTCCAGCGTTTCGGATTGCAAAACATTGCCAGTTCCATCAAGCGTCGAAATGTAACTGGGCGCGTCATGGGTAATGTAAACCTCGCCGTTCACACCAGCCAGTCCTTGCTGGCGCCTGCTGGCCGGAGGGATAGGGAAATCGCTCTGAATCAGTCCCGTCTGTGGATCAATCACCAAGACGTTGTCCGAGGCGTTGCGGGCAATCAGGTTAGTACCGTCAGCAGATTCGCCCAGTGAATAAAACAGATCAAGTTCCGCCGAGCTGTAGCCGGAATTTGCGTTCAGATCATCAATTCGCATCGTCCGTTGGGGCGACAGCGTTTCGAGGTCATACGCATAGATCGTGTCGTCGATGGATGCCATCAGATACAACGTGTCGCCGATAACGGCAGCACCATCCGGTGGGGAATTGGAGGTGTAGAAACGCTTCTGTTCTACCGTTTCGAACGTCAACGGATCGATTTTGATGATCCCGGGAGATTGGCCGTTGTAGTATCCGGCGGCGTAGAGGAATTCGCCATCGAACGCTAACGCACTATCGGCGACGTAATCTTTTAGCGGTCCCGTCACGAAGTTATCGCGGAGTGCAATTCCCGTTGTCGGGTCGACCTGCTGAATTTGATTTGAACCGTGCATCACATAAACCTGCGTTTCTTCCACGCGTGGTGATGTGACCTCGGCTTCTTGGGCTAGAAGTATCCGAACGCGAGTTTGCCCTGGAAGAACGTCGAGAATTTCATAGCTGCCATCAGCCGCTGATGTGTCCGCAGGCTCACCGGGATCGAATTGTCCGTTGTTGTTCACATCAACATAGGCAGTCGCGCCGGCGAACGCCGTTTCACCTTGGTCTTGAATGCCGTTCCCGTTGGCGTCGGCATAGACCGTTCCTGAAATTTTCGTCAGGTTGATATGAGCCGCGAAATCAACCGCTGCTTGGGAATCAGGAACGGTTAGTTCGACAAGCTGTGACGATTGACTGGTGATCGCCCATCCGGGGCGATGTTCAACCGTGACGCGGTGGTAGCCGAGATCAAGCCGATCAAATTGATAGGCTCCCGTCGCCGCATCGGAGACGGTGTAGCGTTCCGCCGGATCGCGAACGCCATTGAGGTTTTCATCGAGGAAGACAATCCATCCTTCAAGTCCGTCATCGCCAACGTCACGAAGTCCGTCCCCGTTTTGATCCTCGAACACCGTCCCACTGAGTTGGGTTTGATTTGCGACAAGCCCGAGATTGAATACTTCTACTTGATCGATGGAGTCGTAGTAACGCGTTGTGACCGGATCGGTCGTGGGAAACCAACTGTCGTTTGGATCGAATCGAAAGACTGCGAATTCCGAATCTGGAGGAACGTTGTCGAATTGAAGCGATGCGATTTCGTAGGTTCCATCCGATGCCGAGAATGCGTTGGATTCGTAGCTGTCAAAGGCTTGGTTGAGGTTCGAATCACGATAAAGTCGCTGCCCTTCGATTCCGGGCTCACCTGTGTCTTGAACGCCGTTCTGGTTCAGGTCTTCGAACACGACGCCGCGAACCGCAGTGTTATTTTTTTGGGCAGGCACATCGACAACAAGCGGCCCGTCACCATAGCCAAGTTCCACCGTCACGGGAAAATCGGGAGAGCTGACGTAGGTTGACCAGTTGTCTTCCACCACCAGACCATACGTGCCTAGCGGAACATCGTTGAAAGTGAAAACCCCGCTTTGATCGCCCGGCAGCTCTGGATTGTCGGCCAACACGCGTTGCCGCGGTTCGCTTAAATCGCGATTCCCATCGCCATCAATATCCAGGAAGATGTCAGCCAAGATGGCGGGCGGTTCGCCAACATCACGGACACCGTTGTCATTGAGATCGTCAAAGATCACGCCCGTGATGGTTCGAACAGGGTTGCGTACAACAGTGACGACGGTTGAGTCGGTGAAACTGCCGTTATCGAGGCCCGAACCGCCAAGCGACACCTCGTTCCCGCCGACAATGCTGTCGTCATCATCCAAAACCAGTTGTAAGGTCCCGTCACCCTGGCCGGCATCGACGGTCACCGTGAAGGTATCACTTAGTCCGTCTGGCGTGATCGACACGATCGAAGCGCCAGTCACACCGCCGGAAAGCAAACTGAAGTCACTCGAATCCACTCCAATAACGGGCGTATCAAACGTCAATTGATACTCAAGCGATCCATTTCCCAACGGACCTTCGCCGAGGAATAAGTCGCTCGTTGACAGACCTATTACAGATGGCGCCTCATCGTCCAGGACAGCTACTGAATCTTTGGCGCTGATGAAACCTTGTTCCAAATTGATTCGCGCGACGCGGAAGTCATCGCCCCAGCCAGACAACACCACAAGGTTTTCATTGGCATCGAGTTCTGAATCGAATGCCCGTCGGGCCGAATAGACGCTGGCTTGATAGTCAAGCGATCCGTCGCCGGTAAAGCTTTGGTCGAGCGATCCATCACCGTTGTGGCGTGTAACAATGATCGAATTTTCTGTTCCGCCGGCGTAGCCCGACGACACGATCTTGCCGCTTTCAGTGATATGGAACGACGTCAGTGTGTGGCTGAACGAATCGAAATGAAAGGTACTGACGAGACCATTGAGTCCGAATGTTGAATCAAGTGCACCGTCTGGCATCACCCTTGCCAAACCGAACTTCGTCAGAGTTCCTGCGACGGTCCCGCCGAGCACGATTCGATTTTCATGATCGATTTCGATTGAATCGAGATAGAAGTCATCAGCGAAATCGATGGTTGCGACACCGGACTCGCCGAATGACTCGTCGATCACGCCTTCCGAATTGGTTTTGACGAGGGTGGTGACCCCGCTTATCGATCCGGCAATTAGCAAGTCACCGTTTGGCAAAGATTTGATCGACGTCCCCGTAGAACTGATCGAGTCAAACGTACGGATTCCTGATGGGCCAAAACTTGTGTCTGGCAGACCATCGGCCGTCACACGCAGTACCTTCAAACGGACGGTGCCGCTGATTCGGAGTGAAGCAAGGATACTGCCATCGTTTGAGAAAGCTAAATCAGACACGCCGACGCCGTTGACGCCAGAAACGTTCGCAATGCCGTCGTTTCCGAAACTACTGTCTGGTGTGCCATCGGCATTGAAGCGGACGACGTATGCCCTCAAGGTTCCGGATCCGAACTTCCCACCGACAACAATCTTGCCATCGGGTTGAATCAAGACTGCGGTCGGCACTGGATAGGAGTTCGACATGGCAATCGATGCCAGGCCGCCGGTGCCGAATGACGGATCGGGAGAACCATCCGGCAGCATTCTCGACACGCTGAATTGGTTGAGCGTGCGATCTTCAGCAACGGCGACGATCTTGCCGTCCTCCTGGACCGCGATCGCAGCGGTGGGCGGTTGGACTCGCATTCCAAGTCCAGTCGCCGCAAATCCGTCGTCACCAAAGAATCGGTCCAGGCCGCCGGAGGACTCCGTTAACGTGGACGCCGTGACCGTGACCGTTTGTGTACCATCGAACAGCGAATCGTCAATCACATCGATCGGAACCGAGATCGATTGTTGTCCGGCTGGTATCGACACGGATGCAGGAACTTGCAGTTCGCTAGTGTCGCTGCTGGAAAGCAGGACATCGACGACCTCTCCGGTTTGCAAGTCATGCGAAACGACAACATTGGTCGCCGCTGGGCCAGCCGACTCGGAAAGCGAATCAGTCTCGATTGTCGCCGTCAAAGCAAACGTTTGGAACGTTGCCTCGTAACTCGGTGATCCCCACCCCGGGCCGACACCGACGCCGGTGAAAGGGTTGCCGATCGCATCGACAATCGTATTGTCATCGTTGATGAAAAGCTGCAACGTTCCGGTGCCACCCAAAACGGTCCCCGTGACGAAGTACTCATTGCCTGAACCGCTGACCGCATCAATGCGTGCTGACAGATCGCCGCGCGTTGAAAGCAGAAAGTCACTGACATCAACGCCGGTAACTTGCGAATCGAACACAACCTGAAAAGCAAACGTTCCCGAATCGATCGGCGCATCGCCGACCAACGAACTCGAATCAAGCGTCGGAAAACGCGTATCCACCGTATACGCAGGGTGACCGATCGAGTCGGCTGCCAGTTGATGTCCGGCAAGGTCCGTCAGCGTTTGGCCAGCCAACAAACTGACTGTGACGGTTCCCTCGTAATTGAGAACCGAAAGCCACACACGTTTCTCGCTAGGTGAAATCGACTCAATCGATTGCACGAAAGGGTTCGGCATTGACGACGCAACGATCGCGATGTCGGCTGTCGAGAAGTTGTTGATCGGCGCGCTAAAGGTGACCAGGAACGGTACCAGATCCGAGTTTGTCGGCGAGACTTGTTCGGGTTGCACGCTGACCACTGTCGGGGCAGTTCGATCGATTTGCCAGACACTACCGCCGGCGTCCATCGTCTCGGGGACGTTGCCAGCCAAATCGGTCACGTTGGACAACGGGTTCACGAAGCGAAGGTACAACAACCCGTCGCCGGTGCCAGTGTCCAACGTCAGCGTGTAATCCGCGCCGCTGCCATCGACTTGAGTCACCGACATTCCCGCGATGGTGCTTTCGGGGCCCGTGGTAAATAGTTCAAAGTTTTCTGCTTGAACGCCAACCATCGGTTCAGCAAATGACACCTGATACTGGACCGTCTGTGCGCTGCTGTAACCGCTTCCAATCACCGTCGCGGTCAATGGTGTCGCGATGCTGCGATCGATCGTAACGACGCCGGATGACTGGGCTGAGCTTACCGCATTGCCAGCCAGGTCCGTGATGGTTGCCGTCGGTGCAGCCGACAACATGATTGTTCCGTTACCGACGCCGGTATTGACCGACACGGTGAAGTGATCAGCACTGCCAGTAATCGAGCTGATCGATGCCCCACTGAGTCCTGTGGTGGTCAGCTCAAAATCATCAGCGGCTACCCCGACAACGGCCTCGCTAAATTGCACAACAAAATCGATCGAATTCTGATTCGTCAGACTGGGCGATTGTTCTTGAATTGCCACGATCGTTGGAACAACATTGTCGACCGTGTACGTTTCACCCGATAGGAACGAACCGTCGCGGTTCCCCGACGTCCCTGAACCTCCTAACGGTTTATTGCCATCGAGAATCGAATCGTCGTCGATCAAGTTCAGCTTCAACGTGCCCTCACCGACGCCTGTGTTCAAAGTCACGACATAGCTCGAACCGCTACCAGTCAAGGACGCAAACGATGGATCGGTCAGCCCAGTGGATTCGATTTGAAAGTCGCCAGGGTCACCCGTTGAAGGCAGGTTCACACCGGTGACCGATGCGTCAAAGTTGACTTCGAACGCAACTTGATTGGTGGTATTCGGGTTGGCATCGATCGCAAGAATGGACACGACATCCGGTCCCGGGCCGGCGAGCAAGTGTCGTGGTTCGAGACTCTCAAATCGGCGTTTGAATCGACCCGTCTTAGCCGCTTGAAGCTGGTTCGAAAAACGCTGCCGCTTTGTTTTTCGCAGTGAACAACGACTGTGCCTGTATCCCATCTTTCTCACACCGCCTTTGATACGCCTGTTAAGCACCCAATAGGGTGTGCAGACTACCCTAGACGAGGATACAGATGGGCTACTCCGCACATGTTCAGTGGTGATATCCGCTAAAAAGTTCTGCGCCCGTAAGCAATCACGCCGGACGGTGGCGGGATATCGCCATCCAGGGTCCAAGATCTGCGTTCAAGAAGCGAAGCGGTCGTCGGTTGGGTCGCTACGGAGCTGTGGGAGTGACTCGTTTCTGGTTGCGTAAAAAGTCGACGCATTCGCCACGAGATCACCAAGATCGGAACGGTAATTGCGAACCAAAAGTAGTGACGCAGCAAGACTGCCAAAGCACACGCCGTTAACCAATGCAAGTTGTTCGGCGGATTTGATGGACGAAAGGAGGATCACTGCAATGCAAACTTATCCAGACGCATACCGCGCTTCGCCAACCGAGATGGCATCGGTGTCACCACCGACGCACTTGGACGTTGCCGCGTATCTGTATTGGATCCTCGGTATCTTTGGAGCCCACCGGTTTTACTTGGGCAAACCAATCTCCGGTACGATCTATTTTTTCACAGGCGGCTTATTATTGATCGGTTGGATCGTCGACTTGTTCTTGATTCCTGCGATGGTGCACGAGGCAAAACAAAGGTACCGACCCGGCTGGATTGACTACACACTCGCCTGGGTGTTGTTTACCTTCCTGGGCGTCTTTGGCGTCCACCGCATCTATATGGGCAAGGTGTTTAGCGGGGTGTTGTACTTGTTGACCGGTGGCCTGCTTGGCATCGGTGTCGTGTACGACTTGCTGACCTTGAACAGTCAAATTGACGAGCTTAACCGTTCTGGAAACTCGTATTGATAAGTACGGGGGACGCCGTGATGCGTTGTGATTCGCCGTGATGCGTGGCGCTCACTGACCGCTGGGCTTCATCGGTTTTGGCGGGGCGACCTGTTTTGTCGGTCGCCGTTTAATGGGCGCGAGCGCGTGCTGCGATTGAAAAGCGACGTCCGCGATCAGACTGTCGACTCGATTGCGGGCAATCGCATAGGCGGCCAGCGATGGAATGGCAACGACAAGTCCGCCAACCGTTGTAACGAGTGCCTGGTAGATGCCTTCGGCAAGGTCGCCCGCACCGGCTGCACCGCGCGTTGTTGCCACTTGCTGGAATGCGAAGATCATCCCGGTAACGGTTCCCAGTAGTCCGACCATTGGGGCGATGTTCCCAATGACGGAAAGATACTCAATTCGCCGCATCATTCGCGAAGACTGTTCGGCGAGGGCATCTTCGACAGACTTTTCAACTTGCAACCAACCGAAGTCCATCTCGGCTAGACCGCTCAGCAGAACGACACTGAGCACACTGGGCTCTCTGCGGCACGCCGCGTCGGCTTCGGCAAGCCGCGAGGTCAACAGTGCTTGACGGACGGTTTCGCTCAATCCATCGGGAAGGACTTCACCGCGGCGCAGCGTCATGACTTGATCAAACACGAGGTAGGATGCAAAAAAGCTAAGCCCGAGCAGCACGATCAGGATCAAAGCCCCGGTAATTCCGCCGCTCAAGAGAATGTCCGACCAGCCGGCGGGTTCGGCATCAGCACCGTGACCTTGCCACGCCAAAAACGTCGCCGGAAGCGCGGTCCATGTGGAAACGAAATTGGTGTGGAAGTAATTGATGGTTGCGTTGCAGAATTGGATCATCGTCGGTTCGTCAGAACGGGAGGTCGACGGATTGGCAGCCTGTTGATGTTCGCAGTCTATCGCAGGATGCCGATCGGTTACATCCTACCAACGGTCATCAGGAATTCGGCGTCAGACAGCAGCGGTTCGTCCCAACGGAGACGCAAGACGCCTTCACGCTGCAGCTTGGCAATTGCTTCATCGTGCTGATCACGGATCTGCTTGATTGCCGCTCGGGTTCGGCCTTTGGACTGGGCAATCGAAATCGCGATCATCGCGAAAATCGCTGTGGGCAAGACAGAGAGCACGACACTGGTTAACACCATTGCGAACTCTGGTTTTGGAAAACGCTCCATCACATGTTCATGAAGCTGCCCCGTCGTCGACAACGAATTGAAACTGGCGCTAAGGTATTCTTTGTAGAGCGCTACAAACGGGCCAGCCATCAAGGACCAAAAGATCAGCGTCCCGATCAATGCCAGGGGCGTCGCCCAACGGATCGAGTTTTGTTCGATCGCGTCTTCAAAGATGAACTGTGATTGCTCTTGTAGAGCTTCGATTCCAGAAAGGGAGGCGACTTGTGAAGAATCGTTCCGCGCAGCAATGGAAGCGGTGGCGTTTTCCCCTGTGTCAGCCGAACGGAGTAGTTCGAGCTCATCGCGGAACTGATTGGCCAGTGGGCCGAGTCGATCGCTGACGGCGGCTGAGCTACGTCGCTGCAACCCGGTGCGAATTTCTTCGCTGGCGTCTCGATCCCCAGCCAAAGTCTTCGTTGACGTCCAAATCGTGCTTAGCAGTGACGGCAGCGATCCGGAGAGCGACAACAGCAATCGGTCCCACGCACCACTCGTCAGATTCAGGATGCCTAACACGGTCCGAAAGGGAAACCAGATCGCGCCGATGGAAGTCAGCAGCGACAGCCTCAGGCGACTTCGCACAGCTGCCGCGAGCGGACCGTTTGCGCCCACCAATGTCTGGGCGACTTGCCCGGGCAACTTGGTGGCCTCGTCGTTTAATCGATCGACCGCTTGGGTTAGTCCTGGCAGTTTGCTTGCCAGAAGTCCGCTCAGCACGGCGCGAAAGCGATGGTCGAGCGCGTCCAGACGTGCCGAACGTCGTCGATCACTGTCTGGGTTGTTTTCCAGCTCACTTTTCAACCGCACCATCACATCATGAGCAACCGTTTCGCCGATCTGCTCTTCGGTTTGTTGCGAGACGAAAAAGTCTTCGCACAAGATTGGCCGCGCGATCACGCTGGTCGGTGCCACCGAACGCAGGTTAGCGACGAACGCATCAACATCGGCTCCAACCGCGTCGTCTTCGGCAGAGACCGCGTTGATCACTGGCAATACGATCGTTCCTTCACTGGCAACGGCAAGCACACTGGGGGTCTGACCGCGGATTTGGTCACGTCGAACAACCAGCACGATGGCTGACGCAAGCGATAACGCTCGTCGGGCAACGTCGACGATTGCATCACGATCGTCGGTCGCACCAGGAGCATCGACCAACAGATACGGCATGCCGAACGGTTCCATTTCGTCGCTCGAAACTCGGATATAGGTTTCGTAGCGACCGTCCAAATCCGCAGGCGGTTGCGGTCCAACCCAGACCAACTGTTCGGTCGTCTGGTCCAAATTATTGCCACTGCGAATCGAGTTTTTCATCGGCGAGTGACGGATCAACTGGCGAACCAACCAGCTTTTGCCTTGACCGGTGGCGCCAACGACGGCCAGCACCAGCGCACCGGCGGCGCGGTCTTGGCAGATCAGGTTTCTAGCGGCTGCGTGTTCGTCACAAAGGGCGCGGACTTGGCGGCCCGTTTCGCTATTGCCCAGCACCGTGGTGGCCGCATGGCGAACGCGCCGCAGGAACTCATTGCCTTCGTTCTCCATCGGCAAGGTCGCGACGTGTTGGGCGGCGACGGGTTGACTGGTTACGTTGCGGTCCATGGACGGATGGTGGTTGATGCGATAGTTAGCGGAATGACAGTGGACTCAATCAAGAAGCGGTCGGCGGCATCAGACTGTTCAGTTCCTTGAGGAAGACTTCGTTCGTACGGTAGACCGAAAGCTTGGGAGTTGTTTCGTGAACTGATGCTTTGTTGACGTTTGGAACCGGCAATCGATAAGACTGCGGCCCAAGTTTGATGGTCGGCATCGGATCGCCGGGCGCGACACCGAGATGCTGGCACAACAGAACATAGAACATCGACATTTGTTCGAGAGCCGCTTGGGCGGTCAAGATCTGAGCGTTCTTGCCGCCAGCCCAGTATGCCGAAAACGCGGTTAGCCCGGCCGCAGCGAAGAGTTCCACAATCGAAGCGTTCGCGATGATTGACGATCCAAAGTCAAACGGCAACATCAGGATGCTTCCGAAGGTTGCCAGCAGTGCAGCAAGTGGAGTCAAACCGAAGGCCAGCTTCTTATGCTTGGGGACATGCAGCCACATTTCTTCGGCAACCTTTTGCAATTGGTCACCATCGAATTGCACGCGGTCATTGATCGCGAATGCCTGGAGCGTGTCTTCTAAAGTGGTGTTCCACAGCGCCGCATCGATCGGGTCGTTTTCGTCACCGAACCAATGCCGCAGCGTCAGCGGCGCTCCGAAGCGACGCAGTGTCGTGTCCAGGTCATCGGGGGCGATTAGATGCCCGACCTTTTTTGCTTTGAATTTTTCTTTGAACGACTCCGCATAGCTCTCCGCAAGTGCCGTGGGGGCATACTGCGTCATCAAGTCCGTCGCCGCTTTCGCTTTCTTTTGAATGAACGTGTTGATGCGTACGCCCAGTCGCGCGTACCACGGTGCGGCCAGGCAAAACGCATCGGCAAGCTGCTGCACGATATGTTTGGACTGGTGCATGCGGATCTCGGTTCCGCCTTGTCCGCTCGGCTTGGTAAACAGGCTGATGGTGGATTCCAAAATCGTTTGACGAGCACGTTCGCTCAGTCGCACTGACTGTTCGCAATCCTGTTGCAGCTGATTTAACGAGACGTCCCAGACCGATCGACGCAGTGCCGCAGTTCTTCCGCGAAGGAATCGTTCGAACGACTCGGGGCAATCGAGTTCCGATGACAAATTGACAAGCAAGCGGCTGGCATCGATCTCAGCCGGTGGGTTGTGTTCGGCGCGTGCGTCGATCGAATAGAAAACTGGCACCGGATCATCGACGTTCTGTTCGACGGTGACGACTTGATCGCCATCGACGACTTTTTTCGGAATGTACGGATCGCTCTTGGGGATCTCAAAATCGTAGGCCCCATAAATCCTTTCAACACCGAACTTGTCCGTTTGGGGCGCGAACGACTCAAGGATGTCTTCGGGTTCTTGGCCAGGGCGAATCTTGTTGACCGCCAGCAGCCTTGGGATGCCCGGCATCAGATCGGAAACCGTTTGCAAGATCTCGCCCAGAGTTCTGTCACGCGCCATCGCGGGCGTGGACACGATCATGAAGGCGCTACAAAAGGTCGACGCTTTCCCCAGCAATTCCCGCCTTCGTTGTGGAGAACCAACGCCGAAGACTTCGTCCGACACGATGTCGGGACAGTCCAACAATCCGATCCCAAGTTCGTCGAGCGCCGGGTCTGTCGCGACCAACGGCACTCCCAGGGCATCGACACCACCGCTTCGGTTGTTGTATTGCTCGTGCGCCAGTTCCGGATCGTCGTGCAACAACTCCGGCGCATTGCCAACCGCGTTGCCAAAGTCCTCCAGCAACAGTGACCATAGTTCGGGTTCCTCGCGCCACCGCTGTGGCATCCAAAGGACGAAGCGGTGCGTGCCGTGCCGGTTGGCGATTCCCCGCAAAGTTCGGGCTCGTCCGGAAGGGCTGAGCAGGCTCGCCACCAAGCTCGTCTTGCCACTGTTGAGCATTCCGGCGATCGCCAGCGTCGGGTACTCAGCCAGTTGAGCGCCATGCTGGACTTGGCGGCCGAGCGAGACCAGATCATTCGCTTGCTGCGGCGCAATTCGCCGCAATGCGGTCAAAAAGCTTTCGCGACGAGGCTGTGGAAAAAGCCGGTCGATCGCCGCTCGTTGGTCATCGTCTTCCAACAACGCTTGAAGGTGCGGCCACTGGACCGTTTCGGTTTTCTTTCGTCGTTTGTAGCCAAACATCGTTCTTTATCAGCTGGCTGTTGTTCCGCCGGGGGCAATTTTCGGTGGGCGTGGCGCGTTGACGGCCGTTTCGCCGCGAGTGTGCCCATCGAGAGTCGATTGCAATACCGCTTCGAAATCTTCCAAATACGGGCCGTCAAAAATCTCTTGCCACCATATCCCCGCATCTGTTTGCGTCCAATGGGGACTATCGGCACATGCGAGCAATCGCGCCGCAAGTTCTTTCGCCGATTGTGGACGTTCCTTGGGATCGCGTCTCAAGCATTGCATTAAAACTTGCTGTAGATCATCCGGGATCGTGCCACCAATGCGATAGTGAGGCAATTCAGGATCGGCGTGTAGTTTTTGTGCACACACATCCGCCGAGTCGCCTGCGAAAGGGGGGGACCCGCACAACAGAGTGTACCCGACCGCGCCAATCGAATAGATATCGCTGAGGACTCCCGCCGTCGACGCGTCCCGGATCGACTCGGGAGACATATAGAGTGGCGTGCCTGTTAACGAATCGGTTCGTGTCAGCTGGACGGATTCGTGATCGAGCTGTTTGGCCAGTCCAAAGTCAACCACTTTGATCAGGTCGTGAATGCCACTTCGCGATGTCAGCAGAATATTCGCCGGTTTGATGTCGCGATGAACCAGCCCAGCCGCGTGGGCTTCCGCGATCGAACCGCAGATCTGAACAAGCAAATAGATCACTCGGTCTGGGGGCTGGCGGTCGTAGTAATCGACCAACTGTTCCAGCGAAATGCCTTCCACGAACTCCATCACATAGTAAAACGTTCCATCGGGAGTGCGGCCAAAGTCATAGATGTCGATCGTGTTGGGATGCATCAATTGTGCAGACAGCCTTACCTCGCGGCGGAATCGTGCGAGAGAGCGTTCAGTCGCGTCGGCGTTTTCGAGCACCTTGATGGCGACACGACGTTCCAGTGGTTCGTGTGTTGCCAAATACACAGTGCCCATGCCGCCACGGCCGATCCGCTGTTGCAGTTCGTAGTCGCCCAGTCGGCGCGCCGGAGTGCCCCCTGAGGACGAGGATGACGCTGCAACCCTCTGTGCATTCCGGGGAGAAACGTAGAGCAACCCTAAGCATCCGGTGATAATCACTAGCACGATTGCCGTTCGAACCCACATCGCCTTTAGCGGCGCATAAGCTTCTTCCGCAGACATCTCCGTCGCGATGCCGAGGTCGAAGTCTTCCAGCCATTGCCAGCTACCGATGACGAGTTCGCCATCGTGATTTCGGTAACCCGATAAGTCCGTGTCAGCTCCGCCACGGGTTGCCGAGTCCGCCATTCGTGTTAGCCGCCGCGAGTGATCAAGCTGACTTCTATCGTGCGTCGAGCTGATCGAATGATTTAGGTTCGTACGGGTCAAAACGGTAGCGTCGCGATCGAAAGCAAACGTTCTGCCCGTCCTCCCAAAACCGGATTCGACGAACAGGTTCGTGAATTGAGAATCGGCTGGCTGGATGATCGCGATTGCCCCAAACGTTTCGACGCCATCGCGAAGCGGAACGACCGAAGCATGGTATCGAACTTCGCGAACATTGCTTTCGCGGCTTTTCGTTTCGCCATCTTCCGTTTCATTCGACGGATTCCGGTCATTTGAAAGAACGTTGCTGGCAGAAACGTCGCTGGCAGAAACACGGAACGGTTTAATCCAAGTGGCATTCCCGTCGGCCAACAACGCCAAGTTTCGTCGCGTCAGTGGCAGGGAGCGATTGGAAAAATCATCTGACGAGGCGGTTAAGACTTGCCCCGTGTTCTGAAGCAACGCCCAGTGCCAGGACCTCCGTTGCCAGCGTTCGGCAAGACGAAGATTGTCCCGCTCCAGCGTTTCGGTGGTTTGCCGTCCGCCTGAGGCATCAAAGATCGCGTCACGATGGACATCAGCCATCGATGCGACTTCAGTCGCGATCGCTAGTTGCTCGTCGAGCCAATTTTGGAACGCCGCGACGTTCGCGCGATGAGTTGATTCGAGGGTTTTCCGTACCTGCTCACGTAGGCTGGCATGGAAATAGCACGCGACATAGATCATGCCAGCGAGGCAGACACCACCGATCAAAACTCCAACGTTCAAAACTCCAACATGCCGAGTTGAATTGTGCCGAGGTGAGTTTTTGAGGCTCAGAGCCGTCCCGTTGGTCTTGATTGTCGCGTCTGTCCAGGGGGATCGGTCGCACTGTAACTCAGCGTTGGGCGAACCGTTGGACGGTTTGAAGTGAAAGGCGCTCGAGTCCGGTGCGGTCATTGAGCCAGTATAGCCTTAAGTCAAGTTAACCGTACATTCGCCTTCGCGGTTAACAGACCAAGATTAGGGGCATCGATTAAAAGCCGAAAAAAAATCTTTTTGATCGTTTGTGCTCACCCTCACGAGGCAAATTGCCCCGCAAGGAACTTCCCTTTTACCGAATCGTACTAAAGAGGGTCTGCAAGAGTCCTTTAAACAACGCCAACGCCAAGAGGCACCGCCATGGTCATCCTGGCCGATACACAAACCGAATTTTCAAACTTGACTGCTAATGCGGGGGTCGCTTCGACGCGTCTCGACCGCGACGCAGCATTTTCACTTCGTGCGGGGCACGTTCCCACGACGCATGGAACCGATAGCGTTCCAGCAAGCATTGCCGCGGGACAGGTCCAAGCCCGACGTTCACGTCGCAGCGATCCGCTTCGCGAGTCGAACGATTCTTATCAAGCGGATCTAAAAACTCGACGTCAAATCAATCGCCCAGGTCGAGGCAAGCTCGATACTGCCGCTGGAGATCCCGTTGATTTGTACCTTGAGCAAATCGCGAAGCGGTCGTTGCTGACGCAAGAGCAAGAGGTGGCGATCGCAATCGAACTCGATCGTGCGAGAGCGAAGTTTCGTAAAGAGTTACTGCGCATCGCTGCGGTGGCGGACGGGGCAATCGAATTGCTGGAGGCGATTCTTGAGGGCAATCGTCGTCCTGACCGCGAACTCGATTTCTGTGTGTCCGATCACGACGCAAAGGACTCGATCATGGGACGTTTGCCGATCAACCTGCGTACGTTAATCGCACTGCGAAAGAAACAGCGTGCGGCGTTCGAAGAACTACTTTCGGACAAGCTCGGTAAGCGAGAGCTTGAACGCAAGAAACTGGCCTTCGTTCGCAATCGTGAAAAGATTGTCGAGTTGATCGAAGAGATGCAGATCCGAATCGAATGGTTCGAGGACGTCTTCGAAGAGGTCGCTTTGTGTCGTGGCCGGGTGGTCGGTCTACATGAGACGGATCATCAATTTGGTATGCTGGCACAGTTCGAACAAGAATTGCACGGCATCCGCAACCGGATTCGAAAGGTGCGTATGCAGCATCGCCGTTACGTGAATGCACGCGGGTTATTAACCGAAGCAAACCTTCGGTTGGTCGTCTCCGTTGCCAAGAAGCACCTTGGCCGCGGCATGGGGTTGCTCGATCTGATTCAGGAAGGCAACGTCGGGTTGATGAAGGCGGTCGAAAAGTTTGACCATACGCGTGGCTTCAAATTCTCGACGTACGCAACGTGGTGGATCCGTCAAGCGATGTTTCGATCGTCGTCGTCACATGGGTTTTCGATGACGATCCCTCAGCACGCGATGCAAACGATGAAGACCATGCTCAGCGGGGTAGAGAACCTTAAAAATGAACTCGGCTATCGTCCTAGCCGAGGCGAGGTTTCCGAGGCGTTAAATATCAGCGAAGCACGGCTTCGTCATGCGGAGACGTTGCTGTCTGGAACGACGTCGGTTGTCCGCGACACCGATGAAGACAACATGATGACTGCGATCGAAGATCCGAACTGCAAACCAGTCGAAGACGCGATGCACCACCAAGAGGTCGAACGTCAGCTTGGACTTGTGCTTGATAAGCTCAATGCTCGCGAGCGGCGGCTATTGCAAATGCGTTATGGACTTGGCGGCCAAACTCCTCAGACCCTCAGTCAGATTGGATCGGAATTTGGCATTGGACGTGAACGAGTTCGTCAAATCGAAAAGCGGGCATTGGAGAAAATCCGAGACAGCCATTTGGTCGACGGATTGATGATGACACGCTAAGCCTATGCGATACGCGACCTTCATGCGACATTGCCAGTAACGACTTGCCGCAGCACGACGATCAACGTGCTGATCGGCAAGGGTTGGCTGCTCGCTGACGACGCGGACGCTCTAGCGTCTACGCCGTACAAACATTGGTATCCCAATCGACGCCAAGAAAATCGCAGAGGTGGGCTCCGGAATCGCGACCGGTGAAACCGTTGCGATGATGTTGTCGAGGTACTGGACCGGAGTGCCAGCGCTTCCGGCGCTATAGATTCGGCGAACTGCTAACTGGACTTGTTGGCTGCCTTGCCCAACCCGGACTGTCCCGGAAAGCTGATCACGAATGGTCTGATCGACTGTCATGTCACCGATATCGATCGTCTCAAGTATCACTCCGTTGACAGATAATTCGAACTGTCCCCCTTGGGCATTGTTCCCGGTTGAGAACACAGCGATATCAACTGAAATCGACAACTCGCCGGACTCCGTCTCAATCGTCTGAGAAATTCCACCACCGGCGTTTTCGACGGGAAACCCGTCTCGCCCGACGCGGAACTGCACTGCCAACGATTCGCCGTTTCCGGTCACGTCAAACAAGTTTACTTCGGGCGCGTCGTTCGAATTTGGGTCCCCATTTAGGATTCCGTTCGCGTCTCTAAACACTGTCCATCCGGTTAGATCGCCACTCGAGAAATCGCCGTTTACCACTGCCGCTTCGGCAAAGTTCGGGAGACAAAAGAGCGCGACCAACAGCGGCAAGAACAATCGAATTCGCATTTTGATTGTGATGGTGGGGAAGAGGAGGAAGAGAAGTCGGCGATTCATCGGCCCGCGATCCCTCCTGGGACGCGGTGTCGCCGTTGCAAGATTCAACCAGCACCCGTCTAGGTGCGATACCACTGCCCAATCCTAGCTACAACAGGTGTCGTAAGCAAATTCACCCATTCGGTTCGTCCGGTCCTGCCTGCAGCGCGAGCCTTGACTTACAAGAAATGGGGCTGCAAAGAGCCACCGTGTAGAAAGCGGCCAGTAACAAAACGGCGTTCATCAATGCTGGGCGGCGGAAGCAATTTTGAAAAAATCGCGAGCCCAAGAGACGGGCAGAAGATCGGAGATTGCACTCCGACGTTGCAGAGCCGATGGCCGGATTTGAACCGGCGACCTGCGCATTACGAATGCGACGCTCTACCAGCTGAGCTACATCGGCAAGGTCTTGTCCCGAGGATATCGGTCAGCGACCCTCGGAACGTCCAGCAAATTACAAAACGAAGTCGGACTCGACCAGGGTGCTTTCCAATTGTTTTTCACATCGCTGCGGATCAGGCTCCGTTCCTGTGTTTCGGCCACGGTTTCCAATCCCATTAGGCGTGCCATCATGGTGGCCTATGCGAGGGGATGGTGGTGCTGTGAGTGAACCACTTGGCTGTCAGCTAGTGTTTCAGAAAAGATTTCCGACAAAGTGAAGTCGCTGCGAACGATTGGTGAATCCCGCGAATTTGTCACTTTCGGCGAAGTTTTGGCAAGGATTTGTGCCGGAATCTGAGCGATCCGCGTGCCACGACTCGACAAAAAACTTTTTTTTCGGTAAATATTCCAATCCTGGGGAGATTCCCCACGCGTATTGCCCCAGCTACGGCAGACCTCGACCGTTGAGATCACCGGAAGCCTATATGTCCTTCAACAGCCCATCTCGGATCGGGCAGGAGAAACTGGACCTGATGAATGAAGTCGAACTGGACGTCGTCGACTTGAAGGAACTCATTCTGTCGAACAATTCGTTCGGCCCGAATGACGTAGTGGAGATTCGTCAGATGATCGCGGAAAACTACGGTCATTTCGCAGAGCTCCGCGATGCCGTGTCCGAAATGGAACACGACGAGAACATCACTCCAGCCGGCAAAACCAAAATGGGTGTTTGCCAGTTCTTGCTGGGCCGTTTCTCGGAGTCATTGAGAACTCTCCAAGCTGCCGATGGCAGTGCGACCGCATTGTTCTACGCCGCTCGCAGCATGTTTGAGCTGAAGCGTTACGACGATGCGATTCAAACCTACGGAAAAGCACAAACGGCTGGTTACAACGAAGATCAATGCAAGATCTTCATCGCTGAATCCAACCGCTACGCCGGTCGAATCGAAAAGGCCATGATGTTGCTTGACGACATCTTTGGACCTGCCGAGCAAACTGCCGAATACATGTACCAACGCGCGTCAACGGTTGCCTACCTTGGCGGTCGACGCGACGAAGCGATCACGCTTTATCAACGTGCCGTCCAAACCGACGAAAACCATGCAGGCGCCCTATTCGGGCTGGCGTGGGAAAACGATCGCATGGGCAACGACGAAGAAGCCATTCGACTTTACGAGCGTGCCGCGAAGGCGTTCCCAACCGGTGTCGGCGCCCTGATCAACTTGGGACTGATCTATGAAGATCGCAACGAGTTTGACAAGGCACAAGCTTGCTACAAACGGATCTTGGATTCGCACCCCGACGATCCACGCACCCGCTTGTACGTCAAGGACGCTTCGGCGAACGGCAACATGCTGTACGACGAAGAAATGCAGCGTCGCAACGATCGCCTGACGCAAACCTTGGCGATGCCAGTTGCGAACTTCGAACTTAGCGTCCGCAGCCGCAACTGCCTGTCGAAAATGGGCATCGAAACCGTTGGCGACCTGACTCGCACGACCGAATCAGAACTGCTGTCGAGCAAGAACTTTGGCGAAACCAGCCTGATCGAAATCCGCGAAATGCTGACGTCCAAGGGACTGAAGCTGGGTCAATTCGCTCACGAAAAGAAGACAGCCGATCCGCCAGTCGATACCAGCCACCTGTCGCCCGACGAACAGGCGATGCTGGAGCGTCCGATTTCGGATCTGAACCTGTCGGTTCGTGCTCGCAAGTGCATGGCACGTTTGCAGCTGAACACCATCGGCGAGCTGCTTCGCAAAACTGGCGACGAGTTGCTCGAATGCAAAAACTTTGGTGTGACCAGCTTGACGGAAGTCCGTGAGAAGCTGACCGACCTCGGTTTGAAGCTTCGTGGTGACTGATCCGGACGCTTATCGGATCGCCGCGTCACACACGCAGGCGGTCCTATTGTGATCTACTGACCGGTCGGGTCGAGCATCATGTGCCGACCCGACCGTTCTTGTTAAGGCCCTGGAGTTGAGTACCTGAACCTGGGCCCAAAACTTTTTTCGGCATGACTCTGTATGCTTCTCGGCAAGACACAGGTGATTGCGCTGCTCTGAACCAAGTCGATCTTGCTTGATGTCGTTTCGCTTTGAATTGCACCAGACCGATCCGCAAACCGGTGCGCGACGCGGAACCTTCCAGACGCCCCATGGTCCTGTTCAAACACCGGGCTTCATGCCGGTCGGAACGCAGGGAACGGTCAAAGGCTTGACAATCGATCAAGTCAAATCGACGGGCGCTCACATGATCCTGGGCAACACCTATCACCTTGGATTGCGCCCCGGCCCGGAGATCGTTCGCGCACTCGGCGGGCTACACGCCATGTTCGCGTGGGACGGCCCGATTCTGACCGACAGCGGCGGATTCCAAGTGTTCTCGTTGAAGGACATCAGCAAGATCAACGAACAAAGCGTTGTCTTTCGCAGTCACATTGATGGTGCGATTGTCGATCTAACGCCGGAGTACTCGATCGAGATCCAAGAGGCACTCGGCAGTGACGTCGCAATGGTGCTTGATCACGTTGTCGCATTGCCGGCGCCCGATGGCGAAGTCCAGGACGCAATGGAGCGTTCGATCCGCTGGGCGAAACGCTGTCTAGAACATGCCAGTCGAGCCGACCAAGCCAAATTCGCGATCGTCCAAGGCGGCTTGAATACCGAGCTCCGTCAGCAATGCGCGAGAGAACTCGCAACGATGGACTTCGAAGGATTTGCGGTCGGTGGCTTGAGCGTCGGTGAAACGCCGGACGAAATGTACCGCATCACCGCGGCGACCACGCCAGAGTTGCCGGTCGAGCGGCCTCGTTACTTAATGGGTGTCGGACGACCGATCGACTTGCTGGAAAGCATCACGCGAGGAATCGACCTTTTCGATTGTGTGATGCCGACGAGAAACGGACGCAACGGATTCGCGTTTACCGAAAACGGGCACGTTAAAATTCGTAATGCAGTTCACAAAACGGATACTTCCCCCCTCGATCCGACCTGTGACTGCTTCACTTGTACGCGCCATAGCCGAGGCTACCTGCGACACCTCTTTATCGCAGGCGAGATGCTTGGCCCGAGCTTGTTGTCGCTTCACAACCTGCACTATTACCAGCGAGTGATGGCCGGGGCGCGAACGGCAATCGAAGCCGGTACACTGACTGAATACATCGCCGAAAAGAAACGTTTGTGGGGGATGCAGTGAGACAGATCATCGCCGTCGTGCGGCCGCACCTAGCCGAACTAGTTCTCGAATCGCTCAAGCGAGCCCCGCTGGAAGCGATCACGGTCAGCGAAGTCAAAGGGTACGGGCGTCAGAAGAGTTATCTGGACGAGTACCAAGAAACAGAATTCTCTGAAGCGTTCTTGCCGAAGGTCGAAATCGCGATGTGGGTCGACGAGTCTCGCTACGAAGAGATACTCGAAAAAGTTGTCTCAGCAGCGCGGACGGGACGCATCGGCGACGGCAAGGTCTTCACCCTGCCGGTCGAGGTCTTTCAGTAAGCGACCGCAGGTTCGGCGCAGACAGATGGATTGCCCACTGTAGCGAACTATGATTGCTGAAGCAGACTTTGCCCTTCACAATCCCACCGACGCCCTGCCATGACTCGCCGCCGCACGTTGACCGTTTTCGCCGCATTTTTAATCGCCTGCTGCATGGCCTCCCCCGCAATGTGTGGCAACCCTAGTGGCCGCTGGATCGGAAGCTGGACAAGCCAGACATCGGGACATACCGGCCCGCTTCGCGCACGCATTCGCCAAGTTGATTCAGACACTTACCGCGCCTTGTTTGCGGGGCGGTTTGCCGTCGTGGTTCCGTTTGTCTATCCCGCCAAACTTGATCGCGTGCCAGGAACGTTTGATCTTTATCGATCAAACACACGCTTGCCGCTGATGGGCAACTACGGCATGACAGCACGAATCTCGGGCGGCCGATTCAATGCCGTCTACAGCAGCAAAAGCGATCGCGGTGTGTTTCGCATGAACCGTCGATAGCGAAATCAAAAAAGCCGTCTGGTCGAACCGGGAAACCCCATCAGTTCGGCCACACGGCTCGGTGAGTATCGCTTTGGTACCGGCTGATTATCCGGCAGCTTGGAATCGCTTGGGAAGCGTGAACGAGTAGATCACGGTCAGCGATCCGACGCTCAGGACCAGCCAAGGAAACCACTCTTTGGGTTTCCATGTGGTCACCGATTGTCCGGGGATGGAAGAGGGGTCCAAGAGTTCCTTTGGGCTCGACCCACGATTGGAATAGAAGTCGGCGCTTTCGATAATCAGCGACTCGAATCCAATGATGATGGCCATGATGCCCAAGGCAATGAAGAACGAACGCCACATGGCTTAGGGCTCCAGAACTTGGGGGGGAGGAGGATTGGTCAGTAGCCGAGGGGAGGTTCGGCCAAAACACACTGTCTAAAAAACACACTCTGTTTCGATATCGACAGTGTGGCGGGCGAAGATTGAAGGACAGCGCGGGGGACTGCGCAGGCCCTACGTTTGCACCAATCGTCAAGGGGCCGCTGACCCGAGAAGGCCACTGATTCAGGGAAAAATGCGATCCCGAATCCCCGGTTTTAATGCGCCTGATCAGGCGTTTAGTCCGATCCGGGCCAGCATTGGCATGATTTCGCTGAGGGCCAAGCCTCCATCAAATCATCCTTCGGCGGCTTTATCGGCCAATGGTGCGCTGATTTGCACCATTGCTGCCGGACCTCCCCCGCTGGATACCCGGTGTCTTGACGGGAAACGTAGTTCTACTACATTCCGGATTCGCCGGTGCTTAAAATCCGGGATTTGAATTATAAGTTTTCCTAATGGTGTTTCCCTTTGCAGCTTCGCACGCTCGAAATTTTTTGCGAGATCGCCCGCCGACGCAGCTTTTCAAAAGCTGCTGAGACGCATGGTGTCAGCCAGAGTGCTGTCAGCCAGGCCGTGCATCAATTGGAGCAGCAACTGGGAGTGCAGTTGATCGATCGTTCGACGCGACCGTTATCGTTGACCAGTGCGGGTGACACGTTTCACAGCGGACTGGTTGAGATTTTGGGGCGTTACCATCGGCTGGCCGAAGAGGTTTCTTCGGCGGGTCGTGAGATGACCGGTCAGTTGCCGATCGCGGCGATCTATTCGATCGGACTCAGTTATATGCCGGACGCGAAAGAAGAATTCGCGCGACTGTATCCGGACGTTGATGTTCGCACGCACTATGGAAGCAACGAGGTGGTGATCAAGGATGTGATCGCCGGGCACGCGGAACTAGGCTTGGTCAGTTTTCCGCGTTCGAGCAAAGAGATTGTCGCGGTGGCTTGGCAGAAAGAACCGATCCGTTTGGTTTGTTCTCCCGCGCATACCTTGGCCGACAAAACGGAAGTCAAACCGAAAGACCTTGATGGTCTGGAGATGGTCGGATTCGAATCATCTTTAGAACTCCGTCAGATGATCGATTCGGTCCTGCGGCGCTCTGGCGTTCGCATCGACTTTCAAAATGAATTCGACAACGCCGATTCAATCGTGCGTGCCATTCAAGTCAACGAAAGTGCCGGTTTCTTACCCGAAGCTGTCATCCGTCGCGAAGCGGCCAACGGCGCCTTGCGTGTCGTCGCCTGCCGAGCGCTCAGCATGACCCGTCCGCTGGGGATCATCTTCCGAAGATCGGATCGTCCCAGCCGCGCGGGTTACGAATTTGGTTCCATGTTACTGGGACGTCCTCTTGAGCCTGATCGAGAGAAACGCAGCAGTGGCAGTCACCGCAAGGCGGCAACGAACCCTTCGCTCGACAATCAAACTTCGATTGTCGCTTAACCCGAAAAAGCTTCTCCCCATTCCTCCGTCCCCTGAAGTTCTCTTTTATGTCCTCCACAGAAGCTGAACAAACCCAACAACGACGATTCCACCTTCCCGAAGCACAAGGTCTTTATGACCCTGAGTACGAGAAGGACGCGTGCGGCGTTGGATTTATCGCGCACATCAAGGGCGTGCCGAGTCACCAAAACGTTCTCGACGCGGACGAAATCCTCTGCGCGATGGACCACCGTGGGGCCTGTGGTTGCGAACCCAATACAGGTGACGGATGCGGAATGATGTGTGGGTTGCCACACAAGTTTCTCAAACGAGTCGCGAAAGAAGACCTGGGCGTCGACCTGCCCGAGGCCGGACGTTTCGCAGCCGGTTTGGTGTTCTTGCCACAAGACGAAACGGAACGCGAGTTCTGCAAGTCGACGATCGAAAAGTTGATCGCCGATCGCGGCCAAGTTCTGTATGGCTGGCGTGACGTCCCACAAGCCACCGACCTTGCAGATGTCGGCCCAACCGCACGTGCGGCCGAGCCCGTCATCGAGCAATTGTTCGTCGGTGCATCGGAAGGACTCGAAGGCGACGCGTTCGAACGCGAACTGTACTTGATCCGCAAAAAAGCGAGTCATCGTCTGCGCGGCAGCGAAGACCTGAAGCAAGCGTTGATGTTCTACATCTGCTCGCTCAGTACCAAAGGTCATTATCTACAAAGGGATGCTGACCCCGGCACAGTTATTGCCATATTATCCTGACCTTCGCGACGAAGACTTCGAAACCCACTTGGCGATGGTCCATAGTCGGTTTTCGACCAACACGTTCCCCAGCTGGGACCGTGCACAGCCGCTGCGTTTCATGAGCCACAACGGCGAGATCAACACGCTCCGCGGAAACAGCAACTGGATGCGTGCCCGCGAAGGTTCCGCCGCTAGCGAACTTTTCGGCGACGATTTGAAAAAGCTTTTCCCTGTGGTCGAGCCACACTGCAGTGACTCCGGAACGTTTGACAACGTTTTGGAATTCATGCTGATGACCGGCCGCACGCTGCAAGAAGCCATCATGATGATGGTTCCCGAAGCATGGCAAAAGCACGACACCATGGACGAAGAAAAGCGTGCGTTCTACGAGTATTTCTCGTGCATGATGGAACCGTGGGATGGCCCCGCGTCGATCGTCTTTACCGACGGAAAATACATCGGCGCGACACTGGACCGAAACGGCCTTCGCCCCAGTCGCTATTACGTGACCCACGATGATCGCGTGATCATGGGCAGCGAAGTCGGTGTGCTGCAGGTTGACCCGAACAACGTCAAATTGAAAGGACGCTTGCAACCAGGAAAGATGTTCCTGATCGACTTCCAAGAAGGACGATTGATCCCCGATGAGGAACTGAAGTCTTCGTTCGCCAAGAAAATGCCGTACGGCGATTGGCTGCGGCAAGAACGAATCCGCTTAGCTGACCTGCACCCCGAAGGCGAAGCACACGGTTTCGATAGCGAAACGCTTTTGCCACGGATGCAAGCGTTCGGTTACACGACCGAAACGATGAACTTCATGCTTCGTCCGCTGGTTCGCGACTTGCGTGACCCCGTCGGCTCGATGGGCAACGACAGCGCGATCGCTTGTCTGAGCGACAAGCCACGGATGATCTATGACTATTTCAAGCAACTGTTTGCACAGGTGACCAACCCCGCGATCGACTCGATCCGCGAAGAAGTCATCATGTCGCTGGAATGCTACATCGGTCCGGAGCAAAACCTGCTGACCGCGACCCCAGAGCATTGCCACCGCTTGTTGGTTGAACATCCGATTTTGACCAATGAAGAACTCGCCGCGCTGTCCCACATCAACTACGAAGGTTGGAACAGCAAAGTGATCGACATCACGTTCGATCGCAGCGAAGGCAAAGCGGGACTGGTCAAGGCAATCGATCGCATCTGCCAAGAAGCCGAGAAAGCGGCTGACGATGGTATCCAATTGGTCATTTTGTCGGACCGAAAGATCGGACAAGATCGCGTTCCCGTCAGTGCGTTGCTCGCGACAGGTGCGGTTCACCACCACTTGGTTCGTGCCGCCAAGCGAACACGTATTGGCCTGGTCATCGAAACCGGTGAAGCTCGCGAAGTTCATCACCACTGCTTGCTGATCGGTTACGGTGCTGACGCGATCAACCCGTACTTGGCGTTCGAATCGCTTTGGCAAGCCCGTCGTGACGGCCTGATGGATTCGACGTTGGATGACGAGAAAATCGTCGCCGCGTACCGTAAGGGCGTTGCCAAAGGCATGCTGAAAGTGATGGCCAAAATGGGCATCAGCACACTGCAAAGTTACAAGGGTGCACAGATCTTTGAAGCGCTCGGGTTGCGTGACGAAGTCATCGCGAAGTGCTTTATCGGAACGGCAAGCCGCATCCAAGGTGTCTCGTTCGATGTCTTGGCCGAAGAAACCATCCGTCGTCACGAACTGGGCTATCCAAAGCGTGCGACCGACGCGTCGAAAGCCTTGCCGAACTTGGGCGAATACCATTGGCGTGCCGAAGGCGAAAAGCATGCTTGGACGCCTGAGTCGATCTCGAACCTGCAGCTTGCTGCTCGCACCAACAACGAAGACGCTTACTGGCGTTTCGCCGAGAAAGTCAACTTCGACAACCGCTCGCGTTGCACCCTGCGTGGTCTGCTGGACTTTAAAGCGTCCGACAATTCGATTCCGCTGGAAGAGGTTCAACCTGCCTCCGAAATCGTCAAGCGTTTCTGCACTGGTGCGATGAGCTTCGGCAGCATCAGCGCCGAATCACACGAGTCGCTTGCGATCGCGATGAACCGTTTGGGCGGCAAGAGCAACACCGGCGAAGGCGGTGAAGACCCTGTCCGTTTCCAAACGCTGGAAAACGGCGACAGCAAGCGTTCGGCGATCAAGCAAGTTGCGTCGGGCCGATTCGGCGTCACGATCGAATACCTGACCAACGCGGACGAAATTCAAATCAAGGTTTCGCAAGGTGCAAAGCCTGGCGAAGGCGGCGAGTTGCCCGGCAAGAAAGTCGACAACAACATCGCTCGCATTCGCTACAGCACGCCTGGCGTCGGTTTGATCAGCCCACCGCCTCACCACGACATTTACTCGATCGAGGATTTGGCGCAGCTGATCCACGACCTCAAGAACGCCAACCGCAACGCTCGTATCAGCGTCAAGTTGGTTTCAGAAGTCGGCGTCGGTGTCATCGCCAGTGGTGTTGCCAAGGCCTTCGCCGATCACATCCTGATCTCCGGTGACACTGGGGGAACGGGTGCATCGCCGCTGACCAGTATCAAACACGCCGGTTTGCCTTGGGAGCTCGGCATCGCCGAAACGCACCAGGTATTGGTGCTCAACGACTTGCGTAGTCGCGTGGTGCTGCAAACGGACGGCGGATTGAAGACCGGCCGTGACGTTGTGATCGCGGCACTGTTGGGAGCCGAAGAGTTCGGTTTCTCGACCGCTCCGCTGGTTACGCTTGGCTGCATCATGATGCGTAAATGCCACTTGAACACTTGCCCGGTCGGGATCGCAACGCAAGACCCCGAATTGCGTGCGAAGTTCAACGGCAAACCCGAGCACGTCGTCAACTATCTGTTCATGGTTGCCGAAGACGCCCGCCGCATCATGGCGAAATTGGGCTTCCGAACGATCGACGAAATGGTCGGTCGCAGCGACATGCTGCATACCGACGAAGCGATCCGCCACTGGAAAGCTGACGGGTTGGATTTGACCGCGATCTTACGTGTCGCGACGAAGCCACATCCCGAAGTCGGCGTGATTTGCTCGATGGCTCAAGACCACGGTTTGGACAAGTCGCTTGACTTGTCGGTGATCCTGGACAAGGCACAGCCCGCGATCAAAGACAAGACGCCCGTCGTGATCGAGTCGCCGATTGTTAACATCAACCGAACCGTCGGTACGATCTTGAGCAACGAAGTGGCCAAAGTTTACGGACAACCCGGTTTGCCGGACGACACGATTCGATTGAAACTGAACGGTTCGGCGGGTCAAAGTCTTGGTGCGTTCTTGGCCCACGGGATCACAATCGAACTCGAAGGCGACGCCAACGATTATGTCGGTAAGGGACTTAGCGGTGGACGAATCGTTGTCTATCCGCCGAAGGGCAGCACGTTTGCGTCTCAGGACAACATCCTGATCGGTAACGTGTGCTTGTATGGTGCGACCGGTGGAGAGGCTTACTTCCGCGGCGTCGCGGCAGAGCGTTTCTGCGTTCGAAACAGTGGTGCTCGCACCGTCGTCGAAGGGGTCGGGGACCACGGCTGTGAATACATGACCGGAGGTCGTGTGGTCATCCTAGGCCAAACGGGACGTAACTTTGCGGCCGGTATGTCCGGCGGTATCGCTTACGTCTGGGACCGTGCCGGTGATTTCAACTTGCATTGCAACCTGGCGTTGGTCGAACTGGAAAAGATTGAAGAAGCCGAAGAGGAAGCAGATGTCAAAGGCATGATCACTCGCTTCCGTGACTACACCGGAAGTGAAGTCGCCGCTGAAGCGCTCAACGATTGGGACACGTTCCTATCGCAGTGCGTCAAAGTTATGCCTGTCGACTACAAACGCGTTCTCGAAGCACAAAAAGATCAGGCCGCAGTCGCGAACTGATCACGCTCGACAACCCGTTTTTCAAATACTTCACAAGACATCGACCACCGGAAATAAAGAGACTGTTATGGGTAAGCCAACTGGATTCAAAGAGTTCGATCGCAAAAAAGTGCCATGGCGTCTGCCAGTCGTTCGCCTCAATGACTACGACGAGATCTACACCGAGCACAAAGTGGACCACTTGCGTGAGCAAGGTGCGCGTTGCATGGACTGTGGTGTTCCGTTCTGCCAATCGGCGAGCGGCTGCCCGATCGACAACTTGATCCCTGAATGGAACGACTTGGTCTACAACAATCGCTGGAAAGAAGCGATTGAGCGTTTGCACAAAACCAATAACTTCCCCGAGTTCACCGGACGTACCTGCCCGGCACCTTGCGAAGGCTCGTGCGTGTTGGGCATCACCAACCCGCCTGTGACGATCAAGAACATCGAAAACGCGATCGTCGACCGTGCCTGGGAAGAAGGCTGGATCGTTCCCGAACCGCCAAAGTCACGCACCGACAAAAAGGTCGTGATCGTCGGCAGCGGACCGTCTGGTCTTGCCGCAGCGGATCAGCTGAACAAGGCCGGTCACACCGTGACCGTTTTGGAACGAGCCAACCGGTTGGGCGGATTGTTGCAATACGGCATTCCGAACATGAAACTTTCCAAGGAAGCCGTTCAGCGCCGCATCGACAAAATGACCGCCGAAGGTGTGACCTTCAAGACAGGCGTCAACGTTGGCAAAGACGTCGACCCTAAAGAACTGGTCAACGAATACGACGCCGTCCTGCTGTGCTGTGGTGCGACCAAAGCACGTGACTTGCCAATCGGCAATCGCGATGCCAAAGGCGTTCACTTGGCAATGGAGTTCCTGACTGCCAACACCAAGCAATCCGTCCACGGCGACAACATCGGCGATGAGTTTATTAGCGCCGAAGGTAAAGACGTGATCGTGATCGGCGGTGGTGACACCGGTACCGACTGCATCGCGACCAGCCTCCGTCACGGTTGCCGCAGCATCGTGAACTTCGAACTGTTGCCCAAACCGCCGGAAGAGCGTGCGTCGGACAATCCATGGCCCGAATGGCCACGCATTTTCCGCGTCGACTATGGCCACGAAGAAGCTGAAGCGAAATTTGGTCGCGATCCGCGTGAGTACCAAATCCTGAGTAAGGAATTCACCAAGGACGCAGACGGAAACGTCGCTGGCATCAAAACCGTCGTCGTCGAATGGGAAAAGGACAGCGATGGCAAATGGCAAATGAAAGAAGTTGCCGGATCGGAAAAGGAATGGCCGGCACAATTGATCCTCCTTTCGATGGGCTTCCTGGGCCCAGAGCAGTACCTGCCCGAGTCGCTAGGACTGGAAGTCGATCCACGCAGCAACTTCAAAGCCGAACACGGTAAGTTCGCGACGAACATCGATAAGGTGTTCGCCGCAGGTGACTGCCGTCGTGGACAAAGCTTGGTCGTGTGGGCAATCAACGAAGGCCGCGGTGCCGCACGTTCGATCGACCAGTTCTTGCAAGGCGAAAGCCAATTGCCAGCACCGGGGATCACGATGGGGACCACCATGCAGGTCTAGTCGCGATACCTCGTTCGCGTTTTCAATAACGCAGAGTTACTGGAGAGAGCCATCCATCTCCGGTGACTCTGCGTTTTGTTTTGCGCGAGTGCGAAGTCTGATCATGAAGCTTTGATGTGACTTGTATCGAATCGGCTGAGGTTGATCACAGGCACGCAAAGTCGATCGTGTGCAGAGCCTACAATGCTCGCCCATCGACCGCGTAGCAAATTGAACACCTCGACTTCCGCCCGTTTCGAATCATGTCAAACGCTCGTTCTTTCGCCGCATCGGCATTTCTGTGCACTCTGCTTTTTGTGGTCGCGATTCAAGCTGCGGATGGCCAAGATGCCGCATCATTTGATTCGGTCCAAGCGTTTGTTCGCGAAGCGGTCGAGTCCGGTGAAGTGGCGGGCGGAAATCTGCTGGTTTTCCATGATGGCGAAGTCGTCATTGAGACGGCGTTTGGATATGCGGATATCGCCACGAAACGACCTTTCGAAATCGACACTCCGGTCATCATCGCGTCGGTCAGCAAACCCATCATGGGGACGCTGTTTTATCGGTTGGCAGACGAAGGCAAACTTGAGTTAGAGCGTCCAATCGAGTCTTACCTGCCCGAGTTCGCGAATCGAGTGCTGCAGTCCGGCGAAGCCGCACTGCGATCGCCGACGATGACAGAGTTGATCACGCATACGTCAGGGTACCAGCACGATGAGAGCCCCAACGGCCGAATTTGGTACCAACCTTGGGCTACCAACCAAACAATGGAGTACGTGGTCGGGCGGATTGCGACAGACTATCCACCGATTCGCCAACCCGGGGAAGCGTTCGCATACAGCGGACTCGGCACCGAAGTCGCAGCGCGCGTTGGTGAGGTAACCTCTGGACTGCCACGCAATGAAATGCTGCAAACCTATCTGTGTGAACCGCTCGGGATGTCACACACGGCTTACCGTGACCAGGCTGCGATGGAACGTTTCGATGTCACCATGCCAACACGATATTACCGCGGGTCTAAAAGTGGAAAGCTTTGGGTGTCCAAAGTCCGTCCGGTCGCAGAAACGAATCACTACAGTTCGTCAGGAGGTTCGATCATTTCAACGTCACATGATTTGTTGAAATGGTTGCGAATGATCTTGGAAGGAGGCCAATTCGAAGGCGAACAGTATCTCACAACCAACATGCACCAGCGTTTTTTAACAGAACACGAAATCGGCTATGCGGCGAAAGGCGGGCTATTAATTCGAGGCCACGACGACTTGGGAAAACCAACGCGTTTGAGTCACACCGGCTCGAGCGGCACGAATGTATGGATTGATTTCGAAACCAACACCATCGGCATCATGCTGACCCAAACTCGCGGCTCCGACATCCGCCCCTTCCGCAAATCGCTGGAAGAAAAGGTAAATGATGTAGTCGCAAATTTGCAACTGGCGGAACAGAACTAGAAAACACAACGCCTACGTGATCTCGACACACTTCTTTGTGAATTGACGGTAATTGTCCACCGCAAGGTGATTGGCAGCAGCACTGCCCTGACGCTCGTCATCGGACGCGTCTTTGCAAGGTGCCAGCAGTGTTCAGAATTCAAGCCCGTTGACGTGCGTTGAGCGACGAGGCTGTCACAGCTACCTACGTGGGCTGATCGAACTGCTTACACTGTCAAGTCACTTTTCGAAATCGAACCGTGCGGGTGTCTTCTTCGATGCCGGTTGGTTGAGTGAGTCGTTTGTAGAGCTCTGGCCGTCGAGACTTTAGCCAACGCCGACCGGTACAGTTGACTTGGATGTCCGGATCCAAGTCCGCGACGACCATCGCGTCCTTGGCAACCCAGGTCTCCGCAAGCGTCTCGCCGTAGGGATCCAAGATCATTGCGTTGCCGGTTCGCACCTCGTCATCATCAATGCCAACACCGTTGCTGAAGATCAAAAACAGCCCGTTGTCGTGAGCACGCGCCGGTAACCAACGCTGCAACCATTGCCGACCCTTGGGCCCTTTGAACTCGGCTTCGATCGCTTGCGGGTCTTCCTTGCGACGCTCCCAAAGTTCTCGGTCAATGACACCCATGCAGCCCGGGCTCGGCGAATCGCAACCGCCGGTTTGATGCGGTGCCAACAGAATTTCAGCGCCCAGCAACGCAGTCATCCGAGCGTTTTCGATGATGTTGTTGTCGTAACAAATCAGAATGCCGACACGCGTTCCGTCGGGCAATTCGAATACGGTGTAGGCGTCGCCCGAATCAAAGTGTTCGCTGATAAAGCAATGCAGTTTACGGTGAACTGCGACACCACCGTTGGGCATCGCGACGACATAGCTGTTGAACAACCGGCCGTCGTCAGCGAGTTCGATCAGACCAGCGCCGATCGAGATTTGGTGCTGTACCGAAAGTTGCTTGAGGGCACGAACCAGTGAGCCACCCTGAACAGGCTCGGCAAGTTCACGGCATTGTGATTCGGAAAGATTGCGTACGTGCCAGTAGCCGGTCAAACACATTTCAGGGAACGCGATCAGCTGCACCTGTTGCGAGGCAGCTTGATCGACGAAATGCCTGACTCGATCAAAGTTATATGCTTTGTCGCCGGGACGATGATTGAACTGGACCGCAGCCGCTCGGATCGGATTCATGTTGTTGCCTAGGAGTCACGATTCATCCCTAGGATAGCATGTTCGCTCATGGTGAAGAGTCGATCGAACATCTCGATCGCATCCGAATTCCCGGCCAGCAGTTCGGCGTAGAGCGATTCGAATTGTCGCTTAGCTTCATCCAAACGTTTTTGGTCACGCATTTCGTTGGCGACCAAAACGCGTCGTGCCCAAGCGATCAGCAAGTACTTGCGGTCAGTACTCGGATCACTCACCAAGTCAGCCAACACCTTGTCGGCTGCTTTCCATTGATCGTGTTCGTCGTACCAGCGGGCGAGTTGTAAGTTGGCTTTGACGGCGTACGCCCGATTGGTGGAGTTGTCTTGTGGCGGAAAGAATCGTGGGATCGCTTGCCAATACGCGACCTTATCTTTGGAGACAGCTTCGAGGAACTGTTCTTCGACGGTGGCAAGCTTCTGCACTTCATCTGGCGTTAGGAATTCAGCCAGTTGCGGTTGCCGAACCTGTGAAGCGAATGCGACCCCAAGTCCTAGAAAGACGAACGGTAACAACGCAATCAACACGACTTTCCGGCGCGCCTTCGCGGATTGCCGGCGTTGCTCGTCCGCGACACGCTGCAAACGTGCCGTCGCGGTGGCGGCGCCGACTAAACGTCGCGCGCGACCTTGGTGATCGACGTCGTCACCGGAGAGAGCTTCGAGCAACTCGGCCGCTGATTGGAAACGTTCGTTCGGGTCTTTACGAAGCAGTTTTAGGATAATGGCGATCAACCATTCCGGGATGTCCTTGTCACCACGAACGCGGTCGATCGGACGTGGCGTTTCGTTAACGTGTGCAAACGCCAAAGCCAGAGGATCTTCCGCTTCGAAAGGAGGGCTGCCGGTGATCAGATGATACATCATCACGCCGAGCGAATAGAGGTCGCTGCGTGGATCGACCGGGCGACCTTGAACCTGTTCCGGACTCATGTAGCGTGGCGTCCCCATCGTCAGGCCAGCTTGCGTCAGGTCAGCGCGGCTGCCGTCACTATCGCCGCCGAGACGGGCAAGTCCGAAGTCGGCGACTTTGACGGCACCGCTTTTGGACCACATCACATTTTCTGGTTTGATGTCACGGTGGGTGATACCTTCGATCGCGGCGGCATCCAAAGCGGACGCGACACCCAACAGGACCTCGATCGCTTGTTGCGGCGACAACGCACCGTGACGAAGCAGGTACTCTTTGAGGTTTTGTCCTTGGACGAGTTCCTGGGCGATGTAATAGCGTGAGTCGACTTCGCCAACATCGTAAATCTGAACGATGTTGGCATGATTCAACTTTGCCGCCGCTTTTGCTTCACGGCGAAACCGTGCAATGTAGTCGCGATCGGTGGAGAGCTCAGGGCGCAGAACTTTGACGGCGACGTCGCGTTCCAGGTTCATATCTCGAGCGGCGTAGACGTCCGCCATCCCGCCGCGTCCCAAACGGCTGAGGATCAGATAGGTCGCCAGGTGTGAACCAACGAGACTGCCACCGGTGCCATGATTTGGAACAGTGATGGTCGACGAATCGGTTCCAGCGACGCCCATTTCTGTCGTCGCACCAAGATCGAGCCGCGGAGTTCCCCCGGCACGATGATCTTCGCGTCGGCGCCCATCGTGGCCCTCCGGCTCGTCGGATGGCGATTCGAATTCGTTCATACGGTTTTGGTCGCGTCTATCGCGGTGGGAGCAGCCCAATCAATCTTACTGACCCTTCAATCCTTTCGTTTCCCACGCCAATTACTTGGCAGAAACTTCGATCGAAACCAGAGGACGGTTCATGCTTCCGCTCTGAAATCCTTCTAGATCAACCGTGACGTACTGAAATCCGATTGACCGCAGTCCAGTCGCGATATGCTTCATCGCGTCGGGGACCAGCAATCGTGGAATCAATTCCGCTGGAACTTCGATCCGCGCCAAGTCGCCTTCGTGCAGGCGAACACGGCCGTTTTCGACACCTAGCTCTTTCATCAGTGTCTCCGCCGATTCGATCATCTTTAACCGAGCCGGGGTGACCTCAACTCCATAGGCAATTCTACTGGCCAAACAGGGGGACGCGGGCAAATCGGCATTGGAAAGTCCCATTTCGGCAGCCAGCTGTCGCACAATCGATTTGCCAAACCCTAGCTCAGCCAACGGCTTCCGCACGCCCGCTTGATCACCCGCGGCGATCCCGGGCCGATAATCGCCCAAATCGTCCGCGTTTGTCCCGGACACAACAACTTGGTTGCAGTTGGATGCCGAATCCGCCTGTTTGGGCAACAAATTTTGCCGAGATTCCTCAACCACCGTCACATCCAACGCGTCAGACAGCCCTTCAGACAGTGTTTCGTACAGCGTTTCATACAGTGTCGACTTGCAATGAAAGCAACGATTTCGATCGTTGACGCGATACTCGGGCAGTTCGACCTCCGACGTTTGAATCAGTCGGTGTTCGGCACCTAATTGTTCGGCCACCTGTTTGGCGATCTCGATTTGCCAGCCAGCGACACTTGGCGAAACCGCCGTCACAGCAACAACCCGCTCCGCAGCACTGCCCAATGCTGCGGCCAGCACGACACTGCTATCAACGCCCCCTGAAAAAGCAACGACGACGCTCTGATTCCCGAACCATTCACGCAATCGGCCCAACTCGTCGCTGCAATCGCCAGCGGATGTCGTCGCCGAGGAATTCGAAGGTTCAGGCCGAACGTTTGACAATGGAGCACTTGGGTAAGGTGGTGGCGATGACGCCACGGACGAGCTTAGCGATTCAAGCTGGGAGGTTTAAGCTGCTTAGCGGTTAATGGCAAGCCGTACAAAAAAGCCAAAATCCAACTGACGCCCTGAGCGGTCGGTTAACGTCAAGCGATCGTATTCGAGTTGATCGGTCAGTTGTCGTGGGCTGACCCCAAGCCGTTCCGGAAGCTCTGCGTGCAGGTAATCTACCACATCGGGGGCGCCGACTTGCGGCGAATGGCCGGTGATCAGCAGACGAAAACTGTCTCGGTCGAGAAGCTCAACACATTGATCCAGCAATGGCCAAAGGTCGCGTTCCAACCGCCAAGCTTTCCCCCGCGGCGAGTGCCCATAAGCTGGTGGGTCCAAAACGATGGTGTGATAAGTCCGCTCCCGCCGGACTTCGCGTGTCGCGAACTTCGCCGCATCGTCGACCAAGTAGCGGACCGGATGATCTGACAGCCCGTTAGCGCCTGCGGCAACTCGTGCCGCAGCGACATTCGGCTTGGCCGCATCGACGTGAACCACTGACATGCCACTGCTGGCCATCGCCATGCTGCTTGCACCGGTGTAGGCAAACAGGTTCAGGCCGCGAGGCATCTCATCGGGTGATGACATCGCATCAGAAGTGACCGGAGAGCTTTGGCGTAGCCATTTCCAATTACCTGCTTGTTCCGGAAAGACGCCCAGATGCCCGAATGGCGTGGGCTGAATCGGCATCACGAAGCCGCCGCAATCCATCTGCGAATCTTCAGGCCACTTGGATTGATGGCGCCACTGCTTGGCTTGCTTGTCAAAAAACGAATCGACATCGCCCCAAAGGTTGGGGTGCTTCCGCCGCTGAGCTTCGGCGGCGGGCGAAGGACGATCGATCAATCGCCCGCAAACACGCTCTAGCTTTCGCGCGTTTCCAAAGTCGATCAGTTCGTAGCGACCGAGTTCATTAAAGGGACGCGAATTATCAATCATTTTGTAAGCGTGGGCTTTTGCGTCCACCGTGTAAAGGAGACTAAAATGGCAGGCTACCTCGCCTGGATTGCTGTTGATATTCCCCACCGTCTGCCCAGGCTATCCCCCACCCCATTCTTTTTGCCCGCCAGGTTGACTCAATGGCTTTTGAACGACTCAAGCTCATTCTTGCCCTATCCGCAGCCGTTTATACGACGACCGCACTTCCGACGCCCTCGTATGCTCAAGATGACGCTTGGGAGCAACAAAAGGCAGAGCGTTTCAAGCCACTTTCGGAAACCCAAAAACACGCGATCAGCGATGCCGTCCCCGAAGCGGTCGCAACGCCAGCTAAAGACCGCCGCATCCTGGTGTTCTATCGCTGCAACGGATTCATCCACACTTCGATTCCACACGCCAACGAATGTGTCCAGGCGATGGCCGACAAAACGGGCGCATTCAAAGTCGACTTTGCCGACACCTACGACGTATTCACCAAAGAAAACTTGGCCAAGTACGACGCGATTCTGTTGAACAACACGACCAATATGATTTTTCCCAGCGGGGCAAATCGTGACGCCTTCATGGACTTCATCATTGGCGGGAAAGGTCTGATCGGTTTCCACGCCGCCAGCGATAACTTCAACCGCCACCCAGATTGTTTGGAACTCGTCGGCGGCACTTTTGCCGGGCACCCGTGGGGGGCCGGTGGAAAGTGGGCATTCAAGCTGGACGATCCCGACCATGTCTTGAACGCCGCATTCGAAGGCAATGGATTTTGGCACACCGACGAGATCTACCAATACAACCCCAAGTCCTATGTCGGCCCGGAAGTCCTGCGGATTCTGGTCAGTTTGGACATGACTAAAGACGCTGTGTCCAGCCGCATCGATGACGGCCCACGCGAAGTCCCAGTGTCTTGGGTTCGCACCGCAGGCGACGGACGCGTGTTCTATACGAACTTCGGACACCGCGAAGATACGTTTGCGAACCCCGTCATCGTCAAGCACATGCTGGATGGCATTCAATACGCACTCGGTGACCTAAAAGTCGACGTGGTCCCGACCGCCAAAGCAGAATCGCACGAGCCAGCGTTCGCCCCAGAGCGTTAGAACGCCGAGCAATAGAAGCCGGGCACTGAACGAAAGAAGCTTCCGCGAAACCGTATGATTTCGCGGAAGCATTGGCTCTCTTCACATGCCGCAATCTGCGGCGTCTAATTTCTCGCCGCTATGCGAGGATCTCGTTGATCACACGGGCCGGTTTCACGCCGACCAGTTTCTGATCCAGGCCTTGAAAAGGATACACGAGCTTGTTGTGGTCGATTCCCATCAGGTGCTGCATCGTGGCGTGAAAATCACGTAGCTGCACGGGGGCATCGGCGACTTGGTATCCAAGTTCGTCGGTTTCGCCGTACGTCATCCCGGTGCGTACGCCGGCTCCCGCCATCCAAAACGTGAACGCGTTTGGATTGTGATCCCGGCCTTTGAACGGGGCTTCAACACCGCCGCGATTTTCGGCCATCGATGTCCGTCCGAATTCGCCGCCCCAGACCACGAGTGTGTCTTCCAACATCCCGCGACTTTCCAAGTCATTCAGCAGCGCCGTCATCGGGCGATCGATCTGGCGACATTTGTTGACAAAGCCTTTCTCAAGCGCTTCGCTGGCGTTGCTGCCGTGGGTGTCCCATCCCCAATCGAACAACTGGATATAGCGGACGCCGCGTTCGGCCAATCGGCGAGCCAACAAACAATTGTTGGCAAAGGACTCCTGTCCGGGCTCAACGCCATACGCTTCATGCGTGGCCGCTGACTCTTGTGACAAGTCCATCGCTTCGGGCACGGCAACTTGCATCTTGAACGCGAGTTCGTATTGCTTCATACGAGTCAACGTTTCGGGATCACCGAAGCTCTCGTAGTTCAGTTGATTGAGTCGATCAAGCGTACGCAGTGCCGTCGCGCGTTCGTCGCGTGTGATGCCATCCGGATTGGAAACATTCAGAACCGGATCGCCTTTTGAGCGGCATTGCACGCCTTGGTAAACCGACGGCAAAAAACCGCTGCTCCATAAAGCTTTGCCGACACGAGGCTGGCGACCGCCAGACAACAACACAATAAAACCTGGCAGGTCTTCGTTTTCACTGCCGAGTCCCCACGTGGCCCACGAACCGATCGACGGATAACCGATCCGCGGCTGCCCACACTGGACCATCAATTGCGCTGGACCGTGATTGAACTGATCGGTTTGCATCTCTTGATAAAGCAGACCTTATCGACGACTTTCGAAAAGTGTGGCAGCTGATCCGACACCCACGCGCCGCTTTCACCGTGTTGCTTGAACGGATAGATCGGGCCTAGCAGTTTTGGCGTTCCCTGGATAAAGGCGAACTGTGCGTTTTCGAGAAATTCTTCGGGACAATCCTTGCCATCGAACTGCTGCAGCGCGGGTTTGTAATCGAACAGTTCCAGTTGGCTGGGCGCACCGATCATGTGCAAAAAGATGACCCGTTTGGCTTTGGCGGTTGCCAAGCGGAATGCTTCAACTTGCCCGGACCCGGCAGCCTGTTGCTGTGCCATCCAAGTCGCACCGAGCCCGGTTGCACAGGTGCGCATGAACTGACGCCGCGTGTCCAAACGCAAACGTTCGGCGGTCGCTTCTTCGGTCAACGATTGACGCTTTGCGGATCGAAAACTCATTTGCAAAGTACCTCGTCCAGGTTCAGCAGGACGGTTGCGACCGAGATGAATCCGGCCGGATCTTGGGAAGACGAATTGGCGTAGCTTAGTTCCAGCAACGCTTGCAATTCCTGATTGTTAGGGACACGACATGTCGCCAAACGGAATCCATGACGAAGCTTTGTCTCTAAGTCACCTTCGTGGCGATTCATTCGTTCGGCAAAGGCGTTTGCGGCTTCGACAAACGTCGTGTCGTTCAGCGTCATCAATGCTTGTGTCGGCGAATTTGACGGTAGCCGACGTACCGAACAGAACTCTCGCGACGGCGCGTCGAACGATGCCATGATGGGATACGGAATCGTTCGCTTCATGTACGTGTACAGCGTGCGACGGTAGCGATCCGGATCAGAGTTTTCCGGGGTGCGCCAACGATCGCCCGCGTTGAAGGGGTTCCAAATCCCGGTCGGGATCGGCGGATGCACCGGTGGACCGTCCAGCGTTTCGCTCAGTAATCCAGCAATCGCTAACGCCTGGTCGCGAATCGTTTCTGCCGGCAAACGGGTACGAGGCCCGCGAGACAGCCATCGGTTAGACGGATCAATGGCCAGCTTGGCTTCGCTAGCCGCCGATGATTGACGGTAAACGCTGCTGATCAAGATCTCACGCAGCAACTGTTTGACGCTCCAGTCCATTTCAAACTGGAATCTGTATGCCAAATCGTCGAGCAGTTCGGGATGCGTCGGGCTTTCACCAGCGATCCCAAAATCCTCTTCCGTTGCCACCAGGCCCACTCCAAAAATCCGTGACCAGACACGATTGACTGCGACGCGGGCGGTCAACGGGTTTTGAGGGCCAACGATCCAGTTGGCGAGGTCCAACCGTGACGCATCCTGATTATCGGCGCTAACACGTTCAAGATCGGGTAAAAAACCAGGTGTACCGGGCGAGACGGGATCCGTCTTGGTCAGCTGATTCCCGCGATCAAACACAAAAGACGGTCGTTTTAGTTTCTCAGGACGTTCCGACATGACGGGTGTGCTCGTCGACCTGATCCGCCGACGTTGACCATTGAGTTGGTCGAGTTCCTTTTGAATGGCTTCGACCTTGGAAAGCCAGTCGGTCCAAGCGGGGTCGCTGCTAAGTTGTACGTACCCGCGGTGTGCGACCAATGGAAAGGCACCTGTTTCGACACCATTAAACGTCAAGCTGATTTCCAACCGCTCGCCTGCTGAAACCTCTGTCGGTTGTTCCAAAACAAACGTGGTTTTTCTTGGGTAGTGAATCCGGGAGTAGGGCCCCGCACCATTTCTGGTTTTGGAATTCAAACTGTCGTTCGGGTTCAGAATCGGGTGGGATTCATCGGCCGCAACACGGGCAAATTTGAGCGGTCGCTTCGCGCCATCGCTATTGATCACGGAAGCTTCGAAAAAGCTAATGAGGTAGCCCCATTCGGAATGAGCTTTTGCGCGTTCGGTGTCCTTGGGCAAGCCCGTGAATTGGACTGCGGTCAACATGCCGTCGTCGTGCAGCGTGCCTTCTAAAACCACTTTGGTGTTCTTCGCCACTGTGCCTACAGTTTGATAGCCGCTGTGTTGATAGCCGGCCTGTTCAGCGATTGTCGCAACGTCAGCTTTGGTTGAATTGTTGGTGGTCGCTTCCGACACATTCCAGGGTTGCCATTGATGATCGATCCCCGCGGCACCTTGGGTCAGTTCCCAGATCTGCCGCTCTTTGGCTTCGATTTGGCGGTCGAGTTCCAACGCTTGCTGGAAGTCATCTGGATCGAGCGGAAAGGCGAAGTTAGGAGCATCATTTCCGAGGTCACTATCGACGCTGTTATTAAAGAACGCGAGGAACTGATAGTACTCGTCGTGCTCAATCGGATCGTAGGGATGCGAGTGGCATTGGACACAGCCAAACGAGAGTCCCATCCAGGTTTGCCAGGTCGTATTCACCCGATCCATGACCGCTTCGGTGCGAAAGGTTTCGTCGTCCGTTCCGCCTTCCTCGTTCGTCTGGGTGCTGCGATGGCAAGCGGTTGCAAGCAGGTCATCAAGCGTACGCTGATCGATTAGATCGCCGGCTAACTGTTTGACGGTGAATTGGTCATACGGCAGGTCTCGATTGAACGCGCGAACGACCCAGTCACGGTATTGCCAGATGTTGCGGCGGCTGTCGAGTCCCAAACCTCGTGAATCGGCATAGCGGACAACGTCCAACCAAACGCTCGCCCATCGTTGGCCGAATCCTGGTGAAGCCAACAAACGGTCGAGAGCTTCTCCAAAAGCCGCTTCACCTGATCGTTGAACCTGCCGCTTAAACAAATCGACTTCGTCAATCGTGGGTGGCAACCCCGTCAGGTCCAGTGCTACACGGCGAAACCAACGCGTCGCATCGGCTTCATCATTCGGTTCCAAGCCCGCGTCACGCATCTTAGCCAAAACGAATTTGTCCAGGCGGCCTCTGCTGAACGCGTCGTCGTTCAACACCGGTACCGTACGTGCACGCAGTTCCTCGTAAGACCAATGTTTGCCCCACTTTGCCCCGGCATCGATCCATCGCCTTAAGACGTCGATCTCTTCTTCGGTAAGCGCACGCCCATGTTCCGGCGGTGGCATCCTGGATTCGTCATCATCATCCAGCAGTACTCGGTCGATGATCGCCGAAGCATCACTGTCGCCAGGCTCGACGACGTATGACACGCTGTCTTCGTAGACAAAACTAAGATCACCAGCTTGTTTGACGCCGCCGTGACAGGCAACACAGTGCTCATTGAACAGTGGTCTCACATCACGATTGAAATCGATAGTGGCTTCCGCTGAGGAGTCAACTGCGTCATCCACCGACTGGGCAGAACAAAGCGGACTTGTCCCAATTCCAATCACCGCAATCGTGATCAGAACTTGAGGGAGCATGGGCTGCATGTTGGATACTCTGGCTACGTCCTCGCGACAAAACGGGCAGCGGATTTGCTGCACTGCAGGCCGTCTATGGTAACGGAAACACCGCAACCATCCAATTCATGGGAGCTCCTTCACCGTTACGGCAAACCGCTCGATAACGCTGCCTAAGTTGTTCGACAGCACTATCTCCCCCACGCCGCCACGACTGGTTCCGGAACGCGAGGGCGTTCAACTTGCGTGGCAATCCTCACCCCAAAACTGCGTCAACTCTTAACAAATTGAAGGCGACTTGGCGCCAATGACGCAATTTTTTGCAGACTCGCGAAACTTTTTAGCTGGGGGATCGCTAAGTTCTGTTGCAGGCAAATTACCGTAATTTCCGGGCAAATTAGCAAGTACAAATCGCATTTATCGCCAGACCGTTCGCGAATGCGACGAGAATTACCATTGCGAGTGCTTGACGCGGCCAAATCCATCGTTGAGACTCAATTGGTTGGTGGCGGCCCACCCCCTTGCAGTTGGTGCGACGGAAGGTCGCCGATTCTCATTCTCGTTTTCGGTTGGTTTGTTAAATCATGACCTTCAAATTTTCGTTCTCGGTTCTCGCATTGGTCTTCGCGGGTCTGCTTTCGATCTCAGGTTGCACTCAGAGCGGTGGCGAAGCTGAGTTCACCGAATCCGCAGCACCGACGGAAGAAGAACTCGCAGAAGCCAAGGCTTACGAAGAAGCAATTAACGCCGCGGCCCAGAGCACAGCGAGTCAGCGTTAATTCGGAATCGCTTCACGTCCCCACTCTGATCGTCATGCGGGGCAATCGGTGCGATTCAAATCGAACGGCACCCACGCAGCGTCGTCGGATAGAGGAATTCGTCGGAACGGTCATTCCATTTCGACTGCCTACTCCAAGAAATCTGTCATAAACACCTTTTCCAACCGTCCGTATGGAGCCGATTCTTACTCAAGGAGGAATTAGCGTCGGCAATCTTTTCCGTGTCCTTGTTTGGGAAACCAGTTTTTTTAAGGAGCGTTTTATGGTTGTGACTCGTCATCGGCGAGGGGGTTTCACCCTTGTCGAGCTCTTGGTGGTAATTGCCATCATTGGAATTCTGGTGGGCCTGTTATTGCCCGCCGTTCAGGCTGCACGCGAGGCGGCCCGTCGCATGAGTTGTAGCAACAACTGCAAGCAGATCGGGTTGGCTTTGCATAATTATCACTCTGCCTATAAACGGCTGCCCATGAACGCGGGCGGTACGTACAACACGGGCAGTGGTGGCGACTACAACAACTCGCTCTGGCTGAGTTGGATGGTCGGGATTTTGCCGTTTATCGAGCAACAGGGTTTGTGGGACCAGATCAGCAATCCTTTGAACGTCAATCGTGACGGAGCGATTCGTACTGACAATGGTTTGCAACCCTACGCGGCGATGGGTCCCGTGCCTTGGCATGAGAACTACCAGCCGTGGCTGACGCAGGTTCCGGCATACCGTTGCCCAAGTGACGCAACGGTTGCTACGCCCGCGCGTGTTGCATTCACCAACTACTCGGCTTGCATCGGCGATGCAATTTTCGAGCAGCAACACGGTGGTGTGAACGACCAGGGTGTTCCACAAACAGATGGTACCTGGGGTGACGAAGCAGGTGCGCGTTGGGCACGCGGCGTATTCCGCGCCCGGCACTTCACTCGCTTCCGTGACATCAAGGACGGTTTGTCGAACACGATCGCTTGCGGCGAAAACGTCGTGGGTGACCGGACTCAACTTGCCGCTGGTACGGTAATCGTCCGTAAAGACGATGTTTGGAACCTGCCGCCTGCTCAAGGTCTTCAGTTCATGGATCCTGAGCGTCCGAAGTATGTCAACACCGACCAAAACAACGGTGGTTTGCCACCTTGTACCGGTTGCTGTGGTGACGGAATGGGGCCAAACCCATGTTACGACGAAGCGGCAAACCACCAACGTGGACGTCGCTGGTCGGATGGTCGTCCTATGTTTAGCGTCTTTACCACAATTACGCCCCCCAACAGCTACAACATGCAGCGTTGGCACGGTGGTGGTGGCGTTCACTGTGCGTCGAGCTTCCACCAAGGTGGTTGCCACGTCATCATGGCCGATGGTTCGGTTCAGTTCATGACCGACTCCGTTGATTCGGGTGACCAAAACCACGTTCCTTACGGTCGTGATAACAACGACGGTCGAGGCGCGAACGGTGGTGCAGGACGTGAAAGTCCTTATGGTTTGTGGGGTGCTTTGGGTACCAAGGCTTCGTCGGAAACGATCGACGAATCGCTGAACCAATAGCGTTCGTTCTCGTTTGCTAAATGTGAATCCCGTTGCGGGTGTGATTCTACGATCACGCCCGCAATTTTTTTTGCTTTCGACGTTTGCGAGCACCGGACTCGCGCACCGCTTCCTACGACGATGTGAATCTGCGCTAAAATGGGATCGGTGAGAGGAATTCGCAAATGCCTGCCCACATCGACTCCGAAATGTACTCGTCGAATAACGCATCATCTCTTTCTCGTCGTCCAACCTTCCTGTCGCCAGCCCGAGTGTTTCAATGCCTTTGTTTGGGGATTCTTCTTACACAGTTGGGATGTCATTCTGAATCCGCCGTTCAAAACTCAAATTCATCCATAGAATCTTCAGAAAAGAATCTCAACATCCCATCACAAAGCGGCCCAGAAGCGAAGACGCCTTCCATTGCTGAGATCGAACACCCGCAAGAAGCGAAGGGAGAATTAAGTCGAGAAGAAAGAATCGACCGCGCGATTTCGCTATCAAACGCCAATCAGCTCAAGGCAGCAGAATCACAACTCGAACAGCTTCTGCTACTTGATCCTGACGATGCGGAAGTCATCTTCCGCTTGGCAAACCTGAAAGCGCAACAGGGCAATCTGGATGCGGGTGTCGAACTGCTCGATGCAATTCCATCGAGTCATCCTCAAGCCGGTCTCGCGGCAATCGGTCAATCAGCCGATTGGTGCATGGATTTACAACGGTACCAGGATGCCGAAAACCGGTACCGCAAAGTTCTGCAGTTGGCCGGCGATGTTCCAGTCGTCCATCGGCAACTCGCTCACCTGTACAACCGGCAGGGACGACGGCACGAAGCTGCCGTTCACTTGCGTACGCTTTGCCGCCTAGGCAACATTCAGGAGCGGGAACTGCATTCGCTGTTCGTCCTCGGCCATGCGATATTTGATGACCCAAACGCACCCGCGGAAATGCAGACAGGACGCGACGCGCAGCCGTTTTATCCGATCGGTCCCGCGGCCACCGCACGCATGCTTTACACCGCGAATCGTCATGTCGAAGCCCTCGAAGCACTTGAAGAATCCGTCCACGCTGGGTTCGAACCCCCGTCAATTGTTGCATTCTATGGATTGCTCTGCGTCGAAGCCCAATCGACAGAACGATTCGGTTGGTGGCTGAGCCACATCGGACCAGAAACAAAGGAATTTGCCGAGTACTGGGCTGCGATTGGAGCCTATCTCGTCTCCGAAGGTCGCTATCAAGAAGCGGTCCGCGCGTTGGGTGAAGCATTGCGCCGGGACCCGACCAACATTGGCGCCATGCGTCGAATCAACCAATCACTAGAAGCACTCGGAGAAACCGAACTCGCCGAGCGATGGATCAGTCGTTTCGACGTTCAACGCGATGTGGTTTCGGCTAGCAACCAAGCCACCGATTCAACCCAATTGAGCCCGGAGGCGTACGAAACAATTGCGGACGGACTGGATCAACTTGAACGCCCACTCGAAGCAGTCACCTGGCGGTTGTTTGGCGCATTTCGACGCAACGCACCAAAGCAAGAGGTCGAATCGCTCAACCAACAACGTACAGCTTTGCTTAAATCCCCCGAAGCGTTTCCAGATCCGCAAGAATGTGTTTGCAACATCGATATTGATTCGTATCCGATGGCGTATCTTGGTACCGCGATCGTCGCCGCAACGGAAACGTCTGAAGAGCGAGACGCAGAAGACTATCAGCGGCCACGTTTTAAAAATGTCGCCAGCGAAGTAGGGCTTGAACACACCTACGATGTCGCGAGCAAACCGCAGCCTTATCAGTTCGCACTCTATCAATCATTAGGCGGTGGCGTCGCCGTACTTGACTACGACTTGGATGGCGCAGTCGATTTATATTTCGCTCAAGGCGGTGCCGACCCGCCAGACTTCATGAGCGACTCATCCAACATCCTTTATCGCCATCAAGACACCGGTTTAGTCGATTGCACCCAAGCATCCCATCTGAGTGAAACCCGCTACACCATCGGCGTTGGCAGCGGCGATTGGAACCAAGACGGCTTTCCGGATCTGGTGATTGCAAACATCGAACAAAAAGTCCTCTTGATCAACAATGGCGATGGCACGTTCCACTCCACACCGTTCGGCGAAGACCCAACACAATCGATATTGACCAGTTCGATCGCGTTCGGAGATGTCACAGGAGACGCCCTGCCGGACTTGTATGCGGTTCACTACGTGAACGACCATGCGATGGTCGATAAACCGCTGATGGGCGACGACGGTAACGTACTGACAATCTCACCCGCGTCGTTTCGACCCGGTATCGACGTAATCAGTATCAACGACGGAAACGGCGGCTTCGAACATCAACCAATCAGCGAATCAGATTCTGTTGCCAGTACAGGCCTTGGCGTGGTGATTGCCGATTGGGACAACACCCCTGGCAATGAGGTATTTGTCGGCAACGATATCCGAGCGAACCAGCTTTGGAAGCTCCAAGGTGACACGCATGATTGGGTCGACATCGCACCGATCTCCGGATGCGCGCTCGATGCGGCAGGCGTAGAGACGGCATCCATGGGAATCGCGGTCGCCGACTTTGATGGAAACGGCCAGCGTGATATCCACATCACGAACTTCTACCTCGAATCCGTCAGCCTGTTCATGAATCGTGGCGGCACATTCCAAGATCAATCGGTCAAGTATCGTCTACAACGCGACAGTTCAAACGTGCTCGGGTTCGGATGCCAGGCAATCGACTATAACTTGGACGGCAGACCAGACTTGGCGATCACGAACGGAAATATCGAAATCGCACCGGATGAACCACTTCAGCAACCTCCCCAATTTTTCGTCAACCTAGGCGGCCAGTTCCGTTTGGCGGATGTCGACGACGCTACAGGTTATTTCGCCGGCAAGTATCTGGGACGTAGCCTTGCGCGGCTTGATTTCAATGCCGATGGACGCCAAGACATCGTCGTTTCCCATATTGGGTCACCTTCCGCCCTGTTGATTAACGAAACGGAAACACGCAATCACTGGTTAAACGTCGAACTAACCGGCACCGCTTCCGAACGCGATGCGATTGGCGCGCAAGTTGAGATCCGGGTTGGCCAGGAAGTTCTGACGAATTGGATCGTTGGTGGCGACGGATACCTTTGCCACAATCAATCGATGGTGCCATTCGGGCTAGGTAAAAATCAAGAACCCGTGCAAGTCACTGTCACTTGGCCAAGCGGAGTTCGACAGATCTTTGACGCGATTGCGGTCGATCAAGCGGTTCGCTTCATCGAAGGACAAACTGAACCCGCGACGAGCACGCGAATTGAAAGTGCGGTCAATCGTTAGCGGCTTCTGCGACGTTTTGCAATCTCGTTTGATGCCTTACAGCCAAATCAGAATGGACGGCAGCCTGTTTTGTATCACCATTGCGTTCTAGCAAAGCAGCCAACAAGCGATGCGCGTCGATGTATGCCGGTGCGAGGTTGATGGCCCGTTGAAGTGACTGGATCGCGTCGTTTGTCTGTCCTGTGTTCTGCTCGGCGATGGCAAGTTGAAAATGGTCATGTGGTTCTGATTGCAGCTGCGTGAGTTGCCGATAATGTTTGACCGCGGTTTTAAAATTTCCTTGGTCGTAGGCAAACTGTGCGAGCAAACGGAGCGATTCGATACGTGCCCTCGAGGATTTCGTTTCCGTTCGGACAATCTCGCTGGCAAGCTCCTTAGCGATTGCAACTTGATTTTGACTTCGTGCGAGCATCGCCAACACGGCAGTTGCCTCCGCGTCTGCTTTGCCTGCGTTTTTAACATTGATCAAAGCCTTTGCGGCTTCGAACCCGTAGTCGCGAAAATTGGCGTTTCCCGGCTGCTCCTGCATGACCTGAAACTTGGCGATCGCGGCACAGCGGTCCTGTTCGGTTGGCGATAGATGGGCAAGATCTAAAACCGCGGTTAATCCCGTCGCGATTTCGTCCTCATCGACTTTACCGCGATGAATTCCGATTTGGTGGTGAGTCAAAGCGGTGTGTGGGACTTCGGTGTCCTTACGTGGCATGTGACACTGTGTGCAATCATTGTTTGCCATCTCTAGGCGGCGATCATACGACTCACCACAGGCTCCTTCGTCGTGACAACTGAGGCAGATATTGCGGTAGTGAAGAACCGTGTTCTCGGGGGTAACGGTGTGGTGTGGATCATGGCAAGTGATGCAGGTCAGACTTTCAGTTTGTTGGTAGCACTCGCTGGCATGCAGTTGCTCGACGTGGCCGACCACGCGCATCGAGTTGTCACCGAGTCTGTATTGGTAGTCGACACGAAAATCGGTCAATCGAAGTCCCGGACGAAAATCCCATTCGTCTCGGTTGGAAACCAACGCTTTTCCGGCAGCCTGCAAATGGCATTGTTGGCAAATCGACTCCGAGACTTCTCGAGGCAGTTTTGCAGGATTTACGATCGTAGAATCGGCACCGCTTGGCTTTTCTTCCTTGCGATAGCGTTCGGCATGAAGCTGTCCTGGTCCGTGACATCGCTCACAACCGATAGTGTGTTCCACAATTTCGAAGTCGCTGGGATTACGCTCCTTGCGGTCAATCGATCCTACGTGGCAGAAAAAACACTCCGACGTCAACTTTCGTCCGAAGCCGACATGGAAGGGCAGGTCGTAGCTAGGCGACATTTCCCAGCGTTTCGAATCCTTGTACCAGGAAATCGGTGATTGGCCGTAGAAGCCCTCATCGCGATAGACGTAACTTTTACCGTGTGCTCCAGATCCTACGGTGAAGACGATTTCTCGTTCGTTGGATGCGATCACCTTGTTCTCGGCTGACAATAACGACTCGCGATGAACTAACCGATCACCGCGGCGGAGGACTTCGTAGCGCGTTTGAGAAAGTTCATGGGTGAATGTTGCCGGCACTTGCTCTTTCTCTGGATCAACAACTTCCATCGATCGACTATGCAAGGTTTGCAAGTACGACTGATGCTCTGAGCGATGGCATTGTCGGCAAGCTTCCGTACCGATGTATTCCACATTAGCATCACTGTTCAACGGTGGCTTGCCGATTACAAGTCGATGTTCGGTACCGAACATCGTCAGAAAAGTCGCCATCCATACGAGTCGCAAATAACGCCGTGCGTTCGAATGCATCTCCACTCCCCAAAAGACGTGTTCTATTCACTTTCATCATAGGGGTGTTTGACGGGCATCGGGTTATTGAACGGGCGTTTGTGGTGATGTTTTCGACAAGCAAAATGAATTCTAGAATTGGCTGATTGACGCCATCACTGGAAGAACGCTTGCCTTGTAATAGACCTGATGCGGCGGCGATCCTCATTCGCAGAAATTGTCACTGTCGGCATGGTCGAACTCTGCCAGACGTCTTACCCGATTGTCCCTTCGACTGAAGCGATCCGAATGCTCGAACTGTTCCCTTTGCAGCATCAAGAATTTCGCCACCAATTCGGTATCGCCGCGTTGCCTGCTGGCCACCCCATCTTTAAGCCAGGTGCCGATTACCAGCGCGAACGAGACTTGCGACGTCGAACGCTCGATGGTGACTTTGTCGATCAATACATTGCCATACCTGAGTTGCCAGAGCGAGCACTCGAATCACTGATCACTTGGTGCGTCTCTCAAAGTGAGCATCTCCGCAGCATCGATAGCACGCTGGTCAATACAGAACTCGAAACACCGTCAAAATGCAGTGCGGCTGCCACGCCGGTTCAGCGGTTTGACTGGTTGGTCCGCAACCTCGTCGAAGACGTCGTGATCCTGACAAAGCAACCGCCTCATCAAGTCATCGGCGGATGCGTCTGCTTTCCCAGCGGTTGGTCCATCCGTGAAAAGCTCGGCCAACCTCTGCTAGACGTTCACGACGAGGTCCCTGGATTTACAGAAGAGCTTTGGAATCCAACGGAGCGTTTGTTTAATCGGATGAAACCCGACAAAACGGTGTGGCGCACCAATTGGGGAGTCCGTCCCTCAGGGGCGCTCGACCAGTCGACTCGCTTTCTCGATGACATACGACAGCACGCAGCCGAAATCACTTCTGATAACGCGCTTCGCCAATGTTACTTTCGCGTCGAATTCCAAACGCTGACATACTTGGAAAACATTGGCGTGGTATTCACGATTCGGACGACTCAATGCCAGCTTGAAGCACTCGCTCATCAACAACGCCAACTGCTGCTCGGAAATTTGGAAAGCTGCCCCGAGTCGACCTTGCGATACAAAGGCATCTGGCCAATGCGAATCCCACTCAGACAGGCGCTCACCAAGGGATAACGAAATCAGACGCCCAATCGTTTCAAAAAATCTGCTTCGCTAAGCACTTCGACTTGGCCTGCCGCTGGCACATCGGGACGGTACTTATCGGGTGCCGCCACCACCACACAGTTCGTTGCCGCGTCGGGCTTATCCTGTGGTTGGCCACCAGCTCGCCGAGCGAGCTCAATCGCCTGTTCGTTGGTGATCACACGTAGTTGACCGACAAAGGAAATGATTCTTCCACGCAGCGGTTGAATAAACTCACAGCGGATCGCAACGCGTTGCCAATCCACGTCGCCATCACCCGATGCCAAGGACGACTGGTGCGTGCCGCCAGATTCTCGCACCATCGACTGTTCGTCGAACGGATCCATCGGAAACCGCAAAGGGCGAACCGTTCCACGGCGGAGGTTCCTGCTCGCAGCCCCTTTAGGCAGCGACCGTTTATTCGACGCCTTCGGTTTTCCCGGCCGACGTCCATCCACGCGTTTCGCGTTCTTGATTCCCCAATCGCCGTACTTGCCACGCGACAGGCGAAGCTTCTGCTCCAGTTCGTCCATTGATTCGACACCCAACGTCGCACCAGCGGCTAATAACAGCCGAGCGCAAGCACGCGAATCTTCGAGTGCGTCGTGATGTTTGAAGTCGATCCCCAGCCATGTCGAAAGAGGCTTCAATCCGTAGCGTTGTCGGTCAGGCCATGTGTGACGGGAGATTAGACGCGTGCAAGAAAACGTTTGGCTGGGGATGTCACACTGATGCTTTTCCAAACAGGCTTTCAACACGCCAATATCAAACATCGCGTTGTGGGCAATTAAACAGTCGTCCGCGATGAACTCTGAAATCTCGCCCCACAAGCCACCGAAATTTGGTTCGTCACGAACATCGTCGGGATGGATGCCGTGAATGTTGATGTTGATTGCCGAAAAGAAAAACGGTTCGGGGCGAATCATCCACATCCCTTCGCGAACGATCTTGCCGTCGCGTACCACTACGGCAGCCAACTGACAAGCACTGTCCTGTCGACGGTTCGCCGTTTCGAAATCGATCGCCGTGAAGTTCGCTTGGAATGCCATGGCGAGAGTTTAAGCTGCCGCTGGGTTCGATACCAGAGATCGCCAGGTTGCGGGTGCGTTCGCTACCGCAAGACAGCGTCACGACGCAGCATGCGTTTCCACAAACTCGCTGCCGCTTGAATATCTTGTCGGCTGGCCGTCCCGCGACCGTAAGCGACTCGGTCGTAGGTACTCCCTAGCCGTACCGCCGAGTTTTCAGCGGTCCCCAGCAGCTCACGGGCCTCCGCATCATGGCGTCCCAACTGCCTTAGACGGGCGATAAATTCGGCGGGGGTTTCATCCTGTCGACGCACGTAACCACGTTCGCGCGTCCACGCTTCGAATGCCTGAAACGTTACCACGACCACCCGCTTGGGATCCGCCCCTGGGACGCACGGATTGTCAAAAGACGAAAAAAGACGAGGCGGAGTTACTGGCTTGGTGATTGTCTTTGATTCTGCGGCGACGGTTTCGGGCAGGTCGCGTTGAAAGAGAGAGCGAAAAAAGTCGAGGATTTGATTCCGGATTCGGTATACAAAGACCGCAACAATGGCGATCAAGCCGGCAATTAGCAGAAATCGCAAGAGGCTCCCCAAGAAACTTGCGATTCCCGATAACGGATTGCTGCCACCGTTTGGAGAATCTGGTGTGGACTGTGCCGACTTCTCGTCAAACTCAATTTTCTCCTTGCTTTGTGATCCGTTTTCGGACTGCTCTTCCGATCTCGCATCATCGGAGTTTGATTCAGACGGAGGGGCTTCTGAATTTTCATCCGAACTGTTTTGATCCTGCTTCGCCGGATCGTTTTGATTGTCCGCTTGATTGCGACCCTGCTCTGAAGGCGTTGATTGTTCAGACCGGCCCTGCTCCCCTGGGTTGCTCTCGGAGGGCTCCGACGCATTCGATTCCTCAGGCTTACTCGACGATTCCTTTGAAGTCGATTTGGCATCTTTGGACGGCTTTCCAGAATCGTTCTGCTTTTGGTTCGACGACGATCCTGAATTGTCTGGTCCTGATTTCGACTGCCCCGAGGAGGTCTGTTTCGAAGCGTCGTTGTCGCCCTTGTCTGCATCGTCACTTTGCGATGCTTGTTGACCGCCAGACTGGGTTGGGGCGTTTGGGTTATCGCTCGCGCCTTGTTGGTCTTTGCCCTGTTCTTGCTGCAGCGCGTCCGTCTTGGCATCGCCTTCATCACCGGACCGATCGGCAGCTTCGTCGCCCCAGCCAAATCGACTCGCCAACATCGTGTCGGCGGTCAAGAAACTAGGGAGCGACAGGCGTGCGATCACGGTCCCTGGCATCGGTATCAAATAGGCCATCAACATCAGCGCGGCGATCAATCCGATCCCGCCGGCAAGCCAACCGACCGTCACATCACTAGGCATTTCGACATCGCGTTGCCTGAGATAACGCCGCAGGTTCAGAAAGCTGGTCGTTACCAACAACGAGAGACTGGAAAAGAGATAGACAGCCAGCAAGAGTTGCGCGGTCGACCAAGCGCGCGGTTGGTCCTGGAGTACGAATTGCCCAAGACCGAACAACGGTAACGCGGCAAACGCTAATAAAAACACAGTCCTTCCAGGCTGGTGAGACTTCTTGCGGCGACGCTGTTGCTCAGACTGCGGTCTGTCGTCGATTGATCGAGTGCCTTCAGCAGAGCCGCCATTTTTTAAGAGCTGCCACTCGTTTAAGCTGCGATCAATTAAACCTTCGCCGCTGGCATCAACGCTGTAATCAATCAGCGTGCAATCATGAACAATCCGGTCTGCCAGATACGCGATCATGGCAATGAAACCGATCAAGAATAACGGCGAGCCGAGAAAGCCGAACGACACAAAAAACATCGCCCCGCCAAGGGCTGCACTGTATCCGAGCGCATAGTTGCGGTCCTGCTCAATCACGATCCGTGCACACGCGACCGCACCCATCGTGTAGAGCAAAATCAGATACGAAACTCGGCCGCCGAACGCTCCGTCAGCGAACAGCATCACAAAGAAATTTGCCAAGCTGCTGATCATTAAGAAAATCAGAAGTGGCGCGACCCCGACCGCAGCATAGTCGGCTAGATGCGTTCTCCGCGACAAGTCAGCACCCTGCAGGTTTTATTTGATGTATCAGTCCACTTCGTCGGCGTGCGCCTTTCTCCAACGATCCATCGCGGGGCCAACTTTATTCATCGGAACCCATTTATTTCGCGTTTTAACGCTCTGAACCAACGTTTCCGGTGAGATCTCGCCCTTGTCAATTCTAGCAAGCAAGTCAGCCTCCGAAATCGGACCGACTCGCCGCGCTTTCCGGAGCCATCCGCTGGCCATGTAAAACCAATCAGCCGACATCACAGACACCTCGGATTGGGGTGGACAGTCAAGTCGCGGCACTTTCATCAAAGCGGCGTAATTCGCTCCGAAGAAAGGGTGCATACGCTTCATTGCGTCGCCTAGAGGTGGTGCTAATCACCCTACGCAAATCTCAGTTTATCTTTCTGACGCGCTCGGCTGTTCACCAATCAGGCAAGTGACGCTGCAAAAACTGCAGAAAAGTGCAAAACTTGCATGAATGCGAAGCCCCGCGTCCTGTATGGCAGCACATTCGTCTGCATTACCGTTCCCTGGGGTGGTGTCAATTCGCACAGAGGTTTACCAATCCGACGAATTGAATCGCGAAGACCAGGAATTCTTTGACTGGCTGTCGATGTAACCTTCGCTCGGGCGAATGTGCTCGTTATATTTCGCGGTTTCCCGCCCAAACGGCGGCAATCTGTCTTTGCGTGCGTCAAGTCCGCGGGACTTCGCAAATGCGGCTCGCTTAGCCGCGTCACAACGCCCCCTTCGTCTAGTTGGCCTAGGACATCAGGCTTTTCCGCCTGAGACGCTCGTTCAAATCGGGCAGGGGGTACTCTTCTCGTGGCGTCATCTCAAGTCGGGCGGGCCGCCTATCGAGTGGTTGCCACAACCTGTCCCTACGGGGGGCAGATGTATCATTCCACAGTCGAAAATGGCCGGAAATTCGGCATTTCGCGTGATGAAGTGGTGCAGATCAGCCTAATTTTGTTTGACGACGTTCGTTATATCAGAGGATAATGCGACGCATTCGGCAATCTCGCTGCCAGCCAGCTTGTCCACTCCTTAAGCTCGTCAACTCTTCACCCACAAACGGAACTGGCATGACAAGGACTTCTCACCATTCGTCGGACGCTCAAATTGGCCATGCCGAGGCCAAAGCGATCGCGATTGAATCGTCCCGGCTGCGACAACGTGCAGTGGCCGCAATGATGACGTTCATCCTGTTGGTGGTCATGGCAATGCTGGCCAGCAATGCGAGTGCACAGGCAAAACCGTACGAAGTTCTGGACGTCGATAAACAGGTCCAGGACAACTTGGGTACCGTCGAACGCTGGGCAAGGTCATTTATCTCGCTGTCCGACTTGTCAGCGATGCCAGACAATCAGCAAACCGCTGTTCGCCGCTACTTCCAGCTCTACATTCCGGCGATGATCACCCAGCCGGACAAGTTGGAAAAGATCAACGAGACAATGGCGCCAGCCTATGCGACGGCCAGCCGCGCTGTCCGTTCTCAAAGCCCAGGGACGCGCAAGGCGATGGGTTGGCTGTACGCCGGAATGAAACGTGTCGCGACAGGCAACTATCATCCGCCCGCACGGATCAACGCGATCTCGTTTATCTGTCGGCTCGCCGCACCCAGCCAAGGACGCGGTCTCCCCACGCCCTATCCGTTTATTTTGACGGACATGAAACCCATTTATTTGGACAAGACGAATCCCGAGGGTGTTCGTGCCGCTGCACTTCAGGGACTCGAACATTACGTTCGCTTTGGCGGTCGCGTTGATGATGCTTCGCTGGCCGAGTTGACCGCGGCGATGAATGAGCTTCTTGACTCCGATCCACCGGCTGGCCGCGATCCGCTCGCTCACGCGTTCATGCAACGCTACGCCGTCAGCATTTTGTCGTATACCAGCAAGGACGCCGCAATCGGAAAGCAGTTCGTTAGCATTAGCACCGACGAAGATAAGCCGAACCTGATCGGCCTCCACTCCGCCGCCGCTCTGGCCAGTCTGCCCGAAGCGATGAAAAAAGGCGACGTCCAAGCGACCGAAGTCCTGCAAAAATGGGCGGGACGATTGCAGACCGCCTTCGAAGGCGAAATTGCTCGTCTTGAGGCAATGGAAAAGAAACAGAAGACACAACAACAACCCGCCGCTCCCGATTCCTTCCTGAAAAGCACTGCCGAGTCGACGGCAACCTCACGCCGCGGCGCCGGCATGGGAATGGACATGGGCATGGATATGGAATCGATGGGATCCGGGTACGGCTCGGGATACTCTGAATCGATGGACGACCCGACCATGGGTTACGACATGTCGATGATGGGTGGTAGCGGAATGGGGATGTACGGTGGCGGAATGCGGGTTACCGAAAAACCACAGCCACCGGAAGTCACCGCCAGCCGAAAGAAACTGAACTTTGCACTTCAGCAAATCGTTCTGGGCCTCACCGGCAAACCAGACGCGATCGAAGACGCCGACGCGGCGACCAAAGCAGAGAACATCAAAGGCGGTCTGTTGGCTGGTGCTTCACCAAACGAACTGACCACCGTCAGGGCTTGGATTACTGCAATGATCGATGTCCAAACGGCGCTCAATGACAAGTCGGTGGGCAGCGCTCGTGAGTTTTCAAAGAAGCTGACCGAACAAACGGAGGTGCTCGCTTCCCTGTCGCGCGGCGAAGCGGTCAAGAAAAAAGCGACCACCGACCAACCGTTCTTCTTTGGCAATCCAGAAGCAGACGCGTCAGCCGCGGCTCCTGCGACCGAGCAACCAGCCGACGATGCGGATAGCTTGGAAGCTTTGATGAGTCAGTGATCCGCTAAGTTCTCCAATCGATTCAACGCCAGCGGCCGCCGGGACCTTCGTCTCGGCGGCCGTTTCGCGTTTGATTCTCGTAGATTGCCTGCCAAGCCAATCGTGGCAGATTGCCCCACCCCGGGGCAAATGTCCCTGGACAAAAAGCGTTTGAAGACATGCAAGACCGCAAAACACGGCGTTATACGCATTGGTACTGTGTTTTATGCATTGGCACGGTGCATGCGTTATGTCCGAAGCGAAAGAAACACCACGGGGTGATTCCGCCTTCAAGTAAGCCTGTTCGACTCGATTGCTTCGGTCGATCACGACTTCCAATTCCAAAACAGACCGCCTTCTTGTTCGGAGAGATTTCAATGCGTTCGACTGAAAAGAAACGTTCCTTGTTGTTCGGTTTAATCATGACCTCGGCGATCGGATTCGGATCCGGGGCTGCCTACATGTCAGCGAATGCGTCATCGCATCCGACGCCGCCAAAGTTGATGGATACGCTGCCTGCCGAAACGGTCGACGCGATTCATTCCGCCAATAATTTGTCGATGGCGTTTCGGGCCGTTTCCGAACACGTGATGCCGTCTCTTGTCGCTATCGAAAACCGCCCGGCTGTCGCTGTGACCAAAACACACGACACCATCAAACCGTCGTCGGATCCTTTTCATGGGGCGAACCCATTTAAGGGCACACCGTTCGAAGACATGATGCGTGATTTCGGCGGCATGCGGCGATTTGAGATGCGCCCCGATGGCAAAATGATTCCGAAAGATTTCGGACAGCCAAGCCCTCACGGCGGCCGTGGGATCGGTTCGGGTGTTGTCATTGATGCTTCCGGAATCATCCTGACGAACAATCACGTCGTCCGCGGCGGCGGCGAAGTGACCGTCCGCCTGAACGACGGCCGCGAATTCGTTGCCAGTCAAGTTTGGACTGACCCGGACACGGACATCGCGGTGGTGAAGATCGACGGCGCAACCGGTCTTGTTCCGGCGGCATTAGGCGACAGTGATACGACCGATATCGGTGATTGGGTCATCGCGATGGGCCAACCCTTTGGACTTGAAAGTAGCGTCACCGCAGGAATCATCAGTGCCAAGCATCGCGGGATTGGCATCACCGCTCGCGAAAACTTTTTGCAAACTGACGCGGCGATCAACCCCGGTAACAGCGGCGGACCACTGGTAAACCTCAACGGAGAAGTGATCGGCATCAATACAGCAATCAGCTCCCGCGGTGGTGGCAATGACGGGATCGGGTTTGCAGTACCTTCGAATCTTGCCCGCTGGGTCAGTGATCAGTTGGTCGAAAACGGAACGGTCAAGCGAGCCTACCTTGGCGTTGGCATCCAGCCGATTACGCAAGATTTGGCGGGCGAGCTGAACGTTCAACCGCGTGGCGGCGTATTAGTGACCGATGTCTATGACGAAACGCCTGCTGCCGAGATGGGACTGAAATCAGGTGACGTGATCGTCAAATTCGATGGGAAAGACGTGCGGACTCCGCAAGCGTTGCAACTCGCCGTCGAACGGTCCCCCGTCGGTAGCAAGGTGCCCGTAAAAGTCGTCCGTGACGGCGAGCAGATGGAGCTTTCTTACCGGGGTACCGAAGCGAAGAAAGGATTCTTCAACCGCGAACACAAAGCCAGCGAAACTCACGATCAAGATCAGCCATCGATGAAAATTGGTGACCTTGGGCTGGAGGTCACTTCGCTGGACTCGGCAATCGCAGATTCCCTTGGGGTATCCGCTGACCACGGCGTAGTGATTAGCGCCGTCAACGAAGGCAGTGCTGCGGAGGACGCCGGCCTGCAACCAGGCATGGTGGTCACCGAGGTCGACCGCACTCCAATCGCCAGTGTCGAAGACTTCGAAAAAGCGGTCAGTGCCGACAACGATGACAAGACACTGTTGCTCGTCAAGAGCGAACGCGGCTCTCGTTTCGTCGTGGTGAAACGAAAGTAATCGCTAGCTGAATCGATCCATGCGTGACGCGGGGGTGGTGCAATCATTGCACTGCCCTCGCTTTTTAGATTGCCCTCGCTTTTCAACCGAGCCAAGATCCGGTTGGCCCCATTTGTCATCTGGCCTATAGTCGGCTGGGAATGCAACTCTACGAATCCATGAATCAACGATGCGTCTCGCTGCCAAACTGATCCTGCTGTTTCTCTGTGGATTGTTTCTGATCGTCGGAGTGTTTGCTTTTGCAACCGTACGCCGAGAGAAGCAAACGATGATCGAACAGCACCAGCGCTATGCGCAGGAGCTCGCCGAGATGCTCAAACAAGCGGAACAACAAAAACAGCGAAGCCGCAACGAAGGGGCCACCGAATTGCCGAAAACGCGGACGCGTACCACCAAAAGCTTCATCCAAGTTCGCAAGGTCGAACTCGCGTCCGATGAACGGAGCCGACAACCGCGTGTCCCCAGTGATCAGATTATTTATAGCCAGCAGGTAACGACGATCACTGTCTCGGAACCCGAAGGGGTAGATCGGTTCTTTACTTACGTGCCGATTCAACCCAACGAAACCGATGGCGCTGCCGATGCGGAACGTGAACGCGTCGAAGTGAGCGCCCCTGATATCGATAGCGAAAACCGCGTTCGCCGCGCGATAAGCAGCACCTTGCTGACACTGCTCAGTGTTGCGGGCTTGTCGGCGATCGTAATCTACTTTGGCGGCGTTCGTATGGTCGGACAACCGCTGCAACGATTGATCGATCGGGTCAATCGCATTGCCGATGGTGACCTGTCGGAGCGTATCGAGATCCACTCACACGACGAGTTAGCCGACTTGGCTGTCGCCATCAATGCGATGTGCGACCGATTGAATCGCCAACGCGACCAAATTGAATCAGAAACCGCCGCGCGTTTGGCCGCCGTCGAACAACTTCGCCACGCCGACCGATTGCGTTCGGTCGGACGAATCGCCGCAGGTCTCGCACATGAAATTGGAACACCTCTCAACGTGGTCGCCGGACATGCCGAGTTGATCGAAGCCGGTGAGCTTTCGGGCGACGCCGTGCGTGGAAGCTGCCGCCAAATTAGGAATCAATGTGATCGAATTTCCAAAACCATTCGCAGCCTTCTTGCCTTTGCCCGCGATGGCTCGACAACCCGACAAGCGACCGATCTGCGATGTGTGATCGACGAAACCTGTCAATTGTTGCTGCCGATCGCTCGAAAAACGAGCTCCAACATCGAAACATTGCTGCCGGAAAACGAGTTGGTCGCCGAAGTCGATCGGGGGCAATTGCAGCAAGTCCTGACGAATCTAATCAGCAATGCGTTGCAATCCAAAACCGACCATGTTCAAGTCAAAATCGCGGCCGAGGCACATGGCGCCGACGAAATCAAACTGGTGGTCTCCGACGATGGCAGCGGGATTGCACCCGACATCCTGGACCAGCTCTTCGATCCATTTTTTACCACCAAGGACGTTGGTGAAGGAACCGGTTTAGGCCTTTCGATTGTGCACGGAATCGTTCACGAACACGGCGGCAGGATTGACGTCGAAAGCGAACTCGGCCAAGGTTCAACCTTCACTGTGTACTTGCCAATTCACGCTTCTACTCACGAACCCGCAAGCCAAGATGACTGAGCCAAGTAACCAAGCGACGCGGCAGACGGTTCTGATCGTCGACGACGACAAATCGATGTGCGACTTGGTCCAGGCCGCACTCTCATTAAACGGTTTCGGCACTCTGGTTTGCCAAAATGCCTCTCAAGCGATCGAGCGTCTGCATCAGCAAAACGTTGATGTCGTTTTGACGGACGTCCGCATGCCGGGAACCTCGGGTTTAGAACTTTGCCGCCAAATTCACTCGCTTCGGCCCGACCTGCCTGTCGTTGTCATGACGGCCTTCGGAAATCTTGAAACCGCCGTCGAAGCAATCCGTGGCGGAGCTTACGACTTCGTCACCAAGCCTGTCGAGATGCAGGTGCTACGGATGGCGATCCAACGGGCCGCCGAACATCGCCGTCTGTCCGAACAGATTCGTTTGCTGAGCGAAACGCAACAATCGAACGGAGACTTTCCCGATCTGCTCGGTCAAAGCGATGTAATGGGAAGCCTTCGCGAACAGATCCGTCGCGTCGCGCCAAGTGACGCCCCGATCTTGATTACCGGCGAAAGCGGCACCGGCAAGGAAGTCGTCGCCAAATCCATCCATCGACTCAGCCTCCGGGCCGACAAACCTTTCGTCGCCGTGAACTGTGCGGCAGTCTCCGAATCGTTGATCGAAAGCGAGCTGTTTGGACACGCCAAAGGCGCGTTTACCGATGCGAGAACCGACCGTAAAGGTTTGTTTCTCGAAGCCCAGGGTGGGACGTTGTTCTTGGATGAAATCGGTGACATGCCAATGAACATGCAAGTCAAACTTTTGCGTGCTTTGGAAGAGAGTCGCTTACGACCAGTCGGCGGTGATCGCGAAGTTGAATTCGATGTACGAGTACTTGCCGCGACCAACCGGGACTTAGAATCCGCCATCGATTCGGGTGACTTTCGACAGGATCTGTTTTTTCGGATCAATGTGATTCAGCTGCAACTGCCCCCGCTTCGGTCACGCGGCGCCGACATTCTCGAACTGGCCCTCAGCTCGATCGAACGTTTCGCCAGCCAAGCCAATAAAGATGTCAACGGGATCTCTAAGCCGGCTGTCGAGAAGTTGCTCGCTTACCGTTGGCCCGGTAATGTGCGTGAATTACGAAACGTGATGCAACGCGCGGTCGCGCTGACCCAGTACGACTCAATCACGGTCGAAGATTTACCCGACAAAATTCGTGAACACCAACCAACAACGGTGTTTATTGGTGGCGATGATCCTTCCGAACTGATGTCTCTCGAAGATCTCGAAGAACGCTACATCGAGCATGTCCTTCAAGCGGTCGAGGGCAACCGTACCCAGGCGGCAAAAATCCTGGGCGTTGATCGCAAAACACTCTATCGAAAACTAAAACGTAAAGACGAAGACGAGTCGTAGCGAGTGTTTGTCTTCGCCGTCATTGGAGGTCGCGAAGCATCGATTCCGTCAAGCCAACTTTTCCAGCAACGATTTGCTTCGCCAAAATTTCAGCGACTGGTGCGATGACCGAAAAGTGATCGTGTCCATCGACTTTGAAAAACTGAATTTTCGGGTTGGTATTGGCGTCTGCCATCACTTCAATCGCGCCGTCCCAGTTGCCTTCTTCGCCTTCGATGACGTAGGTCGGATTCTTGATTTGATCGAGCCAATAGATGGGAGAACGCAGCCGCAGCTCTTTCGCATAGCTTGGATCGCAATACAGAAACTCGCCTCCGTATTGGTCGGCAGCAGCAACGGCGCCGAGTGAGAAGATGGCTTGGTAACGCGCCGAACATTCGCCGACGAGCAGCACTAGCGTGCCACCGGTACTGTGCCCGCCAAGATAGATCTGATCGGGGTCAACGTACGGCTGTTTTGCCAAGTATTCCGTTGCCGCGATCACATCGTCGACTTCGCCGTAAAACCCTTCGCGTTTCCCGGGGTTATCGTTCCCGCCGCGTAGTGACGGAAACATCATCACCACGCCCTGTTTACGAAACGTACTGGCCGATTGATCGTTCCCACGGTCTTGGTACGACCAGACGTCGCCGATCGTGTTGCAGTCGCCGCCGGTGATCCAGATGATCGCCGGATAGCGTTTGCCATCGCCTGGATCAGGTGTCAGATAGGCGGCGAGTTCGCCCACCGGGGCAGGGTAATGGATCAATTCGAAGGTGTCATCGGCTGGAACATCGGGTGCCCCGTAGTCTTCGCCTGTTTTGATGATCGTTGTCTTGAAACCTGCACGAGCCTCTACCAGCGACTCGCCACTGCCAGACAACTCGCGCCGAGCGCACCCCGCGACACAAACGCAAACAACCAACCCCAAGGAAAGCAAACGCATCAAGAAACCCATCAAACGAAAAGGAGACGAGCAAAGCAAATAGAATACGCGAACAACGAACCAATGTCGCCTTTCGCCCCGCGATAGTAGCGTCTTTTGTTATCGCCCTGTTGCGAACACCAACACTCGATCAAGCAAAAAAAGAACTTGTTTACCGTTTGGTGATGGCAGAGGTAGTGCCAACTGACTTGTCGGTTGACGCGACTTGCAAGGTCGCCAGCGGTGTTCAGGCATCACGAACGTTGACGTGCCCCGGCACCTCGATGAAAGATAGACTCTGCTCGAACTGTAATCACTTGGCCGAAGGACTTAAACACCGTAGCCTGTGGCATCGCCACAGGACCATGATTCCCAAAGTTCGCTGATTGGCCGAAGGTCAATTCCACCTGCCAAGGCCCACAAAGCGAGCAGTGTTCATGGCCTTCAGCCAAAGCCAAAGATGGCGATTGGGCAATCGAAAACTGGGGCGATGCCCCAGCCTATGGTGCGAATGGCCTTCGGCCAAAATTCGATCGCTCCCGCTTGAGACCAATGGGGACGGTAATGTTCGCTGATCGCCAATGTCGCCTTTCGCTCCGCGAAAGTAGCGTTCTTCGCCTGAATCGAATGTCGAAATGCTTGCCTGGACGCCGTGTGCGCGTTGCTGATTTGCATTTTAGCGGCTTCGACGATCGGGTGAACGTTGGCTTGCATTGGTCGATGTCGGCAACGGATTTCGTAGTGACTTTAGCTGCGTGTGTTGCGGCATGTCCGCGATAGGAAACGCTACTTTCGCGGAGCGAAAGGCGACTTTGGGCACGGTCGTTTGCGATCGTTGCTTGCCTCGTTTTATGGGGCGTGCAAGCCGATCATTGATGATTGTCATGCTGCCGGTACAGAAAATCGCCGGACCGGAGGTTTGCCTTGGTTCCGTTGTCACGGATGTAATTGCATAGGTATTGATACTGCTCGGGACTTCTGACTAGGTGATCGAAGGGTTCTTGTTGCCAGAACTTCCCCTTGTTGCCAAGCTGTTGATTGATTTTCCATGCGGTGTAATGCAACCAAGAATCGCATTGTCCAATCATCGTTTCTTCCGAAGGGAAGCTGGCAAGCAGATGAACATGATTTGGCATCACAATGAAGTCGCCCAGACGATAGCGTTTACCATCGAAATGAGACAGCGAATCGGCAACGATTGATGCGAAATCTGGCTGGCGAAGGACACATTTACCATTGCACGTATCGAGGAAGTCTTCTCGCAATCGATTGAAGGTCTTTTTGAATTGATGGCGCAGTCTTGGATCAAGTTCAGGCAGCACCTTCCGCCAATCAGCGTTTCTACCCGTATTGCGAGCGATCCATTCATTCTTCTCGCGTTCCCAACGCTGCAAAACTTCATACGGGATCGAGTCCGCTGTACGAAAGGTAATGAACACGATCGCTCCCGCTTGAGACCAATGCGGGCGGTAGTGTTCGCTGATCGCAAGTGGGGCTTGAGGATCAAACAATTCACCGATCATCATTGTCCTCGCCAATGTCGCCTTTCGCTCCGCGAAAGTAGCGTCCTTCGCCTGAGTCGAATGTAGAAAATGCTTGCCAGGAAGCCGTGTGCGCGTTGCTGATTTGCATTTTAGCGGCTTCGACGATTAGTTGAACGTTGGCTTGCATTGGTCGATGTCGGCAACGGATTTCGTAGTGACTTTAGCTGCGTGTGTTGCGGCATGTCCGCGATAGGAAACGCTACTTTCGCTGAGCGAAAGGCGACTTTGGGTACGGTTGATGGTGGTTTGGCAACTGATCCGATGCGTTTGAGGATTCTTGGCTTGTGATTGACGCTGACGGATCGGGTATACTCAGGGGCCTACCCACCAACATTCCCACCTCAAAATCCGATCATGCGACGTCTCCACCTCGCTATCGCTCTCGGCGTTTCGCTGGTTTGGTTCTGCCAACCATCATCCGCGGCGACTCCGACGGACCAAATCAATTCGCAGATCGCTGCCAAATGGAAAGCCGACTCGGTCACTCCGGCGGGTCGATGCAGCGATGAAACCTTCGTCCGAAGAATCTACTTAGACTTGGCCGGGCGCGTGCCTTCGAACGACGAGCGAAACACGTTTCTTGCCAACCCAAGCGAGCAGCGACGCGAAGAACTGGTCGACGCCTTGTTGCACAGCGAAAACTACGCACAACATTTTGCCGATCTCTTTGACGCGATCTTAATGGGGCGGGCACAAGAACGCGTTTATGAACAGCGTGCACGTCACGGTTGGCGTGGATACCTGGAAAGCGCCTTTCGCGATAATCGGCCTTGGGCGGATGTCGCTCGTGAGGTTTTGTTGGCTCGCCCCGACGATCCGGATTCCGACGGTGCGGTCTGGTTCTTGTATGAACGCAAAGAAAACTACCAAGCGATTGCCGAAGCCGTCGCCCCGGCGTTTTTTGGCATTCGGATCGAGTGCGCACAATGCCATGACCACATGATGGCTGACGAAATCGAGCAGGCGCATTACTGGGGCTTGGTCGCGTTCTTTAACCGCAGCAAAAACCAAAAGACAGACAACGGCTTGCGAATGTCCGAGTCCGCGGTGGGTGGCTTTTCCGAATTCGCCAACCTGGAAGGCTCCAGCACACCGAACTACCTCACGTTCTTCGACTCTCGAACTGTTCACGAAAAACGGCCCAAAGCGGGTGAGTCGCAAGAGGACTCCGAATCTCTGTATTCGCCCGCTGACGTGAGTGGCGATCCGCGTGAGCCACTGTTTTCACGACGGACCAAGTTTGTCACTCAAATCTTAGAAGGCCACCCGCTGGTCCCACGGGCGATGGTCAACCGCGTGTGGGCGATTTTAATGGGACGCGGCATTGTCCATCCTCATGACGAAATCGATAGCATGCACGACCCGAGTCATCCCAAGTTGCTGGACTGGCTGGCCGATGACTTCGCGACACACCAATTCGATGTCCGACGATTGGTCCGCAGCATCGTCTTGTCCGATGCCTACCAATTGGATTCTCGCCGCCCAAGTGAAGCGATTTCGCCAGATACCTTCACGTGGTACATCGAACGGCCATTGACAGCAGAACAGCTTGCTCGTTCGATCCAGCAAACACTCCGCGGCTCGTTCGACAACAACGCCGACGTCGTCAAAGGATTGCGGCAGCAAATTGTCGACGTCTTGCCCGATGGTGTGGAAGTTCCCGTCGCGGACGCGTTGTACTTCAGCAACAACGCCGGATTGGATCAATTCATTCGCGATAGCTTTCGAGACGGATCGCCGATCTCGCAAATCGCCGCCGAATCAGAACCGCAGCAGCAAGCGTCTCGTTTGATCGAAACTTTGCTTGGCCGACAACCAACATCGGAAGAGCTTGACGCCATCGTCGGCTATCTGGACCAACGTCGCGAACGTGCTGAAGAAGCGATCGCCCAAGTCGCGTGGTCGTTGATCACGAGCGCCGAATTCCGTTTCAACCACTGATTGCCATGATCCGAACATCCAAACAAAGGATGACTTGCGGGAGTGACGAACACACCGTCCATCGACGGTTGTTCCTGCAAGGCTCCTTAGCCGCCAGCGCCGCATCCGTGGCCAGTTTCAACGGGCTGTTTTCCATCCCTGCATTGGCCGAGGAAACCAAACGTCAAGGCAAACGCTGCATCTTGCTTTGGCTTTGCGGGGCACCAAGCCAATTCGAAATGTGGGACCCAAAACCGGGAACGGCCACCGGCGGACCATTTGGTGCGATCCAGACGAACCTTCCCGGTGTGCAAATCAGTTCGCTGATGCCCAAGTGCGCGACCATGATGGACAAGCTGGCCGTCATTCGCAGCATGAGCACCAAACCGAGCGAGCACTTCCAGGGCATCGACGCGCTGACGCGAGGCGACGGACCGCGCCCTCCGTTCACACGCCCAATCCTCGGTTCAGTGATCGCAAAGCAACTCGGGCAACTGGACAGCCCGGTGCCGCAATTTGTGCTGCTGGATCCCTGTCCCGAAGGCAACGAATTCAAAGCGTTCAAGGCGGGTAACTGGGCCGGTTGGCTGGGTGCCGAGTACGGGCCGGTGCGGGCGGGCGGTGACTACGGCATTCCCAACATCGAAAAATTGGATTCGATCACCGATGCCGACCATGCGGACCGCGAAGCATTGCGCCGGTTCTTCAGCAAGAAATACGAACTGGACCAAAAGAGCAACGCGGCCGCATCACACAACGCCGCTTTCGAACGTGTGCAGGGCCTGATGAGCTGCGCGCCGCTGTTCGACATGGATTCACTACCCGAAGACGATCGTCAGCGTTACGGCGGCGGAGCATTCGCACAGCACGCGTTGCAAGCGAGGCACCTGATCGAAAACGGGTCGACGTTCGTGATGGTCGCCAACGGGATGCCTTGGGACAACCACGTCTATCAACACGAGATGCACCAGATGTTGGTGCCAGAACTGGACAACGTGCTTTACCAATTGGTCAACGACTTGGAAGAGCGCGGGATGCTGGACGACACCCTGGTCATTGCGATGGGCGAATTCGGTCGAACCCCGTGGATGAACGAAGCTCGTGGACGCGACCACTATCCAAACGCTTGGAGCTTAGCGATGGCTGGTGGTGGTATTCGCGGCGGCGTCGTCCACGGGGCAACCGACCCGCTCGGATTCGAAGTCGTCGAAGGCAAAGTCGATAACCGGAACCTGTTCGCGACGATTTTCACCGCGCTCGGTGTGGACCCACACGACGAATACGACCTGCCCGGATTGCCGACGTTTCATCGCGTCGAAGAAGACGCCGCACCGATTCTGGAGGTACTGGCCTAATGGACGTCAAACTCGAAAAACGATCGGGCCAGCGACTGCCGATGGCAATCCTTGGTGGAGCAGTCTCGACCGACGGTGCAACGCTGATCGGCGCCTGCATGGACGGTGTCTACAAGCTTGACTTGGCAAACGGCGAACGGCAGCAACTGTATTCGCACGACAGCTATGCGAGTTCGGTCCATTGGCTAGCTGACGATATCATCTTGTCCGGAGGCTATGACGGAACGCTACGCTGGTTCGACCTTAAGACATCGGAACTGAAACGCGAGTTGCCGCTCCACGAATTCTGGTCCTGGCAAACCGCCGTCTCACCTGACCAATCGTTGTTCGCATCGGTGACGGGACAGTATCTCGCCGGTGGATACAAATACGAACCCGCTGCCGAACGCGAACCCTCGCTGGTCATCGGCGAGACCGCGACCGGCGAGATCCTTCACCGTTTGCCGCACGTCCCGTCTGTGCAGTCGGTTGCATTCAGTCACGATGGCAAACGCGTCGCCGCAGGAAACTTGATGGGCGAAGTCCGCATTTTTTCCTGCGAGACAGGAGACCTGCAAACGACCATCCAAACCCCTGACTTTACGAGTTGGGGAATCATCAAAAGTCACTGCTACTTGGGCGGAATCTTTGCCTTGCGGTTCGCACCCGACGACCAATCGATTTTGCTGGCGGGGATGGGGCCGATGCGTGACCCGATGGCTGGCAACGGGAAGCAGCTTTGGCAGCGTTGGGAAACGTTTGGCGACACGCCCAAGATGCTGGACCAAACCCACGAAGGAGAAAACGGCGAAGGCTTGATGGAGTCGCTTGCGTTGCATCCCAACGGTAAATGCTTCGCGATGGGCGGCCGCCTTCGCGGTGGCGATTGGAACGTGGCACTGTTTTCGCTCGAAGATGGCAAGCGTTTGACCAGATTAAAAACCGGTTACCGTGTCACCACGATGCACTTTGCCGCCGATGGCAAATCGCTAGTCGTGATCGGAACCCAAGGCCAGCCAGGCAGCCTAAAAGACGGAAAGTTCCCCGACTTTGGCCGCGTCGAAATCTATGATGTGGCGATCGAGCAAGGTTAATCGCGTCGATTAAGCAACGATGTCATGGACGACGTTGCCGTGGATATCGGTCAGCCGGAAATCACGCCCGGCATAGCGGTACGTCAATCGTTCGTGATCAAAACCCAGCAGATGCAACACCGTCGCTTGCAAGTCGTGCACATGCACTCGATTTTCGACGGCCTGGAAACCGAATTCGTCAGTCGCACCATGCACGTGGCCGCCTTTGACACCTCCGCCGGCAAGCCACATCGTGAAGCCGTAGTGATTGTGGTCGCGTCCGCTGTTTGTCCCCGCGTTCGCGCCAGGCTTTGGCAATTCGACCGTTGGCGTGCGTCCAAATTCACCGCCCCAGATCACCAGGGTTTCATCCAGTAGCGACCGTTGCTTGAGGTCTTTCAGCAACGCGCCGATCGCTTGTGAGCATTCGCCGGCCAGACGTTTGTGATTCTGTTCGATTTGGTCGTGGCTGTCCCAAGGTTGGCCGGCACCGTGCCACAGTTGGATGTAGCGTACACCGCGTTCGACTAAGCGTCGGGCGATCAAGATTTGCCTTGCCTGGACCGAATCGCCATACATCTTGCGGATGTATTCAGGTTCGTCGCTGATATCGAACGCGTCGGTGGCTTCCATCTGCATTCGGTACGCGAGTTCAAAACTTTGCACTCGTGATTCAAGTTCGGCGTCTTGTTGACGCTGTTCCTGATAGCGGTTGTTGATCTGTTGCAGCAGGTCCAACTGTCGACGTTGTTGGCTGCGTTCCAAGCCAGACGCGTTGCGAATGTTGGAAATCAGCCGTTCGATGTCCTTGTGTCGGCTATCGATATAGGTGCCTTGGTACGCACCGGGAAGGAATCCTGCTTGCCAGTTTTCGGCCCCTTTGATCGGATAACCATTGGGGCACATCGCGATAAATCCCGGCAGGTTTTGGTTTTCGCTACCCAGCCCATACGTCACCCAGGAACCGACCGAAGGCCGAACGAACTGCGCATGACCGCAGTTCATCAGCATCAATGATGGTTCATGATTCGGCACGTCGGCATGCATCGAGCGGATTACACAAACGTCATCGATACTTTCGCCAACATGCGAAAACAGTTCGCTGACTTCGATTCCGCTTTCGCCGTACCTCTTGAATTTAAACGGTGATCGGTACGCCGCGCCGGTTTCGCGTTCCGTCCGCAGATCGAGCGGGATCGATTGGCCATGAAATTTATCGAGCGCTGGCTTGGGGTCGAACGTATCGACTTGTGACGGCCCGCCATTGAGAAACAGATGAATGACCGCTTTCGCTTTGCCAGGAAACTGGGGCCGTTTAGGCGCCATCGGGTTCAAGCTGTCACCCGCGAATGCTCGTGACGTGTCGTCGGACATCACGCCGGCGAGGCCGAGTGATCCTAGGCCGATACCACTGCGACGCAAAAACTCGCGTCGTGTGGACGGACCAGAACCGTTGAACCCGGGATCATTGAATGCGTGTGAATCAGACATGTTCAAATACCGAAAGGATGGAGCAGTGCTGAAAGAAAAGGAGCAATCAGAACTGCCGGAAAGGCGGGGTGTTTTGTTTAGTCGACAAACGCGAATTCGTTGCAGAGCAGCAGGACCTGGGACAATTGTTCCCAGCGATCGAGTGCCTGTTCGGATTGCGTTTGTTGGTTGTCCGTTTGTGGCTGAACGAACTCGAAGGCGGCTTGCAATTCCCAGTCTTTCGGGTTGCGATTCAATGCGAAGTGATACATCTGCCGAATTCGATCACGAAGGACTTCCGCATCAGATTGATCGCGTTGTTCGTCCGCGATGACACGGTCGGCCAGGGCCTTTGCTTGCTCTATCACGAAACCGGAATTCATCAGGTACAACGCTTGTTGCGGGACGGTGGTTTTCGTTCGCTGTGCACGACTGGCGTCGGGACTCGGGACGTCGAAGCTGGCCAGCAACCCTGGCAGGTCTTCGCGGTCAATGTAGGCGTACAGACCGCGCCGCGTCGCATCCTGGTGAATCATCACGGAACGGCCACCGATACGATCGTCCAATCGTCCGGCCGCGACCAACAAGCGATCGCGGAGTGGTTCAAATTCCAAACGTTTGCGTGGCATGTGCCACAGCAACCGGTTCTCTGGATCTTGCGTCATCGCTTTGTCACGCAAGGTGCTGGTCTGTTGCCAAGTCTTGGTCAACATGATGCGGCGTTGCAGTCGCTTGATCGACCATCCGTCCGCCATGAACTCCGCGGCCAAGTAATCGAGCAACTGTGGATGCGTTGGTGCTTCTCCGCGAGTGCCAAAGTCGCTTGACGTACGGACCAATCCTTCGCCGAAATGGTGCTGCCAAATTCGGTTGACGATAACTCGAGCGGTCAGGGGATTGTCAGGATTCGCGATTGCCTTGGCGAGCTCCAAACGACCGCTGCCGTCGATGAAGGGCTTGCCACCATCAACTTGTTCCAGGACTTGCAGAAAACGCCTTGGGACACGATCGCCACGATTCCCCGGAACGCCGCGACGGAAAATCACAGGCTCGGTCGGTTTATCTTTATCGACCAAGACCATACCGCGTGACGGGGCCCCGCTGTGCGTGACCTCGACTCCGTTGACGCCGTTCATCTTTTGGTTGTACTGATTACGTTCCGTTTGATCCAAGTGCTGGATCATCTGATCGCGGTCCAACGATGTCGGTGTTTCGGATTGCCAAATCACCAAACGCAACGCTTCGTCCTTTTCATCGGTCAAAGTGTCTGGATGCGTGTCGGCTGGTTGTGACTCTTTGGGATGGGCTTCCTTCCATTTCGCGTGCACGCCTTCGAATTGATCACCGATCGCTTGAGCGGCATCCGCGATCGTCGCCGGTTTTGCTTCGCGTAGGGCTTCGATCAATTTGGCGACGCCTGGCGCCGATTCGGCGACGGAATTCGCCGTCGCGAATTCATCCAACTTGTTCGATAATTGGTTGGCAAAGTCGTCTTCGGGAAGCTTGGTCAGTTCGCGAAACAAAGTCCACACCGGCGCCGATGACTCGTTCGCTTGATCGAGGAAACGCTGCCAGCGGAAAACGGCGGCGCGGCGGAGCGGTCCACGTTTGCCTTGAAATGAGCCGCCACGTTTGCGTTCTTTGCCGATCTGTTCGGCGTAAAAGACAAGGTAGTCCGCGATGCGGCTGCGTAGCTCGTCTTCGGTCGCCACTCGACGTTCTTCCAACCAGTCGTCGACTTCCTTTTGTTTGGCGGCTTTCGCTTTCAGGAATTCGTCGTATTCCGGCGAAGGTTGCGGTTCGCCAAGCAGCGGCAGTTCGCCCGGCTCTTCGCAGCTATCGAAGACACCATACAGCGAGTAGTAATCGGCGGTCGGAATCGGGTCGTACTTGTGATCATGACAGCGTGCGCAGGAGACACTAAGTCCGAGGAAGCCGCGAGTGACAACATCGATTTGGTCATCGATCACATCAGGCCGCCGGTTCATGAATTTGCGACCGACTGTCAGGTATCCCATCGCGGCAAGTGCCTTGCGATCGTCACCTTGCAGGTCTAACCGGTCTGCGGCGATCTGCTCAATAATGAACTCGGTGAACGGCTTGTCGTTGTTAAACGCATCGATCACATAGTCGCGGTACGTGAACGCGAACGGATAACGCGTTTCTTGGCTGCCCGCCAAGTATCCTTTCGTGTCGCCGTAGCGTGCGATGTCCAGCCAGTGCCTCGCCCAACGTTCGCCGTAGTGCGGATTGTCGAGCGAGCGGTCCACCAACTTTTCGAAAGCAAGTGGATCAGCGTCGTTAACAAATGCTTGAACCTCTTCAAATGTCGGCGGCAGGCCCAGTAAGTTGAAATAGGCACGGCGGATCAACGTTTCGCGATCAGCCGTCGGGTTCGCTTCCAGCCCCGCTTCGTCTAATCTCGCAAACACAAATTGATCGATGGGAGATAGCGATTCGCCAGAGGCCGGATCGGTGATCGTTGGCGGTTCGACCGACACGATTGGCTGGAACGACCAATGGGTATCGCGTTGCATGACGATTTGATCGGCGAACGACATCTCTTCAACGTCGTCATCTTCGCTTGCCGTTTCTTCGGGCCAGTAGGCTCCGTCGTCGACCCACTTCCGGATCGTGGCGATCGCATCGTCAGATAGCTTGTTGTCTGGCGGCATTTGCAAACCGTTGTCTTGGTAGCCGATGGCCCGGACAAGTAAGCTTGCGTCGACGTTGCCTGGCACCACGAGACGTCCCGAATCCCCGCCGCGAGCGAAGTGCGTTTTGCGGTCCAGACGCAGTTGTCCCTGCTGGTCATCCGGTCCGTGACAATCCACACAGTGCTGGACCAGCAGCGGGCGGACCTTGTTTTCGAAGAATGCTTCCTGTTCCGCAGACTTTTCGCTTGCCGGTGCTGTCTGTTCAGCCGCGACAGCGGTGTTGCCAGCGACAAGCAAGACGCTTACCGAGAGTAACAAGGTATGGCCAAAAACAGTGGCTGAATTGGATCGCAACCAGCTTCTGGCCGATTGGGCGCATGCGACTTTGGAACGATCGGTGGACATAGGTTGTTCTAGAGAGTGCGATCGGGTCAACACTTGAAACGTGCGGTCTCGATCGGACGGTGGTGGCGGGAAAGTCGTCATCGGGGCGTTGAACCCGAAGTCCGACTTTTGTTTGGTGGGGGAGGTAGGTCTGCGAGACGCCGCGCATGGTTGGACAATGCCACACTTTCATGGAGGGCCCCATTGTCATGGTGGCCACTCAGTCATGGGATCTCGCAACTCTATTCTAGACAAATCACCGCTACGAAGAAAGCAAAGTTCGATTCATCCCCACTGCTGACTGTCGCGGCGGAGAGAATCGGTGTCCGATTCAACGACATTTCGTGGAATTTTGCTCGTTCCACGGAGCCAAACTGATTGACATCTCGCGATATCCCGATATATTGACACGTAAGCAATATTTCGCGTTCCATGACACCGCACACGTGCCATGGACAAAACAAACGCCTCGTCGCCTTGCGACACTACGAAGACACAATCACGGTTCAAAGAGGGAGTTTCGCCATGTCCAGCACCATTGATGTCCGATCGCTTGCCGGAAAACAGCAGCAAGGTGAAATCAACCTGATCGATGTGCGTACCCCTGCGGAGTATTCGGGGCTACACGCTGAAGGAGCTCGAAACGTCCCGCTGGATTCGATTTCTGCGGATGCCGTGGGCAGCACATCGCCCGATCGCCCCGTTTACGTGATCTGCCAAGCGGGCAACCGCTCCAAGAAGGCTGTCGACAAGTTGGTGGCTTTTGGCGTCCCGCACGTTGTTGATGTGCAAGGCGGAACCTCGGCATGGGAATCGGCCGGATTGCCAGTCGTGCGTGGAAAGAAAACCGTCTCTTTGCCACGGCAGGTTCAGATGGTAGCCGGATCGATGGTGCTGATCGGTGCGATCCTAGGTTACTTCGTCCACCCCGGATTCATTGGCCTGTCAGGTTTCGTCGGCGCGGGGCTGTTGTTTGCTGGCCTGACGGATACCTGTGCGATGGCGACCATCCTGGGCAAAATGCCTTGGAATCAACGCAGTGGCGGCGGAAGCTGCAGCGTTTAAGTCAACGTGTTGGCAAGACCACCGCGAGCCGCTTGCAGCGGTCCTACAATCCATTCTATTTCATGACACGCGACTCATCGCGTACACGACACGACCATCAAGGAGAATCAAATGGCATCCGCACGATCACTCGAAAACCTTCAAAAGGGTTTGTCGATGGAGCTGACCGCATCGCACCAGTACCAATTACACGCCAGCGTCTTGGACGACTGGGGACTGGACTTGCTGGCCAAGCAGATGAGAGAAGAAATGACGGAAGAGCTGGGACACTCCGATCGTTTCCTAGAACGAATCATGTTCCTCAAAGGCGAGCCGGAGATGTCGTTTGACAAACCGCCACGCCGTGCGAAGTCACTCAAGGAACTGTTCGAATCCGATCTCGCAGACGAGCAAGAGGCGGTCAAGTTCTATACCAAGTCCGCTCACCAAGCCTCCGAAGACTCTGACATCGGTACGAAGCGATTGTTCGAAGACATCGCGATCGAAGAAGAAGAGCACATCGGTTGGCTGGAGTTGCAGCTGGATTTGCTGCAACGGATTGGCGAGCCGGCCTATGTGGCCAAGCACATGTCATCGCCGCATGAAGGCGCCGACGCTTAATTACAGCGTGTGCATTTCCATGTCGAAGGCTTCTGCGACGCCGCTGTTGCAGACCTTGCCGTCGTGAATATTGATCGCGTCGTACAACGGTCCCTTCGAATCGATCGCTTCTTGGACGCCCGACTGTGCCAAGCGAATCACCCAAGGTAACGTCGCATTACAAAGTGCATAGGTGCTGGTGCGACCGACGGCGCCCGGCATGTTGGCGACACAGTAATGAACCACATCGTCGATCACATAGGTCGGATCGCGGTGTGTGGTGGGGCGAGTCGTTTCGATGCATCCGCCTTGGTCAACGGCGACGTCGATGATGACGCTGCCGGGTTTCATTCGTTTGAGATCTTCGTGGCGGACGAGCTGTGGTGCTTTGGCTCCTGGAATCAACACCGACCCAACGACCAAGTCGGCGCGTTCGAGTTGTTCGAGGATGTTGTGACGGTCGCTGTAAAGCGTGTTGACGTTCGCCGGCATGATGTCGTCGAGGTATCGCAAACGATCAAGGTCGACGTCCAAAATCACGACGTCGGCTTGAAAGCCCGCAGCGATCTTTGCCGCGTTGCTGCCGACAACACCGCCGCCGAGAATCGTGATGTGTGCTGGCGGGACGCCGGGAACACCACCCAGCAGAATTCCGCGTCCCATCTGTGGGCGTTCAAGGAACTTGGCGCCTTGTTGGATGCTCATCCGCCCCGCCACTTCGCTCATCGGGGTCAACAAAGGCAGTCGGCCTCGCTGGTCACGCAGCGTTTCATAGGCGATGCAGGTCGCGCCGCTATTTAACATCGCGTTGGTCAGCGGTTCGCTGGCGGCGAAGTGAAAGTAGGTAAACACGGCTTGCCCGGGCCGGATCATGGGGTATTCATCCGCCTGCGGCTCCTTGACTTTGACGATCATGTCCGCTTTGGCAAAAACCTCCGCAGCGGTATCGACCATTGTCGCGCCGACATCGCTGTAATCTTGGTCCAGCAACCCTGAACCGACACCAGCGTTCTTTTCGACGATCACCTGATGACCGCGATTGACCAATTCTTCCACGCCGACGGGCAGCATCGAAACGCGGTACTCGTCCGATTTCGTTTCCTTGGGAACACCGATGATCATGAGTTGTCCTACTGAAAGGATGAAAAGAAATTGCGACTGCCAGCGTGATCGGAGTCAAGTGAAGCGTTACCAATGGCGATCAATTCGATTTCGGTCAACTCCTGCGACGGGGGGACCTACCTCAGGCTATCTGTCGGTTGGATTGGCTAAGGTCGGCGTTTCCGGCCTGCCGCCAAAGGCAGGGAACGCTTGCTCGCCTTGCTCACAACCGAGCATGCTAAAAATAAATTAGCAGAATTCGATTCTCTTCAATCATTCGGCCACTTATCTCAACACGTTTACGCTCGACACTCTGCCAACATCGCGTTTGACCTCACCGGACTTGCAATGAAACCCAAAATGCAAATTGATCCTTCGGAAAGCGAAGATAGCCTTTGCAAACAGATCGAATCGGCTTGTGAATTGATGGAGGAAATCTACGCGCAAGGCCACTATGTTCGCGTGACGGTGATCCGGCATTGGTCGAAACACAATCCCGAGATTTCCGGCAAGATTGCTCGCCCCAAAGCGTTTCGCTGGTACCTGCGTCGTGAGCTCCTGAAACTCGCTCGCAGAGGTGCCGTGATAACCATTGAACCGTCACGCCCACGTGTCGACTTGAATGCAGCAACATTGCTGAAAACGATCGACGAGTCTGACTTTGATTTGACACGCAAGAAAGTGTTCATGTTCGGTCCAGAGCGTTGCGAGCTGTCGATCAAACGCTTGGAACATTACACAGGCACGATGGCGGAAGATTTCCAGCGTTATGTGTTGCTGACGAACTACCACATGCACATGGAGGCGTTTGCGGAGACCTTCCCGGGCTGCAGTGGGTCAACGGCAACCAATGTCCAAATGCCGACGCTGCACCATGTCGCCGCTGACAATCGCGGGATCAGCATAGTCAACATTGGGGTCGGCCCCAGCAACGCAAAGAACCTGACGGACCATTTGGCGGTGCTGCGGCCGGACGCGATGATGATGGTGGGCCACTGTGCCGGCGTCCGAAATCACCAAGACGTCGGCGACTTTGTGTTGGCCAGCGGATACATGCGTGCGGACCGGATATTGGACGAGGCCTTACCGCCGTCAGTCCCGATTACCCCAAGCTTTCTATTAAACCGAGCACTTGCAACAACGCTGGATGAACTGGAGCTTCCCTATCGTATTGGGGCGGTCTACACGACGCTGGATAGAAACTGGGAACTGACGGTCAGTCGGACCCAACAGCACCTCCGCGCGAGTCGCTCGATCGCGGTGGACATGGAATCGGCGACCGTCGCGGCGAACGGATTTCGCTACCGCATTCCCAGCGCGACGCTGCTCTGTGTTTCCGATAAACCGCTGCACGGCCAACCGAAACTTCCCAATGAAGCGAAGCAGTTTTACGGCGACACAAAGAAGCAACACCTCAAGGTCGCGACGCAGGCGTTAGAGTCAATCAAGACACAATATCCCAATGGGTTGCCTAATAGTGACATTCGGGCACCCGAAGAGGCGTTGTTGGAAGGTCCCGATGGTCTCGGCTGTTCATTCTGAAACGATCCTCAACAATTGGCCCCTTGCCGCAGTCACCGTCGCGCGTCGGGTTGCCGAATCGGTTAGGATTCGGAAGTCGTCGATGGTCCGAGATGCCAACCGAGCAAAAATGATGGCCGAAACATTACCGCCCCAACGAACTTTCGAACGCCTACACGAAAGATCTTGCCATCGATTATGGGGCTACGCTTTTCTACTATGGTTGATGATGTCCACCGCCAGCTATTCACAACCGACCAGCGATTCGCAATCGACTTGGGTGATCGCGTTACATGGTGGAGCCGGCGCGCTGCCCCGAAGCTTGCCCCCAGAGGTAGTCGCACGATACCGCAACAGCCTTGACCGAGCGCTGCAGTGTGGAATCGATGTCCTTAGCAAGGGCGGAAAGTCTCTTGATGCGGTGACGGCGACCGTCGTTGCCTTGGAAAACGACCCGATGTTTAACGCCGGGCGTGGTGCGGTGTTCAATGCACGTGGCTTTCACGAACTCGATGCCTCGATCATGGACGGCCAAACCCTTGAAGGAGGCGGCGTCGCGGGTCTGCAACGCATTCGCAATCCAATCTTGGCCGCCCGACTTGTAATGGACGACAGCCACCACGTATTGATCTCCGGCGAAGAGGCTGATGCGTTTGCCGAAAACGGCGGCTGCGCTACGGTCGAACAGTCGTATTACTACACCGAAAAACGCTGGCAGCAGCTGCAACGGGCGCTGCCACTGATGAAGCTCGATCCGCTTTCGTCGCCAGCGTATCCGATCCCGACCGATTTGGGCCCGGACAACAATCCCGAAGGCGACACCGGCGAAACGGTTGGCTGTGTTGCTTTGGACGTCCACGGCAACCTCGCTGCCGCCACCAGCACCGGTGGTCGCACAGCGAAACGATTCGGACGAATCGGCGATTCGCCAATCCTTGGTGCAGGGACATACGCGGACAACAACACTGCCGCGATCAGCGGAACCGGGATTGGCGAAGAATACATCCGCCATTCGATCGCCGCCCGCGTCAGCCTGCGGATGGAATTGGCCAACAATACGCTTGAGGAAGCGTGCAAAAACTGCTTGGAACAAGTCCTCCGGCCGAACGACGGTGGCTTGATCGCCGTCGATTATGAAGGCAACCTGTTCTTGGGCACCAACACCCCCACGATGTCGCGGGCCTGGGCCCACAGCGACGGACGCCGCGAATGTGCGATCTGGGACGAACCGCTGCTGCCCAAATCGAATTGATCGCTGTGACGGCCCACAGTAGCACGGGTGACGGAACTTGCCGACTCGCGTAAACTAGCGGTTTGGCGACTTTGCCCGCCATTGAGCCCCGGGGCTTTGGCCCCATTCGCGTCCGTCCGAGACGCAAGACCGATCGAATTGAAGAGATGAATCGCTGATATGACGCCACGCTACCTGGTCTCGTTTGACACAAGGCATGCTACTCATCGCTTCACAGATATCCTGATCATCGGTGGCGGTCTGGCCGGTTTGCGGGCTGCCAATGCCGTTCAGCCTCACCAGCGTGTTCTGGTGGTTACCAAAGACGTCCTGCGCGAATCGAACAGCACTTATGCTCAGGGCGGTATCGCCAGCGTTCTGGACCCGGCGGACCGCTTCGAAAACCATGTTCGTGACACCTTGATCGCAGGCGCGAATCTGTGTGACACCGACGTGGTCAACATGGTTGTCCGCGACGGTCCCCGCCGAATCGAAGAACTGGTTCAGTGGGGCACGCAATTTGACGTCGAACATGGTGAACTGGAATTGGGTCGCGAAGGCGGTCACTCGCACGAACGGATCGTCCACGCACAAGGCGACGCGACGGGCGCCGAAATCATGCGTGCGGTTATCCAGCGAACGCGATCACTCGACCGCGTTCGTATCTTAGAAAACGCATTCACGTTAGACCTTCTGACCCACGACGGTCGTTGTCGTGGCGCGGTGATCAGCCAGAACGGTGGCGAGCCGATGATGGTCTGGGCCAAGGAAACGATCCTTTGCACTGGCGGTGCCGGACAAGTCTTTCGCGAGTCGACCAATCCGGCGGTAGCGACCGGCGATGGCCAAGCGATGGCATACCGCGCCGGTGCTCAAATGGCCGATTTGGAATTCATGCAGTTCCACCCCACCGTGCTTTACATCGCCGGTTCGTCCCGTTCGTTAATCAGCGAAGCCGTTCGTGGCGAAGGCGCACACCTGGTGGACGCCAAGGGGCACCGGTTCATGCCAGAGTACGACGAACGTGCAGAGCTCGCGCCGCGTGATGTCGTCAGCCAATCGATCGTCGCACAGATGCAAAAGACCGAGCATCCTTGCGTGTATCTGGATCTTTCGCATCTCGACCGAGAACACGTGCTGTCACGATTCCCAGGAATCGCGCGAGCGTGCAGCAAATTCGGACTCGATATCGCCAGCGATCGAATTCCGGTTCGCCCCGGTGCCCACTACATGCTTGGTGGTGTCACGGTCGATCGACAAGGTCGCACAAGCTTGCCGGGCCTTTGGGCGGCGGGTGAGGCAACGAGTAGTGGTTTGCATGGCGCGAATCGCTTGGCCAGCAACAGCTTGCTCGAAGGCCTCGTCTATGGCGCTGCTGCGGGTGAAGCCGCGTCTCGTGCGGCAAGCGAGGGTGGTCATGAAATGCGTGCGCTTCCCATCCGACAATCCGAATCGTCCTCTGCCGAAGCGTTCGACATCGATGACATCCGTGTGTCCCTGAAAAGCTTGATGGGGCGTTTGGTCGGCGTGCAGCGTGACGGCGAAGGACTGCAAAAAGCTGCGGATACGATTCGATCGTACAATGCGTATGTGATGAATCATCAGTTCGACCGTATCGCCGGTTGGGAGCTGCAAAACATGCTGACCTGCGCTGGAATGATGGTCAACGCCGCACTGGTGCGGACCGAATCGCGGGGCGTGCATTTCCGCAGCGATTATCCCGAACGTGATGACCAGCATTGGCGCCGTCGATTGACCACACAAATCAACGTCGACGGTGGCTATCCGCAAAAGGCAGAGATGCTTCCGGCAGAACCTGCACCGATTCGCTAGAGCTGTCTCGATGTTAACGGTCGAAAACAAACGTCGACCGCTCACAATCGATAGCAAAACCGGCTAGGATTTGACCCAATGTGTCACGCGGCCCCTCGAAAACGGAAGGGTGATGCGAGACGCGCAGCGGACGCGAACTCTAGACGCACGTTTATTAGCACGAGGGAGAAGGTCGGTGACAATGGAACTGTTCCGGGACCTTATTTTTCATCAACACTTTTTGGGCTGGGATCGCCCCTTGCCGATCACCGCGACGGAGTGGCTGGTCGAACGCAATCGAAATGGTCAAACACTTGACCTCAGCGATCGCTTGTGTGTCCTGCCAACATCGCAAACCGCCGTTCGATTGGGCGAGTTGTTGGCCCGGCGTTCGGACGAGCTTTCACTCGAATATCGCAAGCCGTCGATCATCACCGCGGGCGAGTTGCCCGAGCGTTTGTATTCGATCGACAAACCACTGGCGATCGAATTCGAACAAACCCTCGCTTGGGCACGTGTCCTTCAAAAGCAATCGGATGAACAACTTCGTCCACTGATGCCGACCATGCCCGAAAGCGACTCGTTGGCACCTTGGTTGGAAGTCGCTGGCACTCTGCGTCGACTGTCGACCGATTTGGCATCGCACAACGTCAGCTTTGAAAACGTCCTCGACATCGTGCAAACAGCCGACGATCGGCAGCGCTGGGAATTGCTCAAGCGACTCTACAACGAATACATTTCAGAGCTCTCGCGAGCCGGTTTGGTCGATCCATACGAACAGCGGCGTCTTGCGGTAAAGAATCAGCGTGTAGGTTTTCGCCAACCGATTTATCTGATCGGCACCAGCGACTTGAACGAGTCCATTGCCGCGATGGTCAAAGAGGTCGACGGCGAAGTCACCGCCTTGATCGCCGCACCAAAGGAACGGCAAAACAGCTTCGACCATCTCGGTCGCCTGAAGACCGAAGCGTTTCTCAAAGACGAATTGCCGCTTCGTGATGAACAGCTGATTTCTAGCGGCGATATCTCGGACCAAGCAATCGCTGTTGGCCAGTGGGTTTGTCGTCTGGGGGAAACGTATTCACCATCGCAGATCACGATCGGGCTGACCGATCCATCGCAAATCGCCCCGGTCGAAGCCGAACTCGAAGACTGCGATCGTCCTGCCTATCGACATGCCGGATGGACCATCAGCCAAACGGCCCCTGGCCGATTGATTCAGCGACTGACGCGTTTGATTTCACGTCCCACGTGGGAGTCTCTTGCCTCGTTCGCACGGCACACTGATTCACACGCTTGGCTAACAAGTCAGCTTGAAAGCTCCGGCGACCCTTCGCAGGACAAAGATATCCTTTGCGACCTCGACAAATTGCTCGCCGAGCACTTCCCGCTCGAACTGTCCGACACCTTGCCAATCGCGGCACTCAAGAACCAGCCCGTTGCTGTTGGGATTCGGCGTCATGTTTGCGACTGGTTAGCCCCATTTTTGCCCAGCGACTACCTGCCCGATCACCGCAAGGAAAGCTCGTCAAAACAGGCTTCAAAGAAACGAGCCACCACGACCGACCAACGTCCAATCTCGGAATGGAGTTTGGTGCTGCGGGATTGGTTGGCAACGGTCTACGACGAAGGCCCATCAACATCGTTATCGGGCAATCGCGACTTGACGATTCAAGCGATCGACAAAATCAACGAGTTGCTCGAACGCTTCTCTGAACTGAACGGCCGATTGGACGTCAAAGTGAGTGCGGCGATGGCGTTAGAAACCATCAACTCTCGCTTGAGCGAATTGCGTGTCGGTACCGAAATGCAATCCGACAGCGACGTCGAATCAAGTCACCTTCACGGCTGGTTGGACCTAGCGCTCGATGATAGCCCCGCGATGGTCGTCGTCGGATTCAATCACCCGTTCGTCCCAGGGGCGGTTACCAGTGACCCGTTTCTTCCGGGCGCGTTGCGTAGTGAACTACGTATGGCGGACAACGATCGCCGCTATGCACGTGATGTTTATGCGATGCAGTTGATGCTGCGAACACGTAAAGAGATCTACTTTATCGTCGGATCGAATGCGGCCGACGGTTCCCCGACCCCGCCCAGTCGTTTGCTCTCTGCCGCACCTCAAGAAGCGATCGCAAGACGCGTCCGCAACCTATTGCATCACAAAGCGCCGGCATCATCGATCGTGATTGGAAAGTCCGCGCCGCTGGAAGCAACGCGATTGCCAATCCCAGTGATTGAGGATACCGAATGCCCCATCGATTCGATGAGTGTGACGGCGTTTAAGTCGTACCTGGAATGCCCATTTCGGTTTTACCTGCGACACGTGTTGGGACTAAAGCCAGTTGATGACGCGGCCGGCGAATTGGCCGCCAACCAATTCGGTGACCTCGTCCACGGTGCACTCGAGAACTTCGGGTTGTCCGAGGATCGGAACGAAACATCGTCGAAGCGAATCTATGACGCATTCACTCATCACCTAAATGCCTACGCAAATCAACGCTATGGCCAAAAGGTGCGAAGTTCCGTTCAAATGCAAATTCGCCAAGCCCAGCGTCGACTAAAGTTTGTCGCCGATCAACAAGCAGAACGTATCGATCAAGGCTGGCAAATCCACGCGACGGAAGCTTCGGTAAGTCCCAAAATGGGAGCGGCGATCGAAGTCGACGGAAAAAAGATGGGGCTCAAAGGTCGCTTTGACCGGATCGATTATCACCCCGAAGACAACCGCTGGGCGATTCTGGATTACAAAACACACGGCAGCCCGCCCGAGAAAAAACACCTGCGTCGAAGTAAAGACGAAGGCAAAGACAATTGGATCGATTTGCAGTTACCTCTTTATCGCGAGATGATTCCCTACCTTGGAATCGAAGTCCCCAGGGATGAAGTCCAGCTTGGATATTTCAATGTCAGCGACAAGGAAGAAGAAACCAAGATCAACCTTGCCAACTTCTCTCCCGCACAACTGGATTCGGCAACGGAGCTGATTCGCGACTGCATCCGCAATATCTTCGCTTGCCGTTTCGAACCGAGCGAGGAAATGGTGATGTACGACGATTACGAAACGATCATGCAAACCGGCGTCCCAACGCGGATGTTGTCCAGCATTGGAAGCGGTGACGAGGAGGTAGGCGAATGAGTCACGATCCATTTCACGACGGGCACTTGCCGCCAATGCTGGTTCGTGCCTCGGCCGGTACCGGCAAAACTTACCGTCTGACCGCGCGTATGCTGCAGATCTTTTTTCAAGGTGCTGCACCACAGACCGTTTTGGCGACAACGTTCACGCGCAAGGCAGCAGGCGAAATCCTGGATCGGATTTTGCTAACGCTTGCTGACGCGGCCGACGAAGGCCAACCCGATGCGCTAAACAACCTCCGCCAACAGGTTGGTCTGCCAACGTTGCAGCGAAGTGCGTGTTTGCAACTGCTGAAGAAACTTGTTGCGAACGTCCACCGCTTGCGAATCTGTACGCTCGATAGCCTGTTCACACAGCTCGCCAAGTCGTTCCCGTTCGAATTGAATTTGCCGCCCGCTTGGCGATTGACCGATGAAATCGAGGAAGTTTGGCTTCGAGAACGCGCGATCGACTTGGTCATCGCGTCGCTGAATCCCAACGAATTGGCGACCCTGTTGTCGATGCTCAGCAAAGGCGAAACGAAACGTTCGATCGTCCGTGAATTAGATTCGGTTGTTACAGGTGCTTATCAGTTATCGCGGCGTAGTCGCGGCGACGCGTGGGATCAACTTGACGTGCCTACCGGGCCAGACGACGAGATTCTCAAGCAGTCAGTCGCGACATTGCGGTTCGCCGACGCGCCACAAAAATCGATTCGCAAGAAACTCGAAGACATCGCTGACCTGATGGAACAGCGTGACTTCGACGTCATCGGTTCCGATCGCTTGGTGCTCAACTATGCCAAAGCAAAGGCTTGTGGCGAACCGGTCAAGTTCGGCCGATCAACACTGCCAGACGGTTTGGACAATGCTCTCGGTGCGATGTATGCGGCCGCACGCAGTCGCACCCTTGCACTGCTGCAAGCACAAAATCAAGCCACGGGCGAAATCCTGACAGTGTACGACCACAACATTGGCCAACTGAAACAGTCCGCTCGGACGCTTGGATTCGACGACATCGCGATCCGTCTGGCCAACTTTTTCAGCTCGGTCGACTATCAATCCCTCAGCCGGCGGATGGATGGTGCGATCGATCACCTGCTACTTGACGAGTTCCAGGATACCTCGCCGTCGCAGTGGCAAGTGCTGCGTCCACTGGCGATCCGTTCGGCCGACCAATCCGTCGATCGTGACGCGTCACCTGAATCTGCCGTCTCGCGGTCGTTCTTCTGTGTTGGTGATACGAAGCAAGCGATCTATGGATGGCGTGGCGGAGTTGCCGAGATCTTTGAAGCCGTCGATGACGAGATCCCTGGTGTCAAAGCGATTGAGCAAAACACGAGCTATCGCAGCAGCCAAGTGATCATGGATGTTGTCAACCGGGTTTTCCAAAACCTGCATCGACACCCGATGGCAGACCCCGATGACGATCCACTGGAAATGGACAAGGCGACGTATGAAGCCGACGCGGTTAGAAGTTTTGCCAAACTGTTTCCGACGCACCTCGCGTTTAAAAAGTCACTGCCTGGTTACGTCCGTTTCGAAACTTGCGAAAAAATCGCTGGCCCAAAGTCCGCCCCCAAAACGGCTGCCTGCTTCGAACTCGTTGCGGATCAAATTCAGAAGCTTAATCAGGCCGCTCCCGACGTCAGTATCGGTGTGTTGACGCGAACGAACCGAGCAGTCGCGAACTTGATCTTTGTGCTGCAAGCGAAAGGCGTCGATGTCAGCCAAGAAGGCGGTAACCCGCTGGTCGATTCAGCGGCGGTCGAATTGGTGTTGTCGGCACTGATGATGAGCGAGCACCCTGGCGACGGACGCTGGCAATATCACCTGCAAAGCTGCCCTGTCGCTGAACTGCAGTCGTTAACGCCAGCAGGTGTTCGCGAGTTAGTGACCGAACTCGGTTTGGCTCGGACCGTGCGGCGTCTGGCTTCTTGGATCGCACCGCACTGTGATGCACGCGACCAACAACGCTTAAAGCAGCTAACGCAACTGACGATCAACTACGAACAAAATGCGCCGCCTCGTGTCCGAGACTACGTCCGCATGGTTCGCGAAAAACGCGTCGAGCGACCACAAGCGGCGCCGGTTCGTGTGATGACGGTGCACCAATCCAAAGGTTTGGAATTCGACGCGGTGTTTTTGCCAGAGCTCGAAGGCAGCGTATCCGGTCAGCCACCGCTGTACCTGGCCGACGCGCCCACGGTCAGTGAACCGCCACGTGCGATGTCGCGTTTTTTGAGCAAGGACTCCTGGCATTTCTTAGATCCGACTTGGCGTCAAGCTTTTGGCAAGCACTCCGAAGCCAAAGTGACCGAAACGCTGTGCTTGATGTACGTCGCGATGACACGTGCACGACAGGCGTTGTACATGGTCACTCATCCGGCTAAACCGGAAACCAAGACGATGGCGTCTCTGATTCACGCCGGCCTTCATACCGACACCAGCTTGCTGGATGGCGAAACGCTGCTTTACGAAGACGGTACCGAGGATTGGTATCTTCCCGCACAATACAACTGATCTCGCATTGCTTTTCTGTCCCACGGCAACGAATTGAAAACTCGAAAGATCCTTCATGCGGCAGACATCCATTTGGACAGTCCGCTGCAAAAACTTGATCGCTACGAAAACGCGCCCGTCGAACAGATTCGTGGTGCCAGTCGTCGCGCGCTTGCCAACATGACGACGCTCGCGATCGATCAAGAAGTCGACTTGGTCGTCATCGCTGGCGATTTGTACGACGGTGATTGGACCGACCAAAATACCGGGCTGGCCTTCGTCGCGCAAGCCGCGCGTTTATCCGACGCAGGCATCCCGTTGCTAGTCATTCGTGGAAATCACGACGCGGCAAACCTAATGACCTCGTCGCTGCCGCTGCCGTCACAGCCTGAAATTGGGCCGATGTTTTTGTCGGAAAAGAAGGCCGAAACGCGGATCCTCGAGGACCTCGGCATCGCGGTGCACGGCCAATCGTTCGCACGTCGATCGGAAAGCGGCAACATGGCTGCGTCTTATCCGGATCCGATCAATGGCATGTTCAATTTGGGCATGTTGCACACCGGATTAGAAGGCAACTCAATGCACGCCAACTACGCACCGTGCACCCCACGTGAATTGACCGATAAAGGCTATCACTATTGGGCACTGGGGCACATTCATCTGCGTGCCAATCACGGTCTGGATGGCGGTCCGCCAATTGTTTTTTCAGGCAACCTGCAAGGGCGGCATATCAACGAAACGGGCGAGAAAGGTTGCTTGATTCTTAATGTCGACGACCGCGACAACTGCGAATTCAGTTTTCATGCGTGTGACGTTTTGCGATGGCACGAATGCGTGATCGATGTGTCCAAGATCAAACATCAAGAAGAGGTTCTGGACCTGTTCGATGTGAGCATTCGGAAAACCTTGGAGTCGGCGGAAGACCGATTGCTGGTCACGCGAGTACGGCTGGTTGGCCAAACGCCATTGGCAACCGAATTGCTACGAAACGAAGTAAAGCTGCGCAGTGATTTGCAAGCCGTCGCGGTCATGGTGGCACGGGAACAGTTGTGGCTGGAAGACTTGCGGGTTCGCGTCCAATTACCAAAGGCAAACACCAATCAAGATCTGGACGGGCCGCTGCAAAGTGTGACCGAAGTGCTCGGAGAGTTGCGGCAGTCGTCCGATGCCGAGAAAACGATCGGCAACGAACTGGATGACTTAATCAAGAAACTGCCCACCGAATTGCGAAACGACGCGATGTTTTCGGCGCTGCCTGTTAATGACCCCGAATGGCTGGCCAACCTTGTCGATTCGGCCGCCGCCGAAGTCCACGCCCGTATTCAAAGTGACCAGTAAGCACAGCCAACCTTCACCCATGATTTTAGAACAACTTGATCTGTTGGCGTTTGGCGGTTTCACAAACCACACGCTGGACCTCTCCGCCGGGCCACGCCGATTCCATGTCGTTTATGGCCCAAATGAATCGGGCAAATCGACGTGTCTGCGCGCGATCACTGCGCTGCTGTATGGTGTTCCGAACCAAACGACCGACAATTACTTGCACGCCAACGCAAAAATGCGAATCGGCGGGACACTTCGTACTGGCGACGAACAGCATTTGGAATTCATCCGTCGCAAAGGCCGCCAAAACACGGTCCTGAAGCCAGATGGAAAAACCGCTCTGGATGACCAAGTGCTATTGCGCGTGTTAGGTGGCGTCGACCAAGCGGCGTTTCATCAACGGTTTGCGCTTTCGCACGAACAACTGATCGAAGGCGGCAAAGCGATCTTGGAATCGCAGGGCGAGCTCGGGGAAATCTTGTTCGCCGCAGGGGCCGGCGTTGGCAAATTACGCGCCATCCTGGCGCAACTTGAATCTGACGAGCGCGAGCTATTCGCAGCGCGTGCGCGGCGAACGATCATCAACGGTGCCCTGTCCGAACTGGACGAAAAACGGACCGAGATGAAAGGTTTGCAAACGTTGCCGGCAAGTTACAACGGGCTTTGTGAATCAATCGAACAGGCCGAACAGCAGGCGTCGCAGATTGGCAGTCAAATCGCGGAAACGCGACAGGAATTATTGTGCAATCAAGCTTACGAAGAAGCTCGCAAGATTGTGCCGCTGTGGCGTCATGCACTTGAGAGACTCGGCGAACTTGCCGCGACCCCAATGCTTGACGATGAATTCACCGCTCGACGCCGCGAAGCGAGTGCCAATCACGACGCGCTCCAGAAAAGTGCAAATGAATTGCAATCGGAGTTGTCCGGCTCAATTGAACGCCAAAAATCGCTGGTCTTGGACCAATCGATTTTGGAACATGCGGACCAAGTCGTCACGCTGTTTCAATCGGCCGCTTCCCGGCAATCAGCGAGTGTCGAACGGAGCGGACTGGTCGGTGTGGTTCAGGATCAACAGCGTCAGCTTCGGCAAACCCTTGCGGAACTGGACGTTGTGGTTGCAGAGGCTGATTTGTTCGATAGCACCTCCGATTCTGCGGTCGACGAAGCAATCGCGGGACTACAGTTCTCCGATTCGGCGCATGCTCGCATCACCGAATTGGCGTCGGAGTCCGAAGTGCTTCGACAACAAGAGCAAGTCGCCAGCGAACAGGTCCAAACGCTTAAACGTGAATTGGACGACGTCACTGAAGAACTTGAACAACTCACGTTGCCCGCCGATCCGCAGTTGTTGGAACAAGTGCTCGGCGAAATCGGGCCGCCGCGTGAATTCTTAAGCAACCGCGATCAGGCAAGAGAGTCTCACGAAAGCCTCCGTCGTGATTGTGAGCAGTTGCTGCAGCAATTGGGGATCGCTCAGAAAACGTTAGAAAGCGTCGCGAGTCTTAACGTCCCGTCGACGAATCAGATCGAGCAGTTCGAACAGTCATTCGGAACGCTTGATCGTACCCTTGACCAGATCAAGACCGAGCAATCGAAGCAAACCAAGCGGCGACAAAAACTCGAATCCGATCTGGCAACGTTACAAACCGAGCATGACTTGCCATCAGAACAGTCGCTTGTGGATGCACGCGAACATCGCGATCAAATGCTCGATCAGTGGATCGCCGCAAGCACTGACGAACAACGCTTGCAAGCTGCCCAGAACACCCGCAAAGGAATTCGTGCGTCAGACCAAATCGTTGATGCACTTCGTTTGCATCAACAAAAAGTCATCAAAGCGGATGCGATCCGCAGTGAACTCGTGCAGCTTCAGGATTCGATGAAGCAATTGGATGTCGAATTAACATCAACACTGGCCGAGCATGCCGAGACGACGAAGGGCTGGGAGTCACTCTGGCAAGACGAAGGGATCGCGCCAGGGACGACCAATGAAATGCGTCAATGGATTGCACGATACCAAAGCTTGGTCGAACGGATCGGATCGCTCGCGCAATCGCAATCACAGCTGGATCGATTCGATGAAAAGCAGTCGCGAATGACTGAACGATTGGGAAATGCGGTCAAGCTGGCTTGGTCGCAACGTAACGTCTCAAGCGGATCAGAGGATGCGAGTCGCCCCGATCTGGGTGACCTTCCGCTCGAATCACTGCATGACCTTGCAACCGGGCTGCGCAGCGAGCTGAATCGGGCACTACTTCGCCATAATCAGTTGCTCGAAAAAAAGAACGAACTGACTTCGACGCTTCCGGCGGCTCAAACGAAACACGAGTTCTGTCGCAATCGACGTCAGGAATGGGACGAAGCATGGAAATTAGCGACGTCGAAGATCATCCGCGAAGAAAACGCGACGCCAGCTGTTATCAACGCAAGAATCAAGCGGATCAACGATCTGTTGCAACTCAAACGCGATCGTGACAGCACGTTGCAGCGCATCCGCACTCTCGATCGAGACCAGCAGACGTATGAACAACAAGTGAATTCGATGTTGGAATTGACGGAGCATCCCCGTCAAGACCGCGACCAAGCAGCCGAGTTGGCCCGTTCGCTTTACGAGCGTTTGCAACAAGCCCAAGCGTCACAGCAGGAGCACAAACGTGTCGCTGAAAGCGTTCATTCGCTGCAAAACAAACTGACGAAGCTCAACGAAAACCTACAGTCCGCGTCAAGCGTGCTCGATCAATTACGCCGCGAAGCTGGTGTCGATACTGTCGACGAGCTGCCGATGGTCGAGAGATCGGCGGCTGAGAAACGTCGCGTGCAACAAGAGTTTGAAAACGCCAAACGCCAGTTGGTCATGTTGGCTGGCAAAACGGATCCCGAGGCATTTGCGACGCACGTCGAATCGCTTGACCAAGGCGAACTAAGTGAAAAACTCGAGTCATTGCAGACTGAACTGAAGCGTCTTTCCACGCAGCGTACCGAAATCGAACAGCAGATCGGCGGGTTGAAGCAAGATCGGCGACGAATCGACGGCAGCGACCGTGCGGCGTCGCTAAACCAAGACGTCCAGATGATTTTGGGACGAATCAGCCACCATGCCGAACGCTGGGCCAAACTGCGGATCGCATCGATGGTAATGCGTCAAGCGATCGACCACTACCGACGCGCCAACGAAAGTCCTGTATTGAAAATCGCCTGCGATGCATTTTCGAAACTGACACTTGGACGATACAGCGGTTTGCGCCCCGAGTATGACGACAAAGACCGTTGGGCGCTCGTCGGAGTGCGGACCGGATCCGATGGCAGCGAGCAAACCGTCCCGGTGGAATTGATGAGTGACGGGACTCGCGATTCCGTGTTTTTGGCGATGCGTTTAGCTTCGATCGAGCACCAGTTGTCGTCGGGGCGAACGTTCCCTGTGATCGTGGACGACTGCTTGATTCAGCTCGATGACGCCCGAGCCGCGGCCGGCCTGAAGCTTTTCTCCGAACTGTCGACCAAGACTCAGGTGTTGATGTTCACACACCACGAGCACGTTCTGGAATTGGCAAACGACGTACTCGATCAAGACGCCTATCATCCACATCGATTGCCAACTTAACCGCGTGTTTCTATCCACGTTTCGGTCTTGGGATTTTGCTTCGCCCCTTCGATTGACCGCGGGGGCTTTTGCGACGTTGATTACGGCCGCTGCCGGAAGAAGGCTTTGAATCGAATTCGACTTCAGAAAGCGGCTTGCCGATATTCTCTTTCAATTGCAAGACGCGGTCACGCAACTGTGCCGCACGCTCAAATTCCAGATCCTCTGCCGCAGCCAACATCTCTTGTTCGAGTGCTTCCACAAACTCGATCGTGATGTACGTCGCGTCCGACTCTTCTCTTGCCGCAGCGGTTGTCTTGCGGCGTTTTGCGGCATCAGATTCAATCCCCGACTTGATTCGCTTGTGAACCGTTTCTGGGGTGATCCCGTGTTCTTCGTTGTACGCTATTTGCAATGCACGTCGACGTTCGGTCTCGTCCATGGCCAATCGCATCGACTCGGTCACCGAATCGGCATACAAGATCACTTTGCTATTTGCGTTCCTTGCGGCGCGTCCGATCGTCTGGATCAAACTGGTTTCGCTACGCAGGAACCCTTCCTTATCGGCGTCAAGGATCGCGACCAGAGAAACTTCGGGAAGGTCCAATCCTTCACGTAGCAAGTTCACCCCGACCAAACAGTCGAAATGTCCTGAACGCAGTTCTTGCAACAAGTCGACTCGTTCGAACGCGTTCAGCTCGCTGTGTAACCAGCGACAGCGAATGTTCTGTTCTTGCAGGTACGTCGACAAGTCTTCAGCCAATCGTTTCGTCAGCGCCGTGACCAAGACACGTTCGTCTCGTTCGGCGCGGATTCGAATTTGACCGACCAGATGGTTCACTTGCCCGCGTGCGGAGACGACTTCGATTTCCGGATCCAGCAACCCAGTCGGGCGGATGATCTGTTCAACCACCTCGCCTCCGGTTCGCTGCAATTCGTAATCGCTGGGCGTTGCACTGACAAAACAGATTTGGCCTGTCCGCGCTTCCCACTCTTCAAATTTCAACGGGCGGTTGTCCAGCGCACTGGGTAAACGAAAACCGTGGTCCACCAAGGTCGTTTTTCGACTTCGGTCGCCAGCGTACATCGCGCGAACCTGCGGTACCGTGACGTGAGACTCGTCGACGAAGGTGACGAAGTCTTCGGGGAAAAAACTATACAGCGTGTCTGGAGTCGCCCCTGGCGGTTTCCCGGACAACGGCCGCGAGTAGTTCTCCACGCCTGGACAGTGCCCCACTTCGGCTAGCATCTCCAAGTCGAATCGAGTTCGCGCCGAAAGCCGCTGGGCCTCGAGCAGCTTGCCTTGCTGTTCGAATTTTTCGAGTTGCATCTTTAGCTCTTCGCGGATGACCGCGAGCGCCCGCTGGATACGATCTTCTGGCATGACGAAGTGCTTTGCCGGATAGACAAACACCTGCGACACCGTTTTGATCGTTTCGCCGGAGACCGGTTTGATAAGCGAGATCTTTTCGATCTGGTCGCCCCACATCTCGATTCGGTAGGCGAATTCCTCGTAGCTGGGCCAAAGTTCAACACTGTCGCCACGGACGCGGAACTTGCCACGCTCGAAAGCCATGTCGTTACGTTCGTAAAGCACATCGACGAGCTTTAGCAGCAAGTGGTCGCGTCGGATCGTTTCACCCACGGTCAACGAAACGACCAATTGCTTGTAGTCGTCCGGTGAACCCAAACCGTAGATGCTGCTGACCGAAGCAACGATCACGACATCGCGGCGACTGACAAGCGAACTGGTCGTGGCCAGCCGCAGACGGTCGATTTCTTCGTTGATCGATGCGTCCTTCTCGATATAGACGTCGCGCTGGGGGATGTACGCTTCTGGCTGATAGTAGTCGTAGTAGCTGACGAAGTAGTGGACTGCGTTTTCAGGAAAGAACTCTTTGAACTCGCTATACAGCTGCGCTGCGAGCGTCTTGTTGTGGCTGAGGACCAGGGCGGGTCGTCCAAGGTTGGCGATCACATTGGCCATCGAGAACGTTTTTCCCGTTCCGGTTGCCCCAAGCAGCACTTGGGCAGATTTTCCCGATTGGAATCCGCGAGTCAGCTTTTCGATCGCTGCCGGCTGATCCCCGGCCGGTTCGAATTGGCTGCTGAGGTGAAATTCGGCCTTGGGATAGGTTTTCTGTTTCTCGCCAGCCGCTGCCATGTTGATTCCTGTGCCACGTTCTCGAATTCGGTCGCTGGATTATCGCGGAAAGCACACCCCAAGGGGAGTGGTCCGATACGGTCACGATTTTTCGGTACAAACGATTTGGTCGCTACAGGCCTTGCGGGCCCGAGAATCGTTAATGTCGCGCCAGATCGAATCCGATACCTAAACCAACGGACTTCAGTGCGCCATCACTGAGGGCTACCGGTGTGCCAAGGGGGGCACATCCGGGCCGAATGACAAACGCTTGTCATTTGACCTTAATCACCGGACCAGGAATGCGGCATGCGTGCAACGAGCACCCAAATCACGACGAAACCAGTACTCATTTCGAACAAGTTCGCGAAACGCGCGTTACTGATGTCGTTCGTCTTGGCCTCGTCTAGCTTCTCAGTGACACCCCAGTTGGCTAGCGCACAGCAGCCCACCCGCGGAACCGCTTCGGTCGCCGGGCAAGGACGCATTGGCGGATTGCAACACCGCTCGACTTTTGTGCAGCCACAGGGATCACGTGTCGTTTCGACGCAACGCCAAGAGGGCCAAGCAACCGACGGGCAAATCCGCTCGAACCCGTTCTTCGCACCCGTTGCGAGACGGAATCCAAATGCACATGTTCAATTGGCCAGCGGCGATGAACCCAACGTGCGTTTGAAACAGGCCGAGACGTCCATCGGATTCCAGTCGATCGACCAAGCACCTGCCAGTCAGCAGGGCAAAGGCAATCCACGCATCAATCCGTTGGTCCAGAATCCCAATCGCGACTGGGACGAAAAGGCATCGACCGCCAACGCTTTCGAAAAGCAAGCTGCTTTGGAATCAACTTCTGCACCGCAACTGCAGCAGGTGCAAACGCCCGTCTACTATCCGCAAAACGAGGCGGCGAAGGGCACCGTCGGGCCAATCATCCCGGTTACCGAAACCCGCGAAAACCAAGCGGTCGTCGAAGAAACGCAGCCGATCTTCTTTACCTTGTCCGACGACAGCGTTGCCAAGGAAGACTTGCCGGAAGCGACTCAAGTTGTCGAAGAAGCCATTCCGCCGAACGAAGAGTCGCTTGCCCCGGAAGAGTCGCTAGACATTGGCGCCCAAGAACTGCCCATCGAATTCGTCATCGAAGAAGCTCCGATGATCGACTTCAGCAAGCTTGAACTGGCGGCAGAATCGAATCCGCCAACGGAAACCGAGTTGGCGGAAGCCCTTTCGGCCGACCTCTCCGAAGTTGACTCGCCGGTCACGCTGGCACCAGTGGTTAGCCTGGCCGCGAAAGTCCCCACCCCTTTGCAGGTGGAGAACAGCCCCAAGAACATCCAGGTCAACCCCAACGTTCCGGCTTCAGAAGTTGCGAAGAACGAAAACGGAACCAGCCCGATTCAGGTCAACACCGCACAGAATGCGACGCCATTGGTTGTCGAAGACTCTGGCCAAACGCCTGTCGTCGTGGCGATGCCACCAAGCGTTATTGAACAATCCTTGTCGGATGACGATTCGGCGGGTGCAGCGGTGTTTGCACTGACCGATGATCCAACGTTCGAGAGCCAGCAGCGTCACGAAAGTGCTTCCCAACAGCACGCCGAACTGCAAGATTCCCAGTTCGAAGCAACGGCGGACGCGTTGGCCGACCTGCCGCCGCTCCCAGAAGTCGAACCGGCTGAGCCCGTCTCGATTCCATCGCCCACAAAGTCCGCGATCGCCAGTGGTACGCCGGCACTTGAAACCGAACACAGTGTTCCGAAGCCTGTATTCGCCGTTCGACCTCCTTCGATCAATACGGTTGCTGAAAACGGAAAGTCTCCGCTGATCGGTTCGCCGGTCGAAGTTGACCCGATGCGATCCATCACACGACCAAACGCCAAGCTGGCTTCGGTGAAACGTCGCAACGACGACCTTGCCGGTGGCTTCGCGATGGCGCAAGCAGGGCCCGTACTGGCACCAGCACCGAATGCCTCGCTATCTGAAGACAACTTGGTATCTGAGGCACAACAACCAACGTCTACGGGACCCGCCATTGCGGTGGCGAAGTCTTCCGACGTGGTACTAAACCTAAAACGTGCACAGGTTCGTGCGATGACGATCGGCGGAACACTGCGAGGTGTCACGATCGCCGACAAAGATGTCTGCCAAGCATTCGCCGCTGGGCCCAACCAATTCAAATTGATCGGCACCGGGCTCGGGTCGACAACGCTGACCGTTTGGGCAGACGTCGCAGCGGGTGAGCCCACTCGGAAACAGACGTTCCGAATCGACGTGATCGACTCGGTGGATGCGAAAGGCGACAAAGTTGCCGAGCACACCAGCCTACTCAACGATTCGATCTGCAAAGCCTTTCCGGCCGCAGAAGTGTTTGTTTCAAAACGCAACGGCAAACTTTATGTCGAAGGTCGATGCTCGTCGGAATCCGACGCGACAAAGATCGTTCGCATGGTTCGCAAAAGCTGTTTGATCCCGGTTGAAGACAATTTGATCGTGCGATAACGACAGACTTTCGAGGCTGTCTTATCAGTGACCGACTAAAAACCCACCCATTGATTTCCAGCGGAAACGTTCCGCCCCGATTTTGTCAACGAGGTTCGACATGAACATCCGTCTGATCCACTCCGTCATGCGGCGCTCTCGCGTTCGAGTGATGACGATCGCTGCCGCAGCCGCCGTGGTTGCTTTCGGCGGCGGAGATGCCTCAGCACAAGGTTCGCCATCCGGAATGCTGACCAGCGCTCAATGGGGACCAGAAACTCAGGTCGTCCAAGCGTCGGCCGTCCAAACCGCCGCCGACCTTGGCTCGCCGCGAATGGCTCCCGGTTCGATTTCACACGCGGTCCAATCGATCGTCGGTGACGCGGCCGATGCGAACTACGGCCAAATCCAGCAAGTCGGATTCGGCTGTCGCTCGTGCAACCAGCCAAGCTGCTATGGCGGGTGCAATTCCTGCGGCAACTTCCCGCTGGCGAACCCTTGCGGCACGCCTTGTGATCCATACTGGTATGTGAACGCCGAAGCCGTCTACGTTCAACGTACCGGGAACGACGGATACAGCTTGATTCGCAACCAAGAACTCGACGACTTTGAACTTCAACTCGCGCCACGCATCACCATCGGCAGCCTGCCGAACTGCGTCAACGGTTATGAGTTCACGTTTACCGGACCGATCGAATCAGATCGCTATCTGGTCGCCGCGGATGCCGCAAACAATCTGAACACGGTCCTTTACGGATCCGATACCGATGCGACGGACGCGATCGATCCGTTTACCGACGCGAGCCTGCAAACACTGTCTTACAACAGTGACTACTGGAGTGCAGAACTGAACCGCACGATGGTTGGCTGGGACGTTGCCAAGGTTCTCTTCGGCGGCAAGTTCATTCGCATCGAAGAAGACTTGATCTACACCAGTGAAAAACAAACGGCGGGATCCTACGCCGACTTGACCAGTCGCCCAGAAAACTCCATTGCCGCCTTGCAAGCGGGACTGGACTTAATGTATCCCGTTCGACCACACCTCTACACAGACTTCCGTGGTCGTGTCGGTGCCTACATCAACTTTGCCGAATCGAACGTACGTTTGAGCAACACCGGAAACAGTTTGATTCACAACGTTCGTGATGACGAAGAGTTCGGCGGGTTCTTTGAACTCGGATTGGGGATGCGTTACCAACTCGGCGAGATCCTGACCATTCGTGCGATGGGCGAGATGTGGTACCTTTCCGACGTCGCGACCGCTACCGGACAAGTCGATTACAGTGTCTCAAGATACTTGGGCACGAAGGTCGAATTTGATGATATCTTCTACCTTGGTGTTTCGGTCGGAGCAGAGCTGAAGTTCTAACCGACTTCGCGGGCTGAGCCGCCCGCGTTTAACGTCACCCAGTAGCCGCTGGCTTCGGACCTGAATTGGAAAGAAGCCCGCGGCTATTTTTGTTTACGCGCGACCTTGTTTCGCAACCAGCTCTGCACACTCCGCTGGCCATCATCAGCACTCGATTGCTTGGCAACCTTTGGGTCACTGGGAATCGCTTTGATCGCTTGCTTGACCTCGCGTGCTTCCTTTGCACCGACGTCATGTAAACAATTCGCACAGGTCACCGGCGGCTGCGAAATCTGCTTTCCGCAAGAAGGACAGTAGTAATTGATTTCCGGACGATAGGCCGCTTCGAACAGTCCGCCGACTTCGCTTGCAGGGAACCAAGCAGAATCGTCTTTGCGCAACATCGTCTCTGGCTTGATCTCGCCTCGTCGGACCAACGCGAGTAATTCGCGCGGTTGCATCGGCCCGACTTCGGATTTGACATTGCCTTCCAATCGTTGCAGAAACCAAAGTGCCACGTGTGTCGCTCGCTCCATTGAATTGGTCAAACAGATGAGATCAGTCGGTGCTGTCGCACACCGCGTGAACAACGATTGCGTGCATTCCGCCTACGGAACGCCTCCACATCGCCTCTCACCGTCCTGGTGGGTGGTCCAGTCTATCACATAAACGATCGAATGGCCCAAATGGGCTCAGCCGAGTTTGACCAATCACGTCCCCGACGAAAAACCCCCTCGCGGTGGCAGCATCACGACGATTCGGATCACCAAAACAGCACCAATCGTTCTGCTGGCCCGTTCACTTGGGCGACAGCGCGGAACATTGGCGGACTTGTATTTTCTTTGTTTTTTTGGACATTGTTAACACAGTTCTCTGCCTCCGGACAAAAGAGTTTCCATGCGCTGCCCATATTGCCACTGCGACGACGATCGCGTCATTGATACCCGGGCCGCCGAAGGGGGCTACATGATCCGACGAAAACGGACCTGCAGTAACTGCGGTCGCCGTTTTGGAACGGTCGAGAAGATCGAACAGCAAACGCTTCGGGTCGTCAAACGTGATAACACCCGTGAACCGCTCGACCGTGAAAAAATTCGTCGTGGGATCGAACGCGCTTGCTCAAAACGGCCTGTCTCCAGCGAACGCATCGAGCAACTCGTGCAGTCGATCGAGTCACATATCTACAACGACTACGAAACAGAGATCCCGGCCAAAGAAGTCGGCGAGATCGTGATGGGGCACTTATCGAAACTCGACGAAGTCGCCTACATCCGTTTTGCTAGCGTCTACCAAGAGTTTCATACCGCAAAAGACTTCATCACCGAAGTCGCACGCTTGACCCAAGGTCCAGTGCCGTCGCGTTAAACGAGCGCCTTGACGTTTAAAACTCTTCGCCGCTGACCTCCCCAAAGCCGGTTCGGCGCACTCCAGGCACCAAACAAAAATGCCCACGTTTCAACAACAGTGGGCATCTCGATCTTTCTCTCTAAATCGCAGTCGCACTATTTCTGTGCGATCTTCGTTTCCGTGACAAAGGGATTGTTCTTAATCGCACCCAACGTCGCTTGGGGAACCGGTTTCGCGTGGCTGATGCAGGGATTGCAGCTGGTGTCGACAGGCTTTTCATAGTCGCTGTAAACAAATTCGCTGCGAAGACGACCGCGGTAGTCATTTCCGGCGGTGACCATCGGTGGTGACGCGAAAGGACTCATGCCGTATGGACGTGCATGGCGTGCACCGTAGTAAACCGGCGGATTGAGTGCGAAGTACGGGGGCGTCGGCATGCTGGAACCGTACTGGGCCCCATAGGGCTGGTAAAATCCAAACGGAACGAAGGGATAGCCGAATGGCGACGCTGCGGACGCCGATTCGACACTGCTGAAAGCGATTGCCAATGCGGCAAACGCAAGCGCGATGCGTTTCATGATGTTCTGGCCTGTTGCAATTGATGTTTGTTTGAGAGTTCCCCCCAACCAACACCTCACGCTAGTTAGCCGTGAAAGCCTTGCAACCGTTACCAGCGTCGAATTTTACGAAAGCCGCAAAAGGTGTGCGGGTTGTGCAGCCTGAACAGCGTCCAAGAGAAAACGCTTTCATTGAAGGAAAACCTTCCGCACGCCACAAGAACACGTGCTATCAACGTCCAGGTCGTAAAATGGGCTCAAATTGAGCACACTCAGATGTAAAACATCGTGCCGTCGTCTGCCGATGCACGCTCGACGATCTCGGCAAGTGTGATGCCGCCCAAGACTCGCCGCCAGGCATCGCTAGCGCGATCCCAAGTGCCCTGCAATTCGCGCTCGAGCAACGTTTTTTGGTCGGGACCGTTCTCTTTGCCACAGCTTGTTTCGGCACAGCCAATTGCGTCTGCGATTTCCAGCAACGTCAATTCAGCCGGGTCCGCAATCAAGCGGTATCCACCCTGGCTGCCACGGATGCTTTGCACCCAACCGGCGCTACGGAGTGCTTGCAGAATCTGCACCAAAAAGGGCCCGGGAATGTCATGCTTTGCCGTGATTTCACGGACAGCAACGGGCGCGACGTTCGATTGACAGCGGGCCAGTTCGGCGAGCGCGATCGAAGCGTAGTGCACACGGGCGGACACGAGCATCGCTGATCTCCGGTGCTAATTGTGTAGACCGCACTCGGTCTTCTGAAATCCGCTCCATCGGCCCGCACGTTCGTCTTCGCCAAGCTGTGTCGCTCGGGTACATGGCCAGCACCCCACACTAGGATATCCCTGGTCGTGCAAGGCGTTGTACGGGATGTCGTTGTCCATGATCAACTTCCACACATCGCTTTTTGACCAATTGGCGAGCGGGCTGACTTTGACCAACTGGAATTTCTTGTCCCAACCAACGATCGGGGCCTTTGCGCGGTCCGGGCTCTGATCGCGTCGAATCGCGCTCGCCCAGGCATGCAGACCTTTCGCTGATTCTCGAAGCACCGTCAATTTGCGATCGTTGCAGCAGCGATTAGGTTCCGTCTTATAGACCGGACCGCCGTTGGCCGCCTCGTACTCGGCGACGGTCGTGCTGGGATACTTGAACTCGACCTCAATTCCATAGCGTTCTTTGACACGCTCTCGCAGTTCCAGGGTTTCCTTGAACTGATAGCCGGTCTCCAAATTGAAAATCGGAGTCTCCGGCGCGATCTCACTCAACATGTGAATGATCGTCATGCCCTCGGGACCAAACGCCGTCGCCATCGAAAAACGCGGTGCGAAACGCTCGACCGCAAAACGCAGAATCTCCTGTGGAGTCGCGGTTTCAAGCCGAGCACTATGCTCCGCCAATTCTGCCAACAGCTCATCGGTAGGGTGCAGCGGTGGATCCGCTGCCAACGCCCCCTGGGGCCCGTCGTCTTGCGGTTCGCCAGGTTCAAGCACCGGCAACATCGTAATTCGTCCTGATTAAATCGTGGTCTGGCTAGGTCAACGGCCGGAAAAAGACTGCTTCTCCGACCGCCGCGCGAGGAATAATACAAACCTGATCGAGTTAGTCAAGTTTGATATCGACTGGGATTCTGGATGACGTGAGCCGATTCTTCGTTTCAGGCTACAATTGAGTGACCGGGCGCGGCGTGAAATCGAGCGTTCGCTGACACCAGGCCTACTTTTGTCACAGCCTGCTGACGTCATGTTCGGCACGACTCCGGGACCACTCCTTTTCTTCGCATTGGATTTCTGATGGCTTATTCCTTCGATCGCCGCCAAAAGACAGCCAGCAGAAAAATCACCGGGCGGCTGGTCGCATCTTTGCTGGGGCTGACTTCTATGGTTGCCGGGCCGAGTATTGCCTCGGTTCACGCGGACACCGTCGAGCTATTAGGCGGAGCGACGATCGACGGCAAAATCTTACGTGAAGGCGAAGATGGTCGACGACCGGTTATCGTCGAGATCGATCCGGACCTCAAAGTCGCCGTGCCGCGGGTGCGTGTTCGCAAGACGATCCAAGAAGACGACGAAGAATTGCAGTGGTACCGCGCCGAGCTGGCCAAGCTTCCAAACGACGCGGAAGCACATTACGAGTTCGCGCGTCAGTGCAAAGCGCATCATTTGAGCGCTCAATGCGATTATCACTTTCGCCGCGCCGTCGAGTTGGACCCGAATCACAGCAAGGCGCGAGCGGCTTTGCAGTATGTCAAAGACGGAAACGAATGGGTTCGCTTCGAAGACCTCCAGCGTCAACGCGGTCTGATCGAAACCTCCAAGGGCTGGCAAGTCCCAGAAGTTTATCTACGTCTGGAAGCACAAGACGAGGCCCGCAGCGAAACAAACCGCTGGAAAACGGAACTGACAAAACTACGGACCGCGATCCTTCGCAACAACAAACGTTCGCCTGAAGCTCTGGAAACACTCAAAGCAATCGACGACCCGCTAGCCACGACTGCTTTCGCCGAAGCCTTGAAAGACTCGCGTGGTTCCTCCGCCGATTCTCCGGCCTTGCGTAGGATTTACTTGGACAAACTCGCAGCGTTCAAGAACATGGGCGCCGTTGCGGCATTGGTTGAATGCGGCATGTTCGAACCCGACAGTGTCCTTCGCGGCGAAGCGTTGCATCACTTACAAAGCTACGGCGCGTCGTCTGCGGTCGCGACATACTTACAAGTCCTCCGCAATCCGAAAACAAAACCCGCCGACATCACCGCCGCGCTGCGAGCGCTGATGTATTTTCCCGACCCTGAGCTATGGGAAGACTATGTCAACGCATTGACGACGGAATATCGAACCATCGCGCCGCCAGGACCATCGATGCAAGTCGGACGCAGCAGCACCGGTGGGATGGGAATGAATATGGGTGGCAAGCCGCAAGAAAAAATCGAGTACCAGCAAAATGCCGATGCGCTCGCACTGTTAAAAGAAATCGCGCCGGAAGCGGATTACCGTTACGACGAAGCCATGTGGCGAACGTTCTTCGCTAACAAGTTGATGGGCGACGTCAGTGACCTGCGGCGAGATCCTTAGCGGACTTGCAGTGGGATTCGGCCTGCACGCCTTCGCATCCAATTAGCCGAACGCAAAATCGCTGGCCGTCGGACCAACCATCGTTCGAATCGCCGTTTTCCTGGAAAATCCATCAACAGGATGCCAGCCGCCATGGTCAATAACCCCTGACCGGGCAAAACCAGCATTGCGATTCCCAAGATCAGCAAGATCACGCCGAAAATATTTTTGGCGACCTTCACGATCCACCGAAAGATCGGATACCGCCACTGGGTATAGCTTGCGGAAGCCCGTGGCCGAATGAAGTAATCCGGCGGCATTCGGATGACGAGCCACGGCACAATCAACATGCCACCTAGAAAGACGACGAACGAGCCAAACACGACCCACCCCGCAAAGTCGGCGTGATCGCTTAAGGTCTGTGTGAGTTCCGTCGGCAATATTGAATTCAAGGTTGGTCAACCATGTTGGATGATTCGGATCCGGCGTTAAAACGAGGGAACGCGACGATGACGACTCCAGTATTCAGCGCTGGCGACTTTAAGCAAATCAAAGAACACCGACTGGTACTTGCCGCAGCGGGCATCCCGACGCAAACGATTCAGAAGAACGGCGGATGGCAATTGCTCGTTCGCCCCGACGACAGCGAACACGCGATCGAGGAACTTCAAGATTACCGCTCCGAGAACCAATCTCGCACTGTCGAAACACCTCATCTAGGGATCGTTCCGGGTGCGGCTTGGGGCTCGCTTGTGTACTGTTTTGTGATCGGATCGATCAGCACTCTGGCCGCTTCGTGGGGATACGGCGTCAACCTTAGCGAGATCGGTACATCCGTTGCCGCAAACGTTACTTCCGGCGAATGGTATCGATGTGTGACCGCACTCACGTTGCACCTCGACATCGGACACCTCGCGTCAAACTTGCTCTTTGGAAGCTTCTTCGGTTTTCTACTTGGCCAGTCCTTCGGTGGCGGACTTGCATGGATTCTGATCGTGATCGCGGGGTTCCTCGGTAATCTGATGAACGCCTACTTCCAAGGCGCCGGCCACCAATCCATCGGCGCGTCGACCGCGGTTTTCGGTGCGTTGGGCATCATGGTTGCCGAAGCCTTTCAAACCTTCAGTCGCCAAAATCGTTACCGCAAATGGACACCAATTTTGGGTGGAATCATGCTGCTGTCATTCCTGGGCGTCGGTGGCGAGCGCACCGACGTGATGGCACATGTGTTTGGATTTGTTGCTGGGATAGCGATCGGTTTTATCGCAACCAAGATTTCGCATCAACGAAGAATGAATTTGGCGTTTCAATGGGCCGGTGGAGTCGCCGCTCTATTGGTTGTCTGTCTCGCATGGACACTGGCACTCCGCTCGCTATGAACTTCGTTTGTCACGCTCGCCCGATCGCTTCGACGGACCGATGCGACGACCTTCGCCAGATAAAACCGTCCAGGACATAGTGAGTGATCTGGGGAACTGCCAACAGCGGAACGATCAACATGTCCAATGATTCCGCTGACCAGGATCCCCCAAACAGCCAATCTCGCTCGTGCCAGACTCCACGGTCCCAAAGCAACTCTTCGGCATAGGCCAGCACCCACAACAAGCCAAGAAAACGCGACAGACGAAAGATGGCTCGGCTTGAATTGCCAGACTTCGAATTCGATTCTTGATTAGTTTGCTGATACCAATAAACCAGCACCAGGTAGGGGATTCCGTGGATGATCACGTTGGTCACCGTAAAGGCATAGTCGGAATTGAACCAGACAATTCCGACGTACCAGCACAGCGCTGTTGTCGCTACGACCAGATCCTTACCAGGATTCCAACGCCCCGACAGGATTCCTCGGTAGATCGAGCGTGCCGAATAGGCCAACAAGCTGGACCAATACACCGGCGCCAACCACGCCGACCAATCCCTATTCAAACTGGCAAAGTCATCTTCTTGGAACCACCAAAATCCGCGAGGAAGGTGACAGTGCCAGTACACCAACGGATAGATCGTCGCTAGGTAGATCGCCATGCTGTCGATCCACTTACCAGCCCGTGATCGCTCATTCGCTTTGCGACGATAGAGAGCGACCCAGCCGTATTGTTGACGGATAAAGTGAAAGACGGCGAGGTAGGCAAGGCATCGCCAAAACAACGTGGCACTTTCGCTATAGACTGCCCAACTAACCGCAAAAGCCAGGATCGGAGTGAGCCCGTATAACCAGGGCCGCCGTCGCAGTTCTGTCTGATCAAAGTAGACTCGGAATCCGGTCGCATAAACGTGTGCGACGTCGATCAACAAGATTGCGATGACCCAAGTCCATTCGGGCGTGTCACTGTGCAACACCCCCAGCATGCCACCGATCGCTAGGAACACGATCGCCAACAGACAGCTTCCGCCAAAGGTTGCCAAGTCAGCCCATGGGCCAAACAGCCAAGGTAGCTTGCTCGGTCGATCGTCAGCGATCGCACTCGTCATTTCAATTTCTGCGTAAGGCGTCTGCTTTGCTATTCTCTGGCGGCTTCTTCCGCAACATCCGTATCGATAGGCTCGGTCGTGTTGCTCACCCCGTTCAATGGTTCTTCCGTTTTCGAATCGGCGTTCTCGTTTAGAAATTCGAAAGACTGATCAAGGACTTCCTGAGGGATCATGTTGATCGCTGGCATCTCGAAGCAAATCGCTTGTCGATCGTTCCGCACCAAGACAAATCGGCCGGCGACTGTCGGAATGTTCCATGTCTTTGAATCCAACGCATCCAAACGCAGTAATTCCATGTATTGGTCTTTGTTCGCACTGACAAAGACCACATCGCCCTGTTCGTCTTGGACAACCAATACGTCCCCGACCAAAACACATTGGCCTTCACCACAACGGCTTCCACGGGGCTGTGTCCAATCGGCCTTGGGCTTTTCCAAATCCACCGCTTGCAAAGAACCGTTGTTGATTCCGAAGCCGGTTTGATCTTGAACGCAGGTGTGATTGAATTTCGTTTTCAAGACGCGATTCGATCGCCAAACATCCTCCGTCGACCAGCCTCCGTCGTCGTGTTTGATTTGCACCAGGGCGCTGCCTCCGCCGTACCCTTTGCCAACCAAGACGCGATCTCGTTCGACATACACCGCCGCCGCGCAAGTTGCACCCGTATTTGTCGATCCTGGCCAGTCAAATTCCCATAACACTTCTCCGCCAGCAAGCGAGTGACCGGTCACCGTTTTTTCGTTAACTGAAACGATTTGCTGGACACCGTCGAACGTCATCAACATCGGTGACGCATAGCTCAACTGGTCTTCACCGGCCTTCCAGACAACCTCGCCCGTCGCTACATCGAGCGCGATCAGCGACGCGGACTTTTCACCATCGATCGGACCGCCTAACGGTACCACGCACTGATCATTGACAATCAACGGCGACGGTGCGTAACCCCATGGCGCGGCTATTTCGAACGCCACTTGATCCCAACCCGCCATCGCAAACAGGTCTTGTTTCCAAATCACATCACCATTGCCGAAGTCGACACACAAGAGTTTTCCCGTCGGCGTGGAGGCATAAACACGACCATCGACGATTGTCGGAGTGGAGCGTGGCCCCGTCCCGCCCAACGCGTTGTAATGAGACCCATCGTTTTGCACCATCCAGACCAAGTCGCCATCGGCCAATCGATAACATGTCAAGCATTCTTTTTCGTCACGCTGTTCAAGTGTGACCGCGTATTCCCCGGAGACCGCGAAAGACGACCAGCCTTGGCCGATGCCATGTGACCAAACTGTTTTTACTTCTTGGGGGTCAGACGGGATGTCGAAAACACGTTCCCCATAGACGCCGTTACGATTCGGCCCCAGGAACTGTGGAGATTCGAACGCGAGGTGCAAGTCGTCGGTCGGCATACCTTCTGGATCCGCTTGCTCGGTGGTTTCTAGGGTTTCTAATTCGAAATCGCTGGAATTACCAAACCGATAACTGAACTGTGGAACCATCGTTCCGCTGAAACCTTCGAAGCGATAGCAGATTCCCAAGCCGACCAGCACGACAAGGATCAATGCCGGCAGTCGCAGTCGATGGCCTCCGCCCCATTCCGCTCGGTAGATCGTGATCAGCAGGAACAGCGTGGGCAACGCGATTGCGGCCAAACTGATCAGGTTGGCGTTCTGGTGGTCAAAGTCCGGCGCAAAGTACTGTGCCGTGACCGCAATCAAAAATCCGGCCGCCACCAGTCCGCCGGATATCCGCAGGCCTTTCATGGATTGTCGTGATTCGTTCTCCGCTTTCTTCTGAGAACGACGTTTATTGTTTGGCATCGATGGAAACCGGTGTTTCGTACAAAAAGTGCAGTTCCGCGGAGGGGTAACAGCTCGTCGAGAATGCTGTCAGACGTTGGGTTCCGCCCTCACGGGACCGTAGGCTAACATGTCAGACTGTTCATTCGTCCTTTCATTCCCAATCTTGTTTTACAAACGATGGAGCAAGCTTACGAGACCGCACGCCGCCTCCGTGAAAACATGGAATCGGTGATGCTGGGGAAAAGTGAAGCGATTCGCTCGATCGTCTTAACTCTGCTGGCCGGAGAGCACCTCTTACTTGAGGATGTCCCTGGTGTAGGGAAAACGCTCGCCGCAAAAGCGTTGGCTGGCAGCATTGATACCGATTTTAACCGGATCCAATTCACACCCGATTTGTTGCCAAGCGACATCACGGGAAGTTCGATTTACCGCAGCGACGAAAAAAAGTTCCAATTCACCCCGGGACCAATTTTTGCCAATGTGGTGCTGGCCGACGAAATCAACCGCGCCCCGCCACGGACGCAATCAGCGTTGCTAGAAGCGATGAGTGATGGCCAGGTCAGCGTGGACGGCAAAACCTACGAGTTGCCAAAACCGTTCATCGTTGTTGCCACACAAAACCCCTACGAATTCGAAGGGACCTACGTGCTGCCGGAAAGCCAGATGGACCGATTCTTGATGCGGACCAGCATTGGTTATCCGGAACCAGAAAGCGAACGTAAAGTGTTGCAATCACACCGCGATGGCGAACCGGTCGACTCGATCAAGAACGTGGTCGGTACCGACGATATCTTGCAAGCTCAAGCTGCCGTTCGACGTGTCCGCTTCGATGAATCGCTCGAGGACTATCTACTGCAAATCGTTCATGCGACACGCACCAGTGGCGACTTTCGATTGGGCGTCAGCACGCGAGCGGCACTCAGTTTTTATAGAGGCTGCCAAGCCCGGGCGATCACCGAAAACCGTGACTATGTCATCCCCGACGATATCAAATCGCTTGCCACCAGCGTCTTGTCCCACCGCGTCTTGGTCGACGACTTCGCCAGCCAATCGTCTCGCCAAGTCGTCGAAGACCTGATCACGCGATTGTTGCAGTCGATCCCGGTCCCGGTCTGATTGACGTCTCTCGTCGAAGTCATCATTCCACTCCCAAGCACTCACATTCCCGCTCCTCGGACGCTCGTCAACTCGCATGACTCGATTCGGAATCATCGGTACCGGCCGTATCACACGTCGACTGGTCGCCGATTTACAATCCACCGATACCGTAACCGTCACCGCGATTGCCAGTCGCCAAAAAGAGCGTGCTGATTGGTTTGCTTCGCAATATGGAATCGCTGCCGCCGTCGAAGGCTACGAGCAACTCTTGCAACGCGACGATGTGGATGCGGTTTATGTGTCGCTGCCGCCGTCACTTCACGCACAGTGGTGCATTGCGGCCGCCCGCGCCAAGAAAACAATTCTTTGCGAAAAGCCCTTGGCCATAAGCGGCGACGAAGCCGAGCAGATCGCTCGTGTTTGCGCCGAAGAAGGCGTCCGTTGGTTGGACGCCACCGCGTACTTTCATCATCGCCGGACGGTCGAGATGCGAGACATTGTGCGCCGTGGTGAACTCGGCCAACTCGGGCACATCTCCGCGGCCGTTTCATTCTACCGACCGTTCCAAGCGGGTGAGCACCGGCTGGACAAGTCACTCGGCGGAGGGTGCCTGCTGGATCTCGGTTGGTATGCCGTCAGCCTCGCCTGCATCATGGCCCAGTCCGCGCCGACACGCGTTTTCGCCGATCATACCGTCACCGAAAACGACGTGCCAATTCGTACCGTCGGAACGCTATGGTTCGCTGATAACATCACCGCCAGCCTTTCGGTTGGCTACGACACAGCCACACGAAAATGGTTCGAAGTCGCCGGCTCGGAAGCCTCATTGATCTGCGACGACTTCACACGCCCCTGGTTGGAGCGACCGACGCGGTTCTGGATCCACGACGCCAAAGGAAGCGTGACCGCGAACGAAATTGCGGATCGACAAGAACCACGAATGATCGAAACACTCATCGGTGACCAACCGCTGGACGAATACAACCAGCTTTCCGTGACAACCCAACGAGTTCTAGAACAACTCGATCGCTCGGCAAACAGCGGACAACCGGTTATGATGAGCGAAACGGATACGACCTTTTCCCCTTAACGCTTTCGATCAAACATGCGTGTCGTCGTCGCCATCATTCAACCGACTAAGTTGTCCAGCGTTCGTGACGCACTTCGCGAGCTGAACGTCGAAGACTTGACGATTTGTGACGCGATGGGATACGGTCGCCAACGCGGTCAAACGGCTCTCTTTCGCGGAAACGAATACAAAGTCGACTTGTTGCGAAAAGTCGTGATCGAAATCATGGTCAGCGAAGATCAACTCGAAGAAGTCATCGATGCCATTTCACGCAAGGCGTTGACCGGTTCGGCTGGCCAAATTGGCGACGGCAAAATCTTCGTCCTACCAGTCGCCCACGTCATCGTTGCCGCACCCAGGGCCATGTCGACTTCTTCGGTGGTCCACACCTTTTCGCGATCTATCCACACGTCCTTTGTTTTGACGTGCAAAGGCTGTTTGTCGGTGAGGTCACCGGCG
>NZ_NPDI01000006.1:0-18980 GCF_002251265.1 Rhodopirellula sp. MGV | reverse complement strand
GAGTTTCTGCAGGGGAAGACGGACCAAGCGAGCAAGCTAGTGCGACGACAAGAATGCGGTCGAAAGCAGGCATTGGGGATAATTTAGGAAAATGCAAATAACGATTTCGATCACGTGGCCGCCGCGAACGACTGACCACTTCATTGAACACAACTCGGCGGCTCACGTGCATCGAGTTGTTCGCGGTTTACCCACGACGACAGCTTGCAGTTCGCCGCTGATTACAAGTTTACTCGATCGGCATTGCGAAGGGTAACAAGCAGTGAATTGGCGGTCGGCATGTCAGGCGACGGATTGTCTTCAATCGTGCTCGTGCTCAGCAACGCGGTGCTCGTACTCGCAATCGGTTGCCAGGCGCCGGATTGTCTTCTTCGGCCGAGTCGACCGCGCACCAATCAAACCGTGACATCAATTGCGATCAATAGGAAACAGAGGTTCCGTGAAATCCGATGGGCGGCATTCGAGCGCAACAATCAGCAGTACTGAAGACAGGCGTTGGTCATTGCGGTCACAACTACCAGCGCGAACCACGTCGTTCACCGAGGCACGGCGAACGAGTTTGTAGTGAATCGATTGACGCCGACTCCGTGCCTTCGCGTGCAACGAATAGTTCGCGGCGTCCCCACGACGACAGTTTGCAGTTCGCCGCTGGCGAAAAGTTTACTCGATCAGCATTGCGAAGGGTAGCGAGCATTGCATCAGCAGTCGGCACGTCAGTCCGCGAACGTTTGCAGCGTCTAGGGCAATGCCTCGTAATCAAACGGTGCGTCACTTCACACATCTTAGCGACGGTCTGCCATGTCCCAGCCGAGTCGACCGCGCACCAATTAAACCGTGACATCAAGCGCGATCACCAGGAAACAGAAGGTTCGTGAAATCCGATGGGCGACATTCAAGCGCACCATTCAATTCGTCGACGAAACGTTAAACCACGAAGTTCGCGAAGATGAGATGGGCATGACCACGAGGCGTCGGTCACTGCGGCCACAACTACCAGCGCGAACGATTTCGATCACGTGGCCGCCGCAAACGACTGACCACTTCATTGAACAGAACTCGGCGGCTCACGTGCATCGAGTTGTTCGCGGTCTACCCTGGACGACAGTTTGCGGTTCGCCGCTTCCGACAAGTTTACCCGATCGGCATTGCGAAGGGTAACGAGTTGCGAACTAGCAGTCGGAACGTCAGGCGACGGATTGTCTTCATCGGTTAAGTCGACCGCGCACCAATCAAACCGCGACATCAAGAGCGATCAATTGGAAACAGCGGTTCCGTGAATTCTGATGGGCGAAATTCGAGCGCACGAATCAACAGCATTGACGACAGGCGTCGGTCATTGCGGTCACAACTACCAGCGCGAACAGCGTCGTTCACCGAGGCACGGCGAACGAGTTGGTAGTGAATCGTTTGACGCCGACTCCGTGCCTTCGCGTGCAACGAATAGTTCGCGGCGTCCCCACGACGACAGTTTGCAGTTCGCCGCTGGCGAAAAGTTTACTCGATCAGCATTGCGAAGGGGAACGAGCGTTGCATCAGCAGTCGGCACGTCAGGCGACGGATGTTTGCGGCGCCCGGGATATTGCCTCGAAGTCAAACGATGCGCCACTTCACTCAGCTAAGCGTCGGTCGGTCATGTCCAGCCGAGTCGACCGCGCACCAATCAAACCGCGACATCAATTGCGATCACCAGGAAACAGAGGTTCCGTGAAATCCGATGGGCGGCATTCGAGCGCACCATTCAAGCCGTCGACGAAACATTTAAACCACGAAGTTCGCGAAGCACACGAAGAAGAAATGGACATGACCACGAGGCGTTGGTCATTGCAGTCTCAACTACCAGCGCGAACGATTTCGATCACGTGGCAGCCGCGAGCGACTGACCACTTCATTTAACACAACTCGGCGGCTCACGTGCATCGATTGGTTCGCGGTTTACCCACGACGACAGTTTACAGTTCGCCGCTGACAACAAGTTTACTCGATCAGCATCGCTAAGGGTAATGAGCAGCGACTTGGCAGTCGGAACGTCAGGCGTTGGATTGTCTTGAATCGTGCTCGTGCTCAGCATCGCGGTGCTCGCAATCGCAATCGGTTGCCAGGCGTCGGTTTCTCACCATTGGCCGAGTCGACAGTGCACCAATCAAACCGTGACATCAAGAGCGATCGCCAGGAAACAGAGGTTCCGTGAAATCCGATGGGCGGCATTCGAGCGCACCATTCAAGCCGTCGACGAAACATTTAAACCACGAAGTTCGCGAAGCACACGAAGAAGAAATGGACATGACCACGAGGCGTTGGTCATTTCGGTCACAACTGCCAGCGCGAACGATTTCGATCACGTGGCCGCCGCGAACGACTGACCACTTCATTTAACACAACTCGGCGGCTCACGTGCATCGATTGGTTCGCGGTTTACCCACGACGACAGTTGGCAGTTCGCCGCTGACGACAAGTTTACTCGATCGGCATCGCGAAGGGTAACGAGTAGCGAATTAGCAGCCGGAACGTCAGGCGTCGGATTGTCTTGAGTCGTGCTCGTGCTCAGCAACGCGGTGCTCGTAATCGCAATCGGTTGCCAGGCGTCGGATTGGCTTCATCGGCCGAGTCGACCGCGCACCAATCAAACCGTGACATCAAGAGCGATCACCAGGAAACAGAGGTTCCGTGAAATCCGATGGGCAACATTCGCGCGCACCATTCAAGCCGTCGACGAAACATTTAAACCACGAAGTTCGCGAAGCACACGAAGAAGAAATGGACATGACCACGAGGCGTTGGTCATTTCGGTCACAACTGCCAGCGCGAACGGTAGTGGTCACCGAGTTGGCGCGATAGAGGTGAAACTAAGCCCCAAAAGACGTCGACTCGCCAACTTCGGTGCACCACATGGTTCGTCGATTTTCAGCAGCCTTTACTATGCGATTTGCGCATAGCACTTCAGTCACAACTGATACTGCGATCGACACTGCCCAAACTCCACACACCAAGAACCAAATCCTCCAGTGGGAGAGGTATGACACCTGTTGAAGTCGGAAAGCCAATATTACCGTGATATGCATAAGTAGGTTCGGTGTGACGCCAAACAACATGCCAGCCATCGAACGTGTAAAGAGAAGCTCTTTTGAGAGCAGACGCTCCTTGCTCAGCATTGGGGCAATCAATGACACACCTGAGGCGATCAAGCCTGTGACTAACATTGCGAAAACTGTTGGGCCGACCTGAACGTGCACGAGCAGCTGATCGATCCCAAACCTTAGAGATTGCGATACTACGTATCCCAATGAGGCGAAGAAAACAAAACACACGATGCCCCATCTGCGTCGATTATGTTGCTTGCTTTTTCCGGCGTTGGATTTGGGAGACACGCGATATGGATTCACGCCAGTGGTCATTGGTGATTCGACCTCAGATAGATGCTTTGCGATTCGACGAACGATATTAGTTAACGGTAACTCAGTGACGCATAATACCGGAATTTGGGTATTACGCCCTCACTCAGTGCGCCTTTTTCCCGGATATCGCGAAACCTTGATTTTCGAGCGGTTTGCCAATACCCTACATGGGCCGTTCTTGTCAGGCTCCTGCGTTTTCTGGGTGATAGCAAAATGAGTGTGGAAAAGTTTGACCGATTGATTCTTTCCTGCGACGTTGCAAGCAATGTAGAGAAGATCTGGTTCCCTCGGTGGATTCGGCGATACTCGCTGAATTTCCGTAAAGGAATGTCACAGGATTTGCCGGTCAATCGGCACGCCGTAATCCGCTTCTCACGGTCTCTCCAGTCGAATAAAGCGCCTGCCTGGCAGCGTTGGCAGGCGGTGCGTGCTATCGAATGCTATCGCAACCTGGTCCTGGGGAAGTCCGAGCCAGATTTGACCGACATTGTGATGATCTTGGCACGCTTCGGAAAACGCGAACGTAACCTTCCGCTTGAGGACGCCCCGACCGAGGAGGAATTGGCGCGGTTACGTGGCAATATCAGCCGTAATGAAATGCGAGCGATTCAGTTGATGCGAGAGCAACTCCGCGTTCTCCATTATTCGATGGCAACCGAATCTGCCTATGTTCGCTGGGTCGTGCGGTTTAGCAAACATGTCGGCTCGACGGAACTGAATCAGTTCAACGAGCAAGACATCGGTACATTCTTGACTTCACTGGCGGTCGAAGCGAAGGTTTCCGCGAGCACACAAAACCAAGCGCTCTCGGCGCTTCTGTTTCTTTACCAATGCGTCCTTGGAAGGCGCCTCGGCTTCATCGATGCGGTCCGTGTGAAGCGACCGGAGACAATTTCGGTGTGGTTCAGTCCAAACGAGATTGAGCGTCTGCTCGAGCATATGGTTGGCCCTCACCGACTCATGTTCCTATTAATGTATGGCGCCGGACTGCGTCATAAGGAGTGCCGCAGGCTGAGAATCAAAGATGTTTGTTTTGATCAGCGGCTTATCGTGGTTCGAAACGGCAAGGGTGATAAAGATCGAATTACCCTTTTGCCAGAGGAGGCAATCCCCGAACTGAAACGTCAGATTGAGATCGCAACTCGCTTGCATCGCATTGATTTGGAAGCCGGTTACGAGCAGATTTACATGCCGTATGCGCTCGCCAAAAAGTACCCTAACGCGTGCAAAGAGATTGGATGGCGTTGGATCTTCCCATCTCGCCAGCGATGCCGCGATAAACGCTCAGGCATTGTCTGGAGATATCATATTTCCGAACGACAGTTCTGCGACGCATTAAAAGACGCACAGCGTCTCGCAAAAATTGATAAACAGGGTGTACCGCATTCGCTTCGACATAGCTTCGCCACGCATCTCGTTGAGGTTGGGACCGATATCCAAACGGTCCAGAAGTTAATGGGACACAAAGATGTCGAAACAACGATGAAGTATGTACACACAAGCCCTCGACTTGGCGTAGATGTCAAAAGTCCTGCTGATCTCCTGGCACGCCGACGAACGACCAAACAAGCTGAAACAAAATTGGGTGAATACTGAAGAACAGCACTTATTGGCCGGTTGATAGACACCCGGCCCTCAAGGCGTTACGCTGCTGGGTAACGATCGGCCCGTTGGATGGTCGGCGTGTCTTTCCCTGGAGACCGCCACGATGGACGGCTCACAAAAGCTGGCACCAAACAGCCTACACCTTGGCAACACTCCAGCACAGCAATCAGCCGACCTTCGCTCGCTGCTGTGTCTATCGATGCTGCCAGGAATCGGGCCACGAACGCTGTGTCTTCTTCTGGAACACTTCGGGACTGCGAACGAGGTACTGGCTGCTTCCAGCGAGCAACTTGCTGTCGTCAGCGGTGTCGGCCCAAAGCTGATTCACACAATCCGAACGGCCGATCACTTTGTCGATCCAGACCATGTCTTGGCTTGGTGCGACGAACACAATGTCGAGGTGCTTCAGCAAAACAGTGCTGCCTATCCGCAAGGATTGCTGGAGCAGCCGGATGCGCCACCGATTTTGTTCTCGCTGGGATTGCCCACTGGGGCTGACCGATTGGCGGTCGCGATCGTCGGCACGCGTCACGCAACAAGTTATGGGACGCGGCAAGCAGACCGGCTGGCCTATGGGTTAGCGAAGGCTGGCGTGACGGTGGTCAGCGGCCTGGTACGGAACCCGGCGGAGTTGAAGCTGAACGATCTGGAACGCAAGGTTTTGGAGTCTGTTGAGCCGAGTAATACGTCAATCGACCAAGTGATCGCAGTCAGCGGTTTGCCCGCCCATCAAGTGATGGCAACGTTAAGCGTGTTGGAGATGCGAAAGTTGATCCGGCGTCTGAGCGGTCAGTATGTTTCGCGGATTTAGTATTCGCGGACGACCGAGTTTTGGATGGTGGGACGCGGTGATTGGCGATTATTAGCCGCATTCGCGATAGCGAGCGGTTGAGTGGATGGTGTGTTTGCCGTGGTTGGCGATGCTGGCTTGAACGTGTTTTTCCCCTCGCCACCGTCCCCTCTCCCCCCAAACAAGTTTGGGTGGCGAGGGGAGCCAGTGTGGTAGGAGAGTCGCGTGATGCGGTTGGTTTGACGCGGGTGCCGGGGACCAATTTGCGATTTGCAATGTTCAGTTTGCAATTTGCAATTGGTTGGGTTGGTTGCGTTTTGGTGAGACACGCAACCGCACGCTATCGCGTTTCGGCTGATGGGGCGCGGGGGCCGGCGATTATTAGCCGCATTCGCGATAGCGAGCGGTTGAGTGGGGCAGTGTGCTTGCCGTGGTTGGCGATGCTGGCTTGAACGTGTTTTTCCCCTCGCCACCGTCCCCTCTCCCCCAAACAAGTTTGGGTGGCGAGGGGAGCCAGTGTGGGATGAGAGTCGCGTGATGCGGTTGGTTTGACGCGGGTGCCGGGGACCAATTTGCGATTTGCAATGTTCAGTTTGCAATTTGCAATTGGTTGGGTTGGGCGGGACTTGCGTGGAGTCGCTAAGGCATGGAGATGTGGCCGGAGCGCGGGCTGCGCGGGAACCGTGGCTAGTGCCATGCGGCTAAGGTTTGGGTGGGCCAAGTAACCGCACGTGCTCGCGTTTCGGTTTGGGAGTGCACGTTTTGGTGGGGCGGTTAGCCTCGGCGGATTTCGCTGCCTTTGAAGAAGACGGCGATTCGATAGACCTTGATCTGTTCGCAATGGATTTGGCCGGTTTCGAGATCGAAACGCTGCGGGATCGTTCGGCGGCGGATGTCGATGACGGCGTGATAGCCGCGTTCGGAGAAGATGTCGATCAACATCTGTAACGCCAACGGGTCTTCCAGGATCTCGTCTTCGCTGCTGATCGTTGCTCGTCCCGAGATGGCGTGACGGACGACAATCGGGATGAACTTGGACTCGATCAATTGGGCGATGCGATGGAACAGTTCTGGTTGGTCGTACTCGTACGAATCCAACCGCCGCACCAAGTCACGCCGCGCGTGCTGGACGATGTTGCTGGCCAGCGGGATGCCGCCGATCGCGTGGAATGTTCGCGGGTCAAGCTCGAGTGAACTCTGGTACTCAAGCTCGTTGAGGATGTTCTCTTGAACGACTACCAATTCCGCTTGTGCGTTGATGAAGTGGAAGTGGAAGAGTTGCTTGAGCGACGTCAATGCGTCGTACGTTTTCTCTTTGAAAACACGGTAGCGATTTCTGGCGAGTGCTTCGTTGAAGTCCGTCGCGCGTTCTTCCCAGAGCTCTCCGATTCCCGAACGGGTGACCTCTTCGTTGTGCGCGATCACTTGGCGTCCACGCATCAGTTGCCGGCGAATACTTTCCGCTTCGTCGACAAACAAAACCATGATGTGGAACACCGGCGGTTTCATCTGTTCCAAGTGTGGGTTGTCGAGCAGTTCACGACGCAAGGCTTTCATGCGGTCGTAAAGCATCTTCAAGCATTCGACCTGGACCTTCGTTCGTGGGAAGCCGTCCAGGATCGCGCCGTTTTGGAACTGTGGTTCGAGCAGTTTGTGGAACACCAGCAAGACGACTTCGCGGTCGCCCACCATGCCGCCTTGGGCTTTGATGCGTTGAGCTTCGGGGGTGTCGAGCAGCTCGCTGACAACGATTGGGGGCGCGGAGATGTCGCGCACCTGGCGGATGAAATCGGTGTTGGTGCCTTTACCGGCGCCGGGGGCTCCGCCCAAGAGAATCAATTCGGTCGGGAACCGCAGGTTCAGTTTGCCTTTTTCGTTTTCGAGCTGTTTCCAAACGGAGTTGAAAATCAGCAACGCGTCTTTGACTTCGAGATCGTCTGGTGCCAGCGATTTGGATGCAGGTTCGGGAGCTCGATTCACAGCGATTCGGCAGTTGCGGGGGGGCGGGCAATGATACGTCTCGACGCCCGAGACTGTCGGAAACGCGGTCGATTCTACATGCTCGATCGCACTTCGAGAGTGGCCTAAACGGGCAAAAAACGCTTGTTGGGCACCAGTCCACCCTTACAACTGGCTGGGAAAGGGGAAAGCGATCAGTAGGGCACACCGACGGCATCGCAGAGAAATCGCATCAGTGGGCGAGCCTGTTTAATTCTCTGGACAATCAGTGGCACGATCGCGTCGCTGGTCACCTCTTTGCGTGACAGCGGCGAGATCGCGATGAAGTCCTTGCGACGCAAATCTTCGATCAGCGGATGGTCTTTGGGGTAGTCGCGTGGGGCGGTTTTCAAGCTTTCGCCGACGAGTTGAAAGTGTTCGGTGAAAGCCTTTTGGTCGCGAGCCCGTTTCCAGGCTTTGGGATCGGAATCGATCGCGGCCCGGATCGCCGTCAAGGCATCACCGGCGGGACGCCAGCAGCCCGCGGCCACAAAGCACTCGTCGGTATCCAGGTGCACGTAGGCGCCGGGGGCATGGATGTCTTTGCCGGCTTGGTGGCGAAAGGAGATCCCGACGTTGGTTTTGTACGGAAGTTTGTCTTTGCTGAACCGCGTGTCCCGATAGATCCGCAGTACCGAACCGTTGTGGCCTTTGGGGACGACGTGCAGCATGGGGGCGGCTTTGGCAAGCGGCTTTTCGAGCTGTGCGACCAGCTCGACGGCGGGTGCGAGCACGTCGGTTTGGTAACGCGTTTTGTTTTCGGCAAACCAGTCGCGGTCGTTGTTCTGTTTGAGGTCTTCAAGAAACTCAAACAACGATTTATCAATGATCGCTTTTCCCATCAGGCCACCACATCGGTAAGAACGGCAAGGTTGAAACGCCGGGTCGCGTCACACACAAGCTTAGCGACGCGTCGACCATCCGCCATCGGTGACGCTGGGAGCGGCCGCAGACGAAGCACTGGCAGACGAAGCGCTGGCTGGGTGGCTGGGCGAGGCAGCGGCGTCGACAGCCTCGACAGCGGCAGCGGTCGGGGCGTTCGCGGGCGCGAGATTCTGAGCTTGTTGAAGGATCGACCGTCGATAGGTTTCTTTGACGACATCTGCAAATTCGCCGCGGACGTCTTCGTTGACCTGCGGGAGTTGCTGCACCATGTCCAACATGCCTTCAGGGTTCACTTGGCAGGCCCCGGAGCCTGGCTAATGAAGCTGGCGGTTTCGACGTAGTTGTGATCCGCGGATTTGCCAATCAATCCACGTAGCGAACGGGCGATCAAGTCGGCGCCCAAGCTTTCAAATTTGACGTAGCAATCGAGCGTCCCCATCACGGTGGTGCCGCCGTCGGACGCGACCGCATAGCTGCTGCGGAAGACAAACAGACCTTTGCCGATGATCGGTTTCTGTGCGAACTTGCCATCGTATTTGCCTTCGGCGTAATAGATGTGCAAATTACGATCGCCGTACACCAGATCGATCACACACGTCGTGCCGCTGCCATCGTCTGCTTTTAATTGGTAGGGGCCGATGCGTTCGACTTGGACGTTGGTGATCCCCATCAGGTCCCACAAGCCGATGATGGCTTCGGGTTGGCGTGTGAGGAACAGAAACAGGTCTTCGTCGCAGCGGATGGCTTGTGAAGGCAGTCGTCTGCGGATGGTCGGGTTATCCGTCACGGCGACGATCCGAGATTTCGCTTGTGGCGTCAAGCGTTGCAGCGGCAGGGTCCGAAGCAAGTCATCGCCTTCGGCCGCATCGTCGTCTTTGTCGGAACCCAAGATCGAACGGAATCCGAACAGGCCTCCGGAGCGTTCGTTGCTGTCGCTGTCCCCCGCGTCACTTCGAGCAGAAGGTGAGCGGAGTCGCGGGTTTTCGGCGGCGCAGATGGCGATCGATAACAGCCAAACCGTGAAGGCGATTCCACACCGATTGCGCAGGCCACCCACTAGGCGGTTGCACGAACGGCGGGTGATCGATTCGTTAGGCCCGGTCGTAATTGCCACCAAAATCCCTAGAGGTTCGGAGGGAGCGCCGGACACGCAGCGGTTGCGATCCGCCACCGCACGGACGTTGTCCCAGGTTATCGTTCGGCCAAACCGGCAATCGGAGTTGAGAGATTTCGTGAGCGTCGGGCAGTCACCCGAAGAGTTTTCCGATTCAAACGTTTGCGCAGTAAATTCGCTCAAGAAACTCGCACCCTCGACACTTCCGGTGGGGTGCTGAATAATTCATCCGTTGCCTAGTGGTTTGTTGATCGAATCGACCCGATGCTCCCCAAGAGGTCCGCACCGACAACGGTGACGTGTCCGCCCAAAACGTGTGTGCGTAGGCACTTGATGTCCCGCAGCGTCGTTTGGACCGAGACGATCCCCAGGCTGCCGTAAACCGAGCATTCCCTCAAACTTGAACGAAAGATGGCCAAGAAAACGATTGACCAAATCGATGTCGCCGGAAAGACCGTCCTGATGCGGGTCGACTTTAACGTCCCCTTGGATGATTCACAGAATATCACCGATGACCGCCGAATCCGGATGGCGCTGCCCAGCATCAAAAGCGTGATTGACCGTGGCGGGAAGCTGATTCTGATGAGCCACTTGGGACGCCCCAGTGGCGATCCTTCGGATGTCGAGAAGTTCTCGCTGGCGCCGACCGCAAAACGCCTGGGCGAATTGCTTGGAAAAGACGTCGCGTTTGCAAGCGATACCGTCGGTGACGACGCGACCGCCAAAGCGGCGGCGCTGGGCGACGGTGACGTGCTGGTTCTTGAAAACGTTCGTTTCAACGCGGGCGAGAAAAAAGGCGACGAAGCGTTTGCTGGCAAGCTCGCTGCGATGGCCGACGCGTACTGCAACGACGCGTTCGGGACCTGCCACCGCAAAGACGCTTCGATGTACGCCGTCCCGATGGCGATGGAAGGCAAGCCACGCGTGGTCGGTCACTTGGTCGCCAAAGAAATCCAGTACCTCAGCGATGCGATCGGCAACCCCGAGCGTCCGTTCGTGGCGATCTTGGGTGGAGCAAAGGTCAGCGACAAGATCAACGTGATCAACAACTTGCTGGGCATCTGTGATTCGGTTTTGATCGGCGGTGCGATGGCCTACACGTTCTCGCTGGCACAAGGCGGTTCGGTCGGTGGCAGCTTGGTCGAAAAAGACAAGGTCGCGTTGGCGAAAGAGCTGATCGAAAAAGGCGGCGACAAATTGGTCCTGCCAGTCGACACCCACTGCGGTGACGATTTCAGTGACGCTGCCGGATGCAACAAAGAAGTGGTTGCTGCGGGCGAGATCAAAGACGGTTTCGAAGGCATGGACATCGGCCCGGAAACGAGCGCCAAGTACGCCGAGATCGTTAAGTCGGCAAAGACGATCGTCTGGAACGGTCCAATGGGCGTGTTCGAGAAGCCACCGTTTGATGCCGGAACCAAAGCCGTCGCGCAGGCCGTTGCTGATAGCGACGGGATCAGCATCATCGGTGGTGGTGACAGCGCTGCCGCAGTGGATCAATTGGGCTTCGCCGACCAAGTCTCGCACGTGAGCACCGGTGGTGGTGCGAGCTTGGCGATGCTGGAAGGACAGAAGTTCGCGGCAGTCGAACTGCTCGACGAAGCGTAATTGTTCGTCAAATTGATTTGCGAAACCACACGCTAGCGGCGGCAACGTACGCTAGCGTGCCAACGGCCGGTGGGGATTTCCTGTCGGCCGATTGTTTTTCCTTTGTTGAAACCCCAGAGTAGCGTGTCGCCATGAGAATCACCGCCGAAGACCAGCGTTTGATCGAAAGCGAACGTCGCCAGAAACACTGGCAGCGCTGGGGGCCTTATCTGTCTGAACGACAATGGGGAACCGTTCGCGAGGATTACAGCGAAGGCGGCGACGCCACCTGGAGCTACTTTCCCCATGACCACGCGCGCAGCCGAGCGTACCGCTGGGGCGAAGACGGCTTGCTGGGGATCACCGATCGCAAAGGCCGGCTGTGTTTCTCGTTCGCACTTTGGAACGGCCGCGACCCGATTTTGAAAGAGCGTTTGTTTGGCGTCACGGGCCCTGAAGGCAATCACGGCGAAGACGTCAAAGAGTGCTATTACTATCTCGATAGCACGCCGACGCACAGCTACATGAAGGCGTTGTACAAGTACCCGCACGCGCGATACCCGTACGAAGACTTGGTCGCACAAAGCCGTTCACGATCACGCAACGAGCCCGAATACGAACTGACCGATACCGGGATCTTTGACGAGTCACGTTACTTTGACGTGCTGGCCGAGTACGCCAAAGACGGACCCAATGATTTGTTGATCCGTTTGACGGTGACCAATCGTGGGCCGCAACCGGCAGTGCTGCACTTGGTGCCGCAGTTGTTCTTTCGTAACACGTGGACGTGGCAATGCACCGATGAAGGCTGCTCACTCCGGCCGAACCTGAGCCTGCAGGGCCAATCCGTTCGCGTGATGGAAGAGACGCTGGGCGAATTTTGGTTCACGAGCGACTGTTTGGGGCAATCGAAAGCTTGGTCGTGGTTGTTCACCGACAACGAAACCAACCCGCATCGCCATCCCGGTTTGCCATCGGAATCGGATTACCACAAAGACGCCTTTCACGAGTATGTGATTGAAGGCGATACCAGCAAGGTGAACCCGGCGAATCGTGGGACAAAGTGCGCGTCTTACGGTGTGGATTTGATCCCCGGCGGTGAGAGTCGGACGCTGCGATTGCGTCTGACGTCAATCAGCGAGCCGATCGCCGCGGAAACTTGCGACGGCAAGATCGAAAAGTTTTCTGCGGCCGCGTTCGGTGAATCCTTCGAAGCGGTTTTTGAGGATCGCATCCGCGAGTGCGACGAGTACTACAAAACGCGCATCCCCAATTCGATTCCCGAATGCCGTCACGGTGTGATGCGGCAGGCGTATGCGGGCCTGCTTTGGACGAAGCAGTATTACTACTATGCGGTCAACAGTTGGCTGGACGGAGATCCTAACGGCGTCCCTGTCAGTCCCGGCCGCAAGCACGGCCGCAATAGCGAGTGGCGTCACTTGTTTAACCGTGACGTGATTTCGATGCCCGATAAGTGGGAGTATCCCTGGTATGCGGCCTGGGACTTGGCATTCCACATGGTGCCGATGTCGCACTTGGATACGAAGTTCGCGAAGGATCAAATGATTCTGTTCTTGCGCGAATGGTACATGCATCCCAGTGGTCAGATTCCGGCGTACGAATGGCATCTCGAGGACGTTAACCCGCCGGTTCATGCGTGGGGCGTTTGGCAGGTCTATAAAGCCAGCGGGCCGCCGATGCAGCGAGACCGTTCGTTCCTGGCGCGGGCATTCCAAAAGCTGCTGTTGAACTTTACGTGGTGGGTGAACCGCAAGGACCCGCGCGGACGCAATATCTTTAGCGGCGGCTTTTTAGGCCTCGATAACATCGGGGTGTTCGATCGCAGTAAACCGCTTCCCAACGGCCACCTCGAACAAGCCGACGGGACCGCATGGATGGCGTTTTACTGCGGCACGATGTTACGAATCGCGATCGAACTGGCTGACGAAAGCGAAGCGTATGGCGACATGGCCAGCAAGTTCTTCGAGCACTACGTGGCGATCGCCGAAGCGATGAATACGATGGACGGCACGGGCCTGTGGGACGAAGAAGAAGGGTTTTACTATGACCACTTGTTTGTCGATGGGAAGTCGATCCCGATCCGTGTCCGATCGCTGGTGGGGTTACTGCCTTTGACGACAGGCGTGATCTTGGAAGAAAAGATCATCGACAAACTACCGGGTTTCAAGCGGCGCATGACATGGTTCTTGAATAGCCGCCCGGACCTGTCGACGCACATGACCTATCAAGAGGGCGAAAGCCCCGATGACGAGACGACCGTCACCAGACGACTGTTGGCGATCCCTAGCGAAGAACGTTTCCGGCAGCTTTTAAGTGTGATGCTGGACGAATCCGAATTTTTGTCGGCGTATGGAATTCGAAGTCTGTCGGCTGCACACAGCAAAGAGCCGTTCGTGTTTGACTTTGGTGGCACACGTCATGAAGTTCGCTATGTGCCAGGCGAAAGTGACAGTGGGATGTTTGGCGGAAACAGCAATTGGCGTGGGCCGATCTGGTTCCCGATGAATTACTTGATCATCCAATCGCTGAAACGTTACCACGCGTTCTATGGCGATACGTTCAAAGTCGAGTGCCCGACCGGCAGCGGCAATGAAATGACGCTGATGGAAGTTGCACAGGAAATCGAAAGTCGCTGCATCTCGATGTTCGAATGTGACGAAAACGGCGTGCGAGCCGTCCACGGTGGTGAAGCCCGCTATGCCGACGATCCGGCTTGGAAGGACTTGATTTTGTTCTACGAGTACTTCCATGCGGACAACGGCCGTGGCATGGGCGCAAGCCACCAGACCGGCTGGACCGCGTTGGTCGCATCGATGATCCGCAGCCAATCGGATCTGCCGCGGCACACGCCGATCGCGACACTGTAGAGCAGGTCGATACTGAAAACCGGCGTGCACGCAGGATCCGGGGTTCGCGGGGCCCCGATCCGAAGCTCTTGGCGAGATCGAACGCTCGCACCGGGGGCGGTTGGGATATAATGGCCGATCTTTGCCTCACCCCACGCCCTCCTTTCAGATCGATCGATGAAACGACGACGCTTGACTCCGGTCCGCGCGATGCTGTTCGCGTCTCTCTTCGCCGGTGGCTTTTCCGCTCAAGGTTTCGGTACACCTTCGGATGCGATGGCTCAAACGCCAGTCGCCCAATCACCGGACGCGGATGCCCCATCAGCGTCGTTATTCGGTAACGGCGATCGTGTCGTGATGATCGGTGACGGGCTGGTCGAGCAGGAGCAGTACTTCGGCTGGATCGAAACGATGTTGACGACGTCTCATCCCAAGGCTGGCGTCACGTTTCGAAACCTTGGCTGGAACGGTGACACACCGGCCGGCGATTCACGGTTCGGGCTCAGCTTGTTGCAAGCCGGTCACGAGCCAGCTGACGAGGGTTGGAAGCAGCTGCAGAAACAGATCGAACTGACCAAGCCCACCGTTGCGATCATCGGTTACGGCATGGCCAATGCTTTGGACTTTGCCGCCGCGGTGGAACGTCCCGGATCGACCGTCACACTCGATCAATCGATCGCGTCGTTCGCGAAGCAACTGCAACAACTGGCTGATCACTTGAAAGCGACGACGCCGGATTGCCAGTTCATTTATCTATCGCCGCTGTCAGCGGTCGGCGAATCAGTATTGACCGAAAACGTCGTCAATCGTTTTAGCGAGGCGATCGCTTCCGCCGCGCAGCAGAACAACGGAACGTTCGTCGATCTGCGTCATGCCGCAATGGACACGGCACTTCGCAAAGACGCGGTGCATCTCAATAGCGCCGGTTACCAAGCGGTTGCCGCGACGATCGGAGACGCACTAGGACTGAAGCAAGCCGACTGGAAGAACGGCGATGCTGCGGCCGCACTTCGTGCCGTGATCTTGGAAAAGAACCGCCTGTGGTTCCATCGCTCTCGGCCAGCCAACATGGCGTACGTGTTTGGGTTCCGGAAACATGAACAGGGCCAAAACGCGGTCGAGATTCCACAGTTTGACCCGTTGATCGAAGCCGAAGAGGCAACGATCGCGAAGCTTCGTACGCTGGACTCCGCACCAAGCAAAGCCGAAGAACTTCATGTCGAATCGAAGTATGCCGAGTTCACGCCGCAGCCCCATCCGGAATTTGTGGTTGGCGAAGGGTTGGAGGTTTCGTTGTGGGCCGAAAACCCGATGCTGAATAAGCCAATCCACATGAACTTTGACCCTCAAGGTCGGCTGTGGGTGGCGAGCAGTGAAGCGTATCCGATGATCGAAGTCGGCCAGTCGCTGCCGGATAAGGTGCTGATCCTTGAAGACACGAACAACGACGGAACCGCTGACAAGTCAACGATCTTTGCTGACCAATTGTTGATCCCGACCGGCATCGCACCCGCCGGCAACGGTGTCTACGTCGCTCAGAGTACGGACTTGTTGTACTTAGAAGACACCGATGGGGACGGCAAAGCCGATCGCCGCGAACGCGTCCTCAGCGGCTTTGGCACCGAAGACACCCACCACAACCTGCACACGTTGAACTTTGGTCCCGACGGCCGGTTGTACATGAACCAGTCTGTTTACACGCGAACGGATGCGGAAACGCCTTACGGTGTGGCTCGATTGAAAGCGGGCGGCGGATTTCGTTTTGATCCTCGCCATCGTCGAATGGACCTGTTTTTCCGTGGTTTGTGGAACCCTTGGGGACATCAGTTCGACCAATACGGCAATTCGTTTATGACCGACGGTGCGGGGTTCCAGGGGATCGCGTACGTCTTTCCCGGTGCGACATTCAACCCGACGCCTGGTGCACGGCAGGTTCTGGATTTGATCAGCCCCGGCAACTATCCAAAATTCTGCGGCGGCGAAATCGTTGAAGGCGACAGCATGCCGGACGAGTGGCAGGGATCGTTCATCACGTGTGACTTCCGTGCCAACCGTGTGACACGGTTCTCGTTGTCGGAATCGGAATCAGGCTTTGTCACAACTCAACAGAGTGATTTGCTGCGTACGAACGCCAGCACGTTCCGGCCGATCGATGTCAAGCAAGGCCCTGATGGCGCCCTTTATATCGCCGACTGGTCTAACCCGATCATCAATCACGGCGAAGTTGACTTCCGTGATCCGCGTCGTGACCGTTGGCATGGACGCATTTGGCGTGTCACGGTGAAAGACAAAACGCTCCGCAAGCCAATGAACCTTCGTGAGCAAACACACGAAGCGCTCGTTGCGAACCTGTTTGGCAACGACCGCTACCTTCGTGAGCAATCACGTCGTGTGTTGATCGAACGTGGTGATCAGACCGCGGAGCAACTTGCTGGTGTTTGGGATGCGGCACAGCAATCACAGCATCGTGTTGACGCCGTTCGCTTGTCAGCGGCTTTGGGTAGCCCCAATCACGATTGGCTGCAGTCGATCCTGACCGACGAAGACTCCAATACCCGCGCCGCTGCAACACGTTTGTTGGGTGACTGGGCCGACCCCACCAATCCCGCCGCGTCGTTGGATACCGATCAAGCGATCGTATGGCTGTCGGACCGGATTACTGATCCGGCTTCCCGTGTGCGATTGGAAGCGGTTTGTGCGTTGAACAAAGTCGGTACGCTGGGAGCGATCAAGTTATCGCTGACCGCGCTGCAGCAACCGAGTGACCGATTTATTTCGCACGCATTGTTTAACAACGTTGGCCAACACACTGAGCAGTTGATTGCCGATTTGAACAATCCTGAGAGCCAACAAAGCTATGGCCAAAGCGAGTTGGAGTTCTTGCTCACAAGTGTTCCTGCGGAACGTTCCAGCCAGTTCCTGAGCGACTACTTGGCCAACAATGGTATCCCGGCCGATGGGACCGGCCCATGGATTGAGTTGATCGCAAAGGCGGGCGGCGAAAGCGAAGTCACCACCCTTTATCAGCAAGCCGTTGCCGGGACCTTCAGCGAAGAGGCCTTGGTCCGATCGTTGAACGCCGTCGCGAACGCTCAGAAGTTTCGCAAGATCATGCCAAAGTTGGACTCGCCTGGTCGAGGAGTTGGCAAGTTGCTCAATGACGACAACGAAAGCGTAAAAGCGGCAACGATCAACCTGATCGGTGCATGGCGACTTCGATTTTTTGTTCCGCAATTGGCGACGTTGGCTGCAACTTCGGACGCGAGTGAAACACTGCGAGTGAAAGCGGTCGATGCTCTGCGTGCTTGCGGCGGTGCGCCGGCAACCAACGCATTGGCATCGCTTGCGAGTGATTCGCAGTCACCGGTCATTCGCAACGCGGCAATCAGTGGGTTGGCATCAATTGATGCATCGAAGGCGGTTGGCCCGCTGTATGCGGCGCTGTCTGGAATCGAGAACGAAACCGAAGCGATCACGCTATGGCGTTCGATGCTGGCAACCAAAGATGGCGAGAAGCTGTTGGTCAGTTCGATGCCAAGCGACGGTATCAACGAAGTCGCCGCGCGTGCGGGGATTCGAGCGGCGAATGAAATCGGTAAAACGACCGGGCCGCTGATCGACGCGTTGATGCCACAAAGCGGTTTGACGATGACTGCGGCAGCGTGGTCGCCGGAGCGAGCGACCGAGATCCGTCGACTGGTGGAAATGCGTGGCGACGCGTCACACGGTGAACTGGTCTATCGACAACAAAGCTTGCAGTGTGTTACTTGCCACGCGATCGGCGGCGTTGGCGGCAAAGTCGGTCCAGACATGACCAGTTTGGGTGCGAGTGCACCGATCGATTACATCATCGAATCGCTGTTCGATCCCAACGCAAAGATCAAAGAGAACTTCCATTCGGTCACGGTCTTGAACGAAGACGGACAGGTCTTTGCCGGAATTGAGCAAGGCAGCACGGATGACGAATTGGTCATTCGCGATGCCACTGGCAAACTGATTCGTATCGCAAGGGATGAAGTCGTGCAGGTCAAGCAAGGCAAGTCGCTGATGCCGGCCGCGTTGCTGGATCGAGTGTCACAACAAGACCAGCTTGATTTGATCAAGTTCCTGACGCGTTTGGGCAAGCCTGGCGAGTTCGATGCTAGTCGCCAAACGGTCGCGCGGGTTTTGGAGGTTTTTGCGGGGACACACCGGATCGAACAAGAAGGCAACGGTGACATCATCGCCGGCAAACCGATCGACGGTTGGAAGCCCGTGCAAGCACGCGTCAGTGGCAAGATCGATGGTGAGACGCTGAAGCAGCTTACCGCGCAGCCACGGCATATTTCATTGGTCAATATTTACCTGCGAACACAAGTTGAAGTTGGCAGTGAAACGGCGGCGACGTTCACCGTCGACAACATCGATGAAGCTCACGTGTGGGTCGATGGTGAAGATCAAGGCACCACGAAGCAGCCGATTCAATTGAAGCCAGGCAAGCACACGTTGTTGTTACAGATCGACGCAAGGGATTTGCCCGGATCGATCGCGATCCGTAGCGAAAACGTGACGTTCGTGCACGAGTAACAGATTAGCCGCATTCGCGATAGCGAGCGGTTGAGTGGATTGGTGTGTTTGGTGATGCCGGCCTGAACGCATTTTCCCCCCGGCCCCTCTCCCCCAAGCAAGTTTGGGTGGCGAGGGGAGCCAGTGTGGAAAGAGAGACGCGTGATGCGTTTGGTTTGACGCGGTGATCGACGCAT